>JAVEYE010000105.1:0-10756 GCA_034003665.1 Rhodospirillales bacterium | reverse complement strand
GGTCGGCGATGATGTCGTCGTACATGGTCTTGTAGGCGACGCCGAAGGCCTTTTCCGTTTCCGCGGCCGCCGCCTGGATGGCCTTGCGGACGTCTTCGGAAAGGCCGTTCCATTTCTTGGTGTTGATGGTCACCAGGTACGGCGTCGGTACCCACATCTCCTCGAAATAGTAGAGATTCGGCGCCACTTCATCGAGCTTGACGCGATTGATCGCGTCCCCGTTCGTGAAAACGCCGTCGACGGTCTTGGTCTGCAGGGCCATGTAACAGTCGCCCCACGGAATCGAGACCGGCGTGGCGCCGAGGCCTTCGAGGAGCGCAAGGTACCAGCGGCTGGACGCGCGGACGCGCCGTCCCTTGAAGTCGGCCAGGCTGTTGAATGGGGTGATGAAGGTTCCCGTGAAGGGGTTCACCGCATAGATGTACAAGATCTTCTGCTTGTACTTGTCGAATTCGGCCGTGAGTTCCGGGACCTCGTTGTAGATCGTGCGATAGACGCCGATCTTGTTATCATAGGACACCGGTCCCTGAAGGAAGAGGTTGATCGCACTGTTCAGCAAGAGGCGGTTTGGGTAGTAGTTGCTGTTGATGTGACCCATGTCGGCAACGCCGTCCTGGACCCCTTTCAGGATCTCCGATCCCTTGAGCAGCGATTCTCCCCAGAAAGCCTTGATCTGGACCTCGCCCTTCGTCCGTTTTTCAATCTCGTCGACGAACATCTTCTCGGCGATGCCGCGGAGGCCCGTGGGCGCCGTGTTCGTCGCATACGTCAGCGTCACTTTCGCCTGAGCTTGCGAAATCGAGAAGGCCATGATCGCCGCCATCGCAACGGCTGACGAGCAGAGGAATGACGATTTCATCACGCGTTCCCTTCCATGGCTTATGATTCAAACGGCTGTGATCTATTGAGGAATACAATGTAACAGACGCTCCTCAAAACATGTCAAGAAAACCGTCTAGTTATGAGTTAGTCGATAACTAGAATTACTTAAGTCATTACTTATTGCTTTGTGTCACGGCTTGAGGTCAAGGCGATGGCAGGCGGGTGGGCGACTCTGCATCCGACGGACGCGCGAACATCGCGTCCTCGGGCGAAAAGGGTGGTGCGGAAGTTGGGGGCCGTTCGGCCGCCGCCGCCGCGGCTCGCTGACGACGCGAATGTCGTGTGAATCCCCAGACGGCGAACGACGAGCGGCCTATCGGGGCGTCGCGTTGGGGCCCCGCTGCCGGGCGGGGTAGACGGTTAGTAAGCGTATTCCTCGAAGATCGGGTCGATGTCGCCCTGCCACCGGCCGTGATAGGCGGCGAGCTGTTCCTCGGCCGGGGTGATGCCCGACTCGGCGATCTTGAAGAGAGGGTTCAGGAACGGGGCTTCGCTCATGGCGGCGCCGTCGAGTTCGGCGCGCCGCTTCAAGCCGTCGCGCGCGATGTCCAGCGCGTCAAGCGCGACGTCGCCGAGCCGCCCGTCGCGGAACGGTGCGTTGAGCGCCAGCCGCGGCACCTCGCGGCGCAGCCTTTCGTGCTCTTCGGCGGTCCAGTCCTTGACCAGATCCCAGGCGGCCTGTCGCGAGGTGGAGTCGTATAGCAGCCCGACCCAGAAGGCGGGCAGCGCGCAGAGCCTGTTCCACGGCCCGCCGTCGGCGCCGCGCATCTCGAGGTAGCGCTTGAGCCGGACCTCGGGAAAGGCGACCGTCGTGTGGTCCTGCCAGTCGGCCAGCGTGGGGCGCTCGCCCGGCAGGGCGGGCAGCTTCCCGGCCAGAAAGTCGCGGAAGGATTGGCCGGCGGCGTCGACGTAGGCGCCGTCGCGATAGACGAAGTACATGGGGACGTCGAGCAGGTAGTCGACGTACCGCTCGAAGCCGAAACCGTCCTCGAAGACGAAGGGCAGCGTGCCGCAGCGGTCGGGGTCGGTATCGGTCCAGATGTGGCTGCGATAGCTGAGGAAACCGTTGGGTTTGCCTTCCTTGAAGGGCGAATTGGCCCACAAGGCGGTGGCCACCGGCTGCAGCGCCAGCCCGATGCGGAACATCCGGACCATGGTGGCTTCGGAATCGAAGTCGAGGTTGACCTGCACCGTACAGGTCGACTGCATCATATCGAGGCCCAGCGATCCGCGCGTCGGCATGTAGCGGCGCATGATGGCGTAGCGGCCCTTGGGCATCCACGGCATCTCGGCGCGCGGCCATTTCGGCTGATAGCCAAGCCCGACCAGCCCGACCCCGATCTCGGCCGCCACCTCCTTGACCTGGGACAGGTGCTCGTTCACCTCGCGGCAGGTCTGGTGGATGGTTTTCAGCGGCGCTCCCGACAGTTCAACCTGGCCGGCCGGTTCCAGGGTGACGGAACTGCCGTCCGCCTTGGTCAACGCGATGATCTTGCCCTTTTCGAGGGTGGGAACCCAGCCGAAGCGGGTCAGCCCCTCGAGGATGGCCCGGATGCCGCGTTCGCCCTCGTAGTCGAGGGGACGCAGGTCGTCCAGGCGATAGGCGAACTTCTCGTGCTCGGTGCCGATGAGCCACTTCTCGGGGGGCTTGCAGCCGGCTTCGAGGTATTCGACGAGCTCCCGCTTCTCGGTGATGGGTTCTGTGCGTTCGGGCTTGCTTGCCGGCATTGCGGGGCCTCGTGCCAAGGGTCCAGGTGAGCAGAACGGCGTGACGTCGGGTCAGCGCCAATCCCCCACCAGCGCCTGCCAACAGGACAGCGCGGCAAGAGCGGCGGTTTCCGCGCGAAGGATGCGCGGGCCAACCCCTACCGGGGTAACAAAGGCGAGTTTGCGCAGAGCGTCAAGCTCGTTGAGCGAAAAACCGCCCTCCGGTCCGATCAGGATCCCGTGTCGCGGCGGTTCCGCCAGGTCCTGGCGGTGCGATGCCGCCAGCGCTGCGGCGACAGGGCGGCCGCCGCCGGTTTCGTCGAGGACGAACAGCCGGCGCCCCGCCGGCCAATCGGCCAGCAGGCGCTCCAGCGTCACGGCGTCGGCGACCGCGGGAACGCTCAGCCTTTCGCACTGTTCGGCCGCCTCCACGGCGTGGGCGCGCAGGCGGTCGTGGTTGACCCGTTCGGCCGCGGTGTGGCGGGTGAACACGGGAATCAAACGCGACGCGCCGAGCTCGGTCGCCTTCTCGACCACGAAATCCACCCGCGATTTCTTGAGGGGCGCGAAGGCGAGCCAGACATCGGGTTCGCTTCGCTGCGGGCGGGTTTGCGTCTCGCAACGCAGGGTGACGGCGTGGCGCGCCGTCTCGGCGATGGTGGCCCGCCATTCGCCGTCGCGGCCGTTGAAAAGGGCGACGGCATCGCCCTCGTTGAGGCGCATGACGTGGGTCAGGTAATGGCTCTGCTGGCGCTCCAGCACAATCGACAGCCCGGTGTCGAGGGCGCCGGCGGTGAAGATTCTGGCGGATGGCTTGGCGGTATCCATGATGCCCCTTGATCGTCCCATCGCCATCATAGGCGGCCCGCCCTCCGGGGCAAGGCCGGCGTCCGGGTGGGACTGCGCCGGCCGATCGGGGCATTGCCGGTCGCCGGTCGGCTGATTATCTTTCGGGCCATGACGAACCCTGCGTCCAATGCCAGCGACATTCCGGTCGGCAACTGGGTCGACCGGTTCGTGCCGGTCGGCGCCCGTCCGTTTTTTCGGCTGGCCCGGTTCGACCGGCCGATCGGCACCTGGCTTCTGCTGATTCCCTGTTGGTGGGGCGCGGCGCTGGCCGGCCAGGGATGGCCCGATCCACTGGTGATCGCGCTGTTCGGCATCGGCGCCGTGGTGATGCGCGGCGCCGGATGCATCGTCAACGACATGGCGGACCGCGACTTCGACGGCCGGGTGGCGCGCACCGCCGACCGGCCGCTGGCCAGCGGCGCCGTCGGGCTCAAGGCTGCGGCCGCTTTCCTCGGCCTGCTGCTCGCCGTCGGGCTGTCGGTGTTGATCCAGTTCAACGCGTTTGCGATCGGGGTCGGCATCGCCTCGCTGCCACTGGTCGCGATCTATCCCTTCATGAAGCGCGTCACCTATTGGCCGCAGGCTTGGCTGGGCCTCACCTTCAACTGGGGGGCGCTGGTCGGCTGGGCGGCGGTTGCCGGAGGGCTGGCGGCGCCGGCCGTCATTCTGTACGCCGCCGGCTTCTTCTGGACGCTGGGCTACGACACCATCTACGCCCACCAGGACAAGGAGGACGACCTGCTGGTCGGCGTCAAGTCAAGCGCGCTGCGTCTGGGCGCCGCGACCCGGCCGTGGCTCTACGGCTTCTTCGCCGCGACCATCGGCCTGCTGGCGGCGGCGGGATGGGCGGCCGGTCTGGCCTGGCCCTATTACGCCTTTCTGGCGGCGGCGGCGGCGCACCTGGGGTGGCAGGCCGGGACCCTGGCGATCGACAAGCCCAAGGATTGCCTGCGCAAGTTCCGCTCGAACCGCGATTTCGCCCTGATCGTTTTCGCCGGCATCGTCGCGGCGCGGGTGCTGGCCTGATCGGCTAAACCTTGCGCATCAGCAGCGGGGCGATGTCGACGGCGTCGATCTGCTCGGGTTTCAGGTGGGCCTCGGCATAGGTTCGATAGACGCCCGAGGTCAGGAACAGATCGAAGAGGTCGGCGTCGATGTGCTGGGCGTCGCGCATGGAGGCCATGATGCGAAGGCTTTCGCTCAGGCTTTTGGCCTTCTTGTACGGGCGGTCCCAGGCGGTGAGGGCCTCGAAGATGTCGGCGACGGCCATGGCCCGGGCCGGCAGCGACATGTCCTCCTTGCGGAGCTTTTTCGGATAACCGGTGCCGATCATCGTCTCGTGATGGCCGCCGGCGTATTCCGGCACGCGGCGCAGGTGCCTGGGGAACGGCAACTCGTTCAGCATGACGATGGTCTGCACGATGTGGTCGTTGATCTTGTAGCGTTCCTCGGCCGTCAGGGTGCCGCGCGGGATGCACAGGTTGTAGATTTCACCCAGATTGTATTTGTGCCGGGGCATGTCGAGCCGGAAGCCGTGGGGGTTGTCCCGCTCCAGGCGATCACCCGGGTCGCGTTGGATGATGTGCTCCGCGCGATCGGCCAGCAGCGATTCCTCGGCCGGCAGGGGCCGGGCTGCGGTGGTGTCGAGGCGCCGGAGTTCGCTCACCGACATCCCAAGGCGGTCATCGAGCGTGCGCAGCCATTTGATCGCGGCGATGCGCTTGACCCGTTCGATTTTCTCGGGCGCCATGAACTCGCCGCCGATGTTGCATTCGGCGATGAAGGCGTAGTCGTCGTCGATTTCGGCCAGCCTGCGGTCGCGCGCGGCGCGCAGCGCGGCCTCGTCGCCACCGGCCAGGATGCCCTTGAGGCAGGCGATCTCGGCGTCGCGCTTGATCACTTCGAAGCGGGTGCGGATCTCGTGCAGGCGGTTGTAGATGGTTTCCAGCTTGGTGGCCTTGTCGACGACGTATTCCGGCGTCGTCACCTTACCGCAGTCGTGAAGCCAGGCCGCGATGTGCAGTTCGTACCAGCCCTCGTCGTCGAGCGCGAAGTCGGCGAACGGTTCGTCGTCGGACGCGCAGGCGGCCTCGGCCAGCATCTTGGTGAGCGCCGGAACCCGCTGGCAGTGGCCGCCGGTGTAGGGCGACTTGGCGTCGATGGCCTTGGCGATCAGGGTGATGAAGGAATCGATCAGGTGGCGCTGGGCGTCGATCAATTGCCGATTGTCCAGCGCCACCGCCGCCTGCGAGGCCAAGGCCTCGATCAGCGGCTGGATGTCGTCGCCGAAGGGAACGACGGCGCCGCTCCGGGGATGGCGGGCGTTGAGCAGTTGCAGGACGCCGATGACGTCGCCCGCGTGGTTCTTGAGGGGCACGGTGAGGAACGAGGTCGAGCGATAGCCGGTCCCCGCATCGAAGGCCTTGGTGCCCGAGAAATCGAAGTCGGCGGCCGCATAGGCGTCGGCGATGGCGATGGCGTCGCCGGTCAGCGCCACGTGGGTGGCGATGTTCTTGTGGTTGGGCTCGCCGGTGGCGGCATCGAAAAGGGCCAGCGGCGGGAAGGGGATGTCCTTGCCGGTGGTGCCACCCATGGCGATGCCCAGCGAATCGGTGCGCATGATCTCGAAGCGCAGCCGTTCGTCCTCGGTCTTCAGGTAAAGGGTGCCGCCGTCGGCGTTTGACAGGCCCTTGGCTTCCAGAAGGATGCGTTCCATCAGCCGGTCGGGGTCGCGCTCCGCCGAAAGCGCGATGCCGATCTCGATCAGCCGTTCGAAACGTGCGACGGGCTCATCGATGGCCGCCGTGCCGGTCATGGCCGCCTCCCCCAAGTCTGCCGTGCCGGCGGGCCCAACGCGACCCGCATGCGCCCCCATGCGGCAAGAAGCATCCCGCACAATGGTTGCGCAAAGGTTAACACAGTGCCGCCCCGCGACATTTGCCGCCCAAATCCCTTGACGTTCGCGGGGGCGCCGGGACAAATGGGCGGGTCCGTTGGGGGAGGAAGCATGGCCTACGCCAGCCTTCGCGAGTTCATGGAGCGCCTGGAGCGCGACGGGCGGCTGGTCCGGGTGGGCGAGCCGGTGTCGCCCGTGCTCGAGATGACCGAGATCCAGACCCGGCTGCTGGCCGAGGGCGGCCCCGCCGTGCTGTTCGAGGCCGTGCGCGAGGCCGGCGGGCGCGCCTTCGACATGCCTGTGCTGGTCAACCTGTTCGGCACCGTCGAGCGGGTGGCCTGGGGCATGAACCGCACTCCCGGCCAGTTGCGCGAGATCGGCGAGATGCTGGCCTTCCTGCGCCAGCCCGAGCCGCCGGGCGGCTGGCGCGAGGCGCTCGACATGCTGCCGATGCTGCGCACCGTGATGTCGATGAAGCCGAAGGCGGTGAGCCGCGCGCCCTGCCAGGAGGTGGTGCTGCAAGGGGCCGAGGTCGATCTCTCCCGCTTGCCGATCCAGACCTGCTGGCCGGGCGAACCGGCGCCCTTGATCACCTGGCCGCTGGTGGTGACCAAGGGGCCCGAGGCCGAGCGGCCCGGCGGCGACAGGCGCGACGATTACAACCTCGGCGTCTACCGCATGCAGGTGACCGGGCGCAACACCACGCTGATGCGCTGGCTCCGTCATCGCGGCGGTGCCCAGCAGTTCGCCCGCTGGAAGCAGAAATCCAAGGACCCGATGCCGGTGGCCGTCGTCATCGGGGCCGATCCCGGGTGCATCCTGGCCGCCGTCACGCCGGTGCCCGACACCCTATCAGAATACCAGTTCGCCGGCCTGCTGCGCGGCCAGAAGGTCGATCTGGCGGAGTGCAGGACGGTGCCGCTCAAGGTTCCCGCCGCCGCCGAGATCGTGTTGGAGGGCCATGTCGCCGACGAGGAGGGCGACGAAGGGCCCTACGGCGACCACACCGGCTATTACAACGCCGTCGAGCGCTTCCCGGTGTTCACGGTGAGCGCGATGACCATGCGCAAAAAGCCGATCTATCTTTCGACCTTCACCGGCCGGCCGCCCGACGAGCCCTCGGTGCTGGGCGAGGCCCTGAACGAGGTGTTCATTCCGCTGTTCCGCCAGCAGTTCCCGGAAATCGTCGACTTCTGGCTGCCGCCCGAGGGCTGTTCCTATCGGGTGGCCGTGGTGTCCATGAAGAAGGCCTACCCGGGCCACGCCAAGCGGGTGATGATGGGCGTGTGGTCCTACCTGCGCCAGTTCATGTATACCAAGTTCGTCATCGTGGTGGACGACGACATCGACGCCCGGGAGTGGAAGGACGTGGTGTGGGCGGTGTCGACCAACGTCGATCCGGCCCGCGACGTGACGCTGATCGAGGGCACGCCGATCGATTATCTCGATTTCGCGTCGCCCGAATCCGGCCTCGGCAGCAAGATGGGGGTGGACGCCACCGCCAAATGGCCGCCTGAAACCAGGCGCGAGTGGGGCCGCCGAATCCGCATGAGCGAGGATGTCATCGCCGAGGTCACCCGCAAATGGGCCGACTACGGACTGCCGGGCTCCGGCAAGCCGATCTGGCGCTGAGCGCGTAGCAGACGGCCGGAAGCAAAAGGCGGGACGGCATGATCGAGCTGTGGATCCCGGTGACGGTGGCGGCGGCGTTCTGCCAGAACCTGCGCTCGGCCCTGCAGAAACACCTTAAGGCGAGGCTGTCGGACGCCGGTGCCACCTACGTGCGGTTCCTCTACGCCTTTCCGCTGGCGGCGCTCTATTGCACGGCCGTTTCGCTGGGCGGCGGGTTCGAACTGCCGGCGGTGAACCCGCGGTTCCTCGCCTTCTGCTTCGCCGGCGCGATGACGCAGATCCTGTTCACGTTCCTCCTGATGTGGATGTTCAACTTCCGCAACTTCGCGGTCGGCACCACCTATTCCAAGACCGAGACCGTGCAAGTTGCGGTCCTCGGCCTTCTGGTGCTGGGCGACACGCTGAGCGCGGGCGCGGTGCTGGGCATCGTCATCAGTGTCGCCGGCGTGATGGTGCTTTCGGCGGCGCACGGGCGCATCTCGCCCCGTCACCTGGTCACCGGCCTCGGCGAGAAGTCGGCCCTGATGGGGCTCGCCTGCGGCGCCTTCCTCGGCGCCTCGTCGATCTTCTATCGCGGCGCCTCGTTGGCCTTGGGCGACGGGCCAGCGGTCATGCGCGCCGCCTTCGCGCTGGCCGTGGCGACTGGAATCCAGGTTGTCGTCATGGGGGCGTGGCTGGCTTGGCGGGAACCGGGGCAGATCGGCGCCGTACTGCGCAACTGGCGTCTGGCGTCGCTGGTCGGGCTGGCCGGCGTGCTCGCCTCGATCTGCTGGTTCTTCGCCTTCACCGTCGAGAACGCCGCCCACGTGCGGGCGCTCGGCCAAATCGAGCTGGTCTTCACCTTCATCGCCTCGCACTTCTTCTTCAAGGAGCGCTCCAACCTCACCGAGGTGGCTGGCATCCTGGCCGTCATCGCCGGGATCGTGCTGCTGCTCTTTTCGGCGTGAGGCGACGGGAGGCCGCGCCGGCGCGTGGGAGTTGACGTTCCCCGGGTGGGCGCTTAGTTTCCGGCCCAACCAACGATCCGAGGGAAATGGAATGTCCGACCTGCGCGCCCATGCCGAAACAAGCAATGCCTGGCCGTTCGCCGAGGCGCGCAGCGTCCTGAAACGCATCGGTGGCAAGGCGCCCGAGAAGGGCTACGTGCTGTTCGAGACCGGCTACGGGCCGTCGGGGCTGCCGCACATCGGCACCTTCGGCGAAGTGGCCCGCACCTCGATGGTGCGCCACGCCTTCGGCTTGTTGTCCGACATTCCGACCCGGCTGTTCGCCTTTTCCGACGACATGGACGGCCTGCGCAAGGTGCCGGACAACATTCCCAACAAGGAGATGGTGACCCAGCACCTCGGCAAGCCGCTGACCTCGGTGCCCGACCCCTTCGGCAAGTTCGAGAGCTTCGGGCATCACAACAACGCCATGCTGCGCTCGTTCCTCGACGCCTTCGGTTTCGAGTACGAGTTCGTCAGTTCGACCGACTGCTATAAAAGCGGGCGATTTGACGCCGCCCTGCTCGGCGTGCTCGCCCACTACGAGGCGGTGAAGGACGTCATCCTGCCGACCCTGGGCGCCGAGCGGAAGGCCACCTACAGCCCCTTCCTGCCGGTCTGCCCGACGAGCGGGCGCGTGTTGCAGGCGCCGGTGCTGGCCCACGACGCCAAGGCCGGGACCATCGTCTACGAGGACGAGGCGGGCGCCAAGGTCGAGGTGCCGGTGACCGGCGGCAACTGCAAGCTGCAGTGGAAGGCCGACTGGGCCATGCGGTGGGCGGCGCTCGACGTCGACTACGAGATGTCGGGCAAGGACCTGACCGATTCGGTGCGGTTGTCCGGCCGGATCTGCCAGATTCTTGGCGGCAGGCCGCCGGCCGGCTTCACCTACGAGTTGTTCCTCGACGAGAAGGGCGAGAAGATCTCGAAGTCGCGGGGCAACGGGCTGGCGGTCGAGGAATGGCTGCGCTATGCGCCGCCGGAAAGCCTGGCGCTGTTCATGTTCCAGAAGCCGAAGGCGGCCAAGCGGCTTTACTTCGACGTCATCCCGCGCGCCGTCGACGAGTACCTGAGCTTCCTTGCCGCCTATCCCGGCCAGGACGAGGTCAAGCGGATCGACAACCCCGTCTGGCACATCCACCGCGGCAACCCGCCCCGCGAGGACGCCCATCTCAGCTTCAACGTGCTCTTGAATCTGGCCAGCGTCTGCCACACCGAGGACAAGGCGGTGATCTGGCATTTCATCGCGCGCTACAAGCCGGACGCGACGCCCGAGGGGGCGCCCATTCTCGACAACCTGGTCGACTATGCCATCAACTACTACCGCGACTTCGTCAAGCCGGCCAAGGCCTACCGGCCGCCCACCGAGGTCGAGCGGGCGGCGCTGGCCGAACTGGCCGGCACCCTGGCCGGACTGCCGGCCGGCGCCGACGCCGAGGCCATCCAGACCGAGGTCTACGAGGTCGGCAAGCGCCATTCCTTCCCCGACCTCAAGGCGTGGTTCCAGGGGCTCTACGAGGTGCTGCTGGGCCAGAGCCAGGGACCCCGCATGGGCTCGTTCATCGCGCTTTACGGGGTCGGCGAGACCATCGAGCTGATCAACCGCGCGCTGGCGGGAGAGGACTTGGGGAAATAGGCGGCGGCGACAAGTCCGGCGCGCCTTTTCTTATGTCATGGCCGGACTTGTTCCACGGCTGTCCGGTTTAATTTCAGGCCCACAGCAACACCATCTGGCTGGGATTGATTTTAGGTATCGGATCATCGCCGATCAGCCGATCGATGCGCTTTCGATGCATGAGGTTGG
>JAVEYE010000104.1:0-10794 GCA_034003665.1 Rhodospirillales bacterium | reverse complement strand
CAGGTCGAGGCATGGATCCGCGATCCCTATGCCATTTACGCCCGGCACGTCCTGGGGCTGCGGCCGCTGGACCCGCTCGACGCCGATCCGGCGGCGGCCGATCGCGGCATCATCATCCACGCGGCGCTGGAGCGCTTCATCCAGGCCTATCCCGGCGACCTGCCCGCCGACGCCGAGGACCGGCTGATCGCGATCGGACGCGAGGTGTTCGGCGACCGGTCGGCCAGGCCCGGCGTGCGCGCCTTCTGGTGGCCGCGGTTCGAGCGCCTGGCCCACTGGTTCGTCGATCGCGAACGGCGGCGGCGCGCCGCCGGACACGGTGTTCTCGCCACCGAGGCGCGGGGCGAACTGGGCCTCGCCGGGCCGGGCGGTTCCTTCCGCCTGACCGGCCGGGCCGACCGCATCGACGTGACGCCGGCCGGCGAGCTGGCGATCATCGACTACAAGACCGGCCAGGTTCCCTCGCGCAAGCAGGTCGAATGCGGCCTGGCGCCCCAGCTGTCGCTGGAAGCCGCGATGGCGGCGGCCGGCGCCTTTGCCGGCATCCCGCCACGGCCGGTGGCCGAGATGATCTATCTCAGGCTCACCGGCGGGCGGTTGCCCGGCGAGGAGCGGGTGCTGGCCGACGGCGTCGCCGCCGTCGCCGAGCAGGCCCTCTCGGGACTGTCGCGCAAGGTCGCCCTCTACGACAACCCCGCCACGCCCTATCCGTCGCGCCGCAGCCCGATGTTCGAGCGCGACGTCGGCGACTATGACCATCTGGCGCGGGTCAAGGAGTGGTCGGCCGGCGGAGGCGAGGAATGACCGCCGACGATCCGCGCCCCATCGACATCGAATCCGCGCTCGGCGCCCAGATCGCCGCCGCCGACCCCGGCTGTTCGGTCTGGGTGTCGGCCAACGCGGGCACCGGCAAGACACGGGTGCTGGTCGACCGCATCAGCCGGCTGCTGCTGGCCGGAACGCATCCGGGGCGCATCCTCTGCCTGACCTTCACCAAGGCGGCCGCCGCCGAGATGGCCAACCGCCTGCGGCAACGGTTGGGGGCCTGGACGCTGATGGCCGACGCGGCCCTGCGCGGCGACCTGCTGAAGCTTCTGGGACAGGCTCCCGACGAGGCGCAGATCGTGCGGGCACGCCGGCTGTTCGCCGAGGTCCTGGATACGCCGGGCGGCCTTAAGATACGCACCATCCACGCCTTCTGCGAATCGCTGCTCGGCCAGTTCCCGCTGGAAGCGGGAGTGGCGCCCCACTTCCAAGTGATCGACGACAGAAGCAAGGCGGAACTTCTGGCCGAGGCGCGGGCGGCCGCCCTGATCGCCGCCTTCGACGGCCGCGACCCCGACCTGACCGAGGCGGTCCGCCACTTGGCCGAGCTGGCCGACGAGAATGGAATCGCCGGAGTCGTCAACGAGCTTTCGAACAGCCAGAGCAAGCTGCGCGACCTCATCGCCTTCCACGGCTCGGTCGCCGCCCTGGGCAAGGCGGCGCGCTCCGTCCTCGGCCTTGCGCCCGGCGACACCGCCGAATCGGTGCTGGCCGAGGTCGCCGACGACCGGGCCTTCAACGCGGCGGCTTTGTTGAGGGCCTGTCGCGCGCTCGACGAAGGAACGGCCGGCGACCAGGGAAAAGCCGCCACCATCCGCGCCTGGATCGCCGATCCGACCGCCCGGGTCGACGGCCTGAAGGACGCCTATGCCGGCCTCTTCCTGACCAAGGCGGGCGAGCCGCGCGCCGAAAAGACCCTGACGACCAAGGGGGCCCGCGAGGCCGATCCCGAGGTCCTTCCCATCATGCTGGCCGAGCAGGAGCGAATCGTCGCCCTGACCGAGCGGCTCAAGGCCCTGGCCACGGCGCGGGCCACCGAGGCGCTGCTCATCTTCGCCGGGGCCCTGCTCGGCACCTACGATCGGCTGAAGAATCAACGGGCCTTGCTCGACTACGACGATCTCGTGCTCAAGGTGCGCGGCCTGCTTCGGGCCGGCGGCGGAGCCTCGTGGGTTCACTACAAGCTGGACGGCGGGCTCGATCATATCCTGGTCGACGAAGCGCAGGACACCAGCCCCGAGCAGTGGGACGTCGTGGCCGGCCTCGCCTCGGAGTTTTTCGCCGGCGCCGGGGCGCGGGCCACGGCCCGCACGGTGTTCGCGGTGGGCGACGAGAAGCAGTCGATCTACAGCTTCCAGGGGGCCGATCCCGCCGCCTTCGAGCGCATGCGCCAAGCGTTCGCGGAACGCGCCGAGGCGGCTGGTCAGCCCTGGAAGACCGTGGAGATGCCGCTGTCTTTCCGCTCGACCTGGACGCTGCTGCACGCCGTCGACGCGGTGTTCGCCGGCAGCGCCGCCGCCGACGGCGTCACCTTCCACGGACGGCCGATCCGCCACCTGTCGAACCGCGCCGGTCAGGCCGGCCTCGTCGAAATCTGGCCGACCGTCAAACCCGAACCCCGCCCGGAAGCCGACCCCTGGGACGCCCCGCTTGACCAGCTTCCGGCCGCCAGTCCCCAGGTCCGCCTGGCCGAGCGCATCGCCGAACGCATCGACGGCTGGCTCAAGACCGGCGAGGTGCTGGAATCGGAAGGCCGACCGATGACGCCGGGCGACATCATGATCCTGGTGCGCCGCCGCGAACGTTTCGCCGAGGCAATGATCCGCTGCCTCAAGGAACGCGGCATCCCGGTGGCGGGCAGCGACCGCATGGTGCTGACCGAGCAGCTGGCGGTGATGGACATGATGGCGCTGGGCCGGTTCCTGCTGCTGCCCGAGGACGACCTCACGCTGGCCGAGGTGCTGAAAGGACCGCTGTTCGGCCTCGACGACGATGACCTGTTCGCCCTGGCTTGGGAGCGGGAGGCGTCCTTGTGGGAGGCGCTCAAGCGCCGGGCCGGCGAACGGCCCTCCTGGCGGGCGGCGCGCGACGAGCTCGATCGGTTGCTGGACAGGGCCGACTTCACGCCGCCCTTCGAGTTCTTTTCGGACGTGTTGGGCCCAGGCGGCGGCCGGCCGAAGATCCTCGGCCGCCTCGGCGTCGACGCCGGCGATCCGCTGGACGAGTTTCTGGCCTTGGCCCAGACGTACGAGCGCGACCACGTTCCCTCGCTGGAGGGATTCCTTCACTGGCTGGCGGCCGGACGGACCGAGATCAAGCGCGACCTCGAGCATGGGCGCGGCGAAGTCAGGGTGATGACGGTGCACGGCGCCAAGGGCCTTCAGGCCAACGTAGTGTTCCTGCCCGACACCTGCACCGTTCCCGAACCCCGACTCGACGCCCGCGTGCTGTGGCACGAGGCCGAGCCGCCCGCCGCCCTGTGGCCCGCTTTCCGGGCCAACGAGGAGTCCACCTGCGGGGCGCTCCGCGAAACGGCCCGTCGGCGCCAGACGCAGGAATACCGCCGGCTGCTCTACGTGGCGATGACGCGGGCCCGCGACCGGCTTTATGTCTGCGGCTGGGAAAACAGCCGGGGCCGCGGCGAGGACTGCTGGTACGATCGCATCGTGGCGGCGCTGAAGGCCACGGCCGAAACCGCCGACGTCGGTTTCGATGAGCCCGGCTGGCGGGTCCGCGACGCGCAGGCCGCGCCCCCCGACGGCCGAGACGACGTGGCGGTGGAACCCGTCGATGCCGGCGAAGCCCCGGCCTGGCTCCTGCGGCCGCCGCCTCCCGAAGCCGACCCGCCGCGGTCGCTGACGCCGTCGCGCCCGGACGGCGATGAACCGCCGGTGGTCTCGCCGTTGGCCGGCGACGACGGTCTGCGCTTCCGACGCGGCCGCCTGATCCACGCCCTGCTTCAGACCCTGCCCCAGGTGCCGGTGACGGCTCGGGCGGCTGCGGCGGCGGCCTTCCTGGCCCGGCGCGTCCACGGCCTCGGCGAGGCGGAACAGTCGGCCATCGCGGCCGAAACGTTGGCCGTACTCGACCATCCGGAGTTCGCCGACATCTTCGGCCCGACCGGCCGGGCCGAGGTTCCACTGGTCGGCACCGTCGGCGGCCGGACCATTTCGGCCCAGGTCGACCGCCTGGTGGTGACGCCGGAGGCCGTCCTCGTCGTCGATTTCAAGACCAACCGGCCGCCGCCCGAAGATCCGTCGGCGGTGCCTCCCATCTATCTCCGGCAGATGGCGGCCTATCGTCAGGCGCTCGGCCTGGTCTACCCCGACCGCCCGGTCCGCTGCGCGCTTTTGTGGACCGACGGCCCCCGGTTGATGCCGCTCCCCGACGCGCTCATGGATCAGCACGCGCCTGGATCAGCACGCGCCTTGACGCCTCCGGGAGCGCTCTCTAGATTCAGGGCTGGGGAACCCCTTGACGGGGGCGGGGCTCGCCGGGAGACAAAAAACATCGAGAACTCCTGATGGGAATGGATACATGCCAAAAAACGTGACCGACGGTTCGTTTATGACCGATGTCCTGCAGTCGTCGAAGCCGGTTCTAGTGGACTTCTGGGCGGAATGGTGTGGTCCGTGCAAGCAGATCGCCCCCTCGCTGGAGGAACTGTCCGCCGAGATGGGCGATCGCATGATCGTCGCCAAAATCAATATCGATCAGAACCCGGCAACGCCCTCGCATTACGGGGTGCGTGGGATTCCGACCCTGATGATCTTCAAGGATGGCCAGGTCGCCGGAACCAAGGTCGGGGCGCTGCCCAAGAGTAAACTGGTGGAATGGGTCGAATCGGTGATCTGACCGCCCCTTTTCTTCCGCCACTCACGCGTTGCAGGCCCCGCCATCCGGCGGGGCTTGGCGTTTGTTGGCCAAGCCTTTAGGGCTTCGGCCCGCCCGCCATGTCGAGGACGTAGCGGAAGACGGCGCGCTGGCCGCCCCGCAGGGGGTAATTGCGGGTGATCCGGCCCATGTTCTTGAAGCCGTTCTTCTCGAGCACGCGCGCCGAGGCCGGATTGGTGGGGAAGGTATAGGCCTCGAGCGCCGCGACGCCGACGGCGCGGGCATGGCGCACCGCCTCGCGGACCGCTTCGGTGGCGTAGCCGTTGCCCCAGAACGGGCGGCCGATGCCATAGCCCATTTCGATACGGTCCAGCACTTCCCCGAAGCCGACGGCGCCGACGAACACCCCGTCGCCGGCCCGACAGATTGCGAAGCCGTGCGAATCGCGCACTCGTCGGGCGATCCACTTGCCGGCCTCCTCCTCGGTGCAGGGATCGGGCAGGGTGGCGGTCATGGCGATGGCGTCGGAATCCTCGCCGAACAGGCGGGCGAAATGCCGGGCATCGGCGGGATCGAGCGGCCGCAGGAGCAGCCGCCGCGTGGTCAATGTTGGCGTCATCGGAAACACGGGCACTCCACTCAGGCGTTGTCCCGAAGGACCGTTCCGGCAAGATATAGGGACCCGCAGATAAGAATGCGCGCCGGCCGCGGGTCGGCGGCGATCAACTCGCGGATCGCCGCCTCGACGCCGGGCGCCGCGGCCGCCGCGATGGCCACCGTGCCGGCCGCCAGGGCCGCCTCATCGGCCGCCAGCGCATTGGCCTCGCCGGGAATGGCGACGGCGCGCAGCCGGGTCACCGCCGGGGCCATCGGCTTCAGGTAGCCGATCGGGTCCTTGGTATTCAGCATGCCGAACACCAGATGCAGGGGGCGGTCCCGCCAATGGCGGAAATGCTCGGCCAGGGCACGGCCAGCCCCCGGATTGTGGCCGCCGTCCAGCCACAGTTCCCAGCCCTCGGGCAGCAAGGCGGGCAGCGGCCCGGCGGTCAGCCGTTGCAGGCGGGCCGGCCATTCGACGCGCTCCAGGCCGGCGCCGATCGCCGCGTCGGGAATGGCGAACCCGGCCAGCCGCCGGGCGCAGGCCACCGCCAGCCCGGCGTTCTGGACCTGGTGCTTGCCGGGCAGCCGGGGCCGGGGCAACGCCAGCGAGCGGTCGCCTTCGCAAAAGAGAAGGCCCTCGCCACGGCCCAGCACGAACCAGTCGGCACCTTCGACCGCCAGCGGTGCCCCCTTTGCCGCGGCCTGCCGCTCCAGCACCCGCAACACCTTGCGGCCCTGCGCCGCCGTCAGGCACGGCACGCCGGCCTTCATGATGCCGGCCTTCTCGCCGGCGATCTTTTCCAGGGTGTCGCCCAGGTACTGCTGATGGTCCATGGAAATCGGGGTGATGACGGAAAGCCGCGGGCGCGGCATCGCGTTGGTGGCGTCCAGCCGGCCGCCGAGGCCGGTCTCGAGCAGGGTGATGTCGGCCGGCGTGCGGGCAAAGGCCAGCATGGCCGCGGCCGTGGTGATCTCGAAGAAGGTCACCGGCGCGCCGCCGTTGACCCGTTCGCATTCCTCGAGCAGCGCGGTCAGATGGTCGTCCTCGATCAGCCGCCCGGCGACGCGGATTCGCTCGTTGAAGCGCACCAGATGCGGCGAGGTGTAGGCGTGCACCCGATAGCCGGCCGCCTCCAGAATCGCCCTGAGAAAGGCAACGACCGAACCCTTGCCGTTGGTGCCGGCGACGTGGACGACCGGCGGCAACTGCTCGTGCGGGCGGCCGAGCCGTTCCAGCAGTGTCTCGACGCGCTCGAGGGAAAGATCGATGAGCTTGGGATGCAGCCGCGTCAGACGATCGAGAACGGGGTCGCTATTCAGCCGACGTTTCCTTTTCCTTGGCGGCCCGCGCCTTGGCGGCGAACGCTTTTGCGGCCGTCGTCTTGACCGGCTTGGGCTCAACCTCCGCGTCGTCCTCCGCCCCGGGCAACGGCACCAGCTCGCCGGGCGGCCGACGGTTGCGCAACAGATCGATGATGCGGATCAGGGTGGCGCGCAGCTCGTGGCGATCGACCACCATGTCGACCATGCCGTGCTCGTAAAGGTATTCCGCCCGCTGGAAGCCCTCTGGCAGCTTGGCGCGGATGGTCTGCTCGATGACCCGGGCGCCGGCGAAGCCGATGACGGCGCCGGGTTCGGCCAACGTGATGTCGCCCAGCATGGCGAACGACGCCGAGACCCCGCCGGTGGTGGGATCGGTCAGCACCACCAGGTAGGGAAGGCCGGCCTCGCGCACGTCCTCGACGGCCAGCGTGGTGCGCACCATCTGCATCAGCGACAGGATGCCTTCCTGCATGCGGGCGCCGCCCGAAGCCGGCACCACGATGAGCGGCGCGTCCTGCACCACGGCGAGCCGGGCCGCGGCCAGCAGCCCTTCGCCGACGGCGATGCCCATGGAGCCGCCCATGAAGTCGAAATTGAAGGCGGCGACGACGACGTTCATGCCGCCCATCTTGCCATGGGCCACCAACAGCGCGTCCTGGGCGCCGTTCTTGCTGCGGGCGTCGCGCAGCCGCTCGGCATACCGCTTGCTGTCGCGGAAGCGCAGCGGATCGGTGACGGCTTCCGGCAGTTCGATGGTCTGATACGCCTCGTCGTCGAACAGCATCTTCAGGCGTTCGACCACCGACAGCCGCATGTGATGGCCGCAATGCGGGCAGACCCGGAGGTTGGCGGCGAGATCCCGGTGAAAGATCATCTGTTCGCACTTCGGGCACTTGTGCCAGAGGTTCTCGGGGATCTCCTTCTGGCCGACCAGCTCTCGCAGCTTCGGACGGACCCAGTTCTTCAGCCAATTCATCGCACGTCCTCCCGAGCGCGGCCGGCGGCGACGCCGCGGGCCAGTTCGCTCACCAGACCCAGAACGGCCTCGGCCAACCCCGGTTTCGCGCGGCCGGCGGCGTCCAGGTTCTCGGCGAGGCGATTGACCAGGACCGAGCCGACCACCGCGGCGTCGGCCAGCGCCGCCACCTCGGCAGCCTGAGCCGCCGTCTTGATGCCGAACCCAACGGCGACCGGCAGATCGGTATGGCGGCGCAGGCGGGCGATGGCGTCGTCGATGGCGGCGGCCGAGGCCGACGCCGTGCCGGTGATGCCGGTGATCGACACGTAGTAGACGAAGCCGCTGGCCTTGGCCAGCACCCGCGGCAACCGCGCATCGTCGGTGGTCGGCGTCGTCAGGAAGATGAAGTCGAGGCCGGCCGCCTTGGCCGGCACGCACAATTCGGATTCCTCTTCCGGCGGCAGGTCGACGACGATCAGGCCGTCAACGCCGGCCGTCTTCGCCGCCGTCAGGAACCGCTCGACGCCGAACGCATAGATGGGATTGAAATAGCCCATCAGAATGACCGGCGTGGCATCGTCGCGGCGGCGGAAATCGGCTACCAAGGAAAGCGTCTTCTCCAGCGTCATGCCGGCCTTGAGCGCCCTCAGCGAGCTGCGCTGAATGGCCGGGCCGTCGGCCATCGGGTCGCTGAACGGCATGCCGAGTTCGATGAGGTCAGCCCCCGCCGCCGGCAACCCCCTGAGGATTTCCGCGGACACCGCCGGATCGGGATCGCCCGCCGTCAGAAAGGTGACGAGCCCGGCCCGACCCTGGGCGCGCAGATCGGCGAACCGCCGCTCGATTCGGGTGGCGCCGTTCATAGTTCCGTCCCCTCAAGCCGGGCCAGCGTGTCCAGGTCCTTGTCGCCGCGCCCGCTCATGTTGATGACCAGCAGGTTGTCGGGATCGAGCGAGCCGGCCAGTTTGGCGGCATAAGCGACGGCGTGGGCCGATTCCAGCGCCGGAATGATGCCCTCCAGCCGAGTGCACGAATGAAAGGCGGCGATCGCCTCGGCATCGGTGATCGAAACGTACTCGACGCGCCCGACGTCGTGCAGCCAGGCATGTTCGGGACCGATCCCCGGATAGTCGAGACCGGCCGATACCGAATGGGCCTCCTCGATCTGGCCGTCGCCGTCCTGCAGCAGATAGGTGCGGTTGCCGTGCAGGACGCCGGGCTTGCCCGCCGTCAGGCTGGCGGCGTGCTTGCCGGTGGCGATGCCCTCGCCGGCCGCCTCCACCGCGACGATCCGCACGTCGGGCTCGTCGAGGAAGGGGTAGAAGAGCCCCATGGCGTTGGAGCCGCCGCCGATGCAGGCGAGCAGCGTGTCGGGCAGCCGGCCTTCGGCCTCCATCATCTGCCGGCGCACCTCTTCGCCGATGACCGACTGGAAATCGCGCACCATCGACGGATAGGGGTGCGGCCCGGCGGTGGTGCCGATCAGGTAGTAGGTGTCCTCGACGTTGGCGACCCAATCGCGCAGGGCCTCGTTCATGGCGTCCTTCAGCGTCGCCGAACCCGACGTCACCGGCCGCACCTCGGCCCCCAGCATCTTCATGCGGAAGACGTTGGGTGCCTGACGCTCGATGTCGGTCTTGCCCATGTAGACGACGCAGGGAATGTTGAACAGGGCGCAGACGGTGGCCGTGGCGACGCCGTGCTGGCCCGCCCCGGTTTCGGCGATGATCCGCCGCTTGCCCATGCGGCGCGCCAGCAGGGCCTGGCCGATGCAGTTGTTGATCTTGTGCGCGCCGGTATGGTTGAGGTCCTCGCGCTTGAAATAGATGCGGGCGCCGCCGAGCGCGGCGGTCATCCTTTCCGCGAAATAAAGCGGGCTCGGGCGCCCGACGTAGGTCTTGAAGTAGCCGGCCATGTCGGCGGCGAATGCCGGGTCGGCCTTGGCCGCCCCGTAGGCGCGCTCGACCTCGAGAATGAGCGGCATCAGCGTCTCGGCGACATAGCGGCCGCCGTAGATGCCGAAATGCCCTTGTTCGTCGGGTCCGCCGCGGTAGGTGTTCGGTTTATCCATGCACATCCATCGAGCTTCGGTACGGGTGGTCCATATGGAGGGGGCGACACCGCCCTCCCTCGCGGGCCGGTAATAAACCACAAAGCCGCCCCAAAACGGAGCGCTTTGTTGGCCGGGCCGGCAACACGCCCTCCGCCCGGCCACTCAGCAGCGCGCCGCCACCCGCAGGAATTCGCGAATCTTCGGCACGCTCTTGACCCCCGGCCGGTCCTCGACCCCCGAGGAGACGTCGACCGCCCCGGCGCCGCTCTGGCGCACCGCATCGGCCAGGTTGGCGGCCGTCAGGCCACCGGCCAGCATCCACGGCCGGCACCATCCGGCATCGGACAGCAAGCGCCAATCGAAGCTCAAGGCATTGCCGCCCGGACGATCCGCCCCGGCCGGCGGCCGGGCGTCGAACAGCAGCATGTCGGCGACGTCCTCGTAAGGGCGGGCGGCCGTCACGTCGTGCGGCCCGGCAATGGGGCACGCCTTGATCACCGGCAGGCCGAAACGTCGGCGCACCTCGGCCACCCGTTCCGGCGTCTCGCGGCCATGCAGCTGAAGGCGCGCGACGTCGGCGGTTCCGGCGATCTCGGCCAGCGTCGCATCGTCGGCGTCGACGGTCAGTCCCACCCGGATGACGCTGTCGGGGACGCAGCCGCCCAATGCGGCCGCCACGGCCGGTTTGACGAAGCGGGGCGACGCCGGAAAGAAGACGAAGCCGATATATCGGGCGCCGCCCACCGCGGCGGCCTTGACCGCCTCGGGCGTGCTCAGCCCGCAGATCTTGACGTCGACGCCCATTAGGACCGGCCGATCTCGTCGGCAATCCGTCGGGCCGCCTCGGCGGGATCGGCGGCGGCGGTGATCGGCCGGCCGATGACCAGGAAGTCGGCGCCCAACGCCATCGCCTCGCCGGGCGTCACGATGCGCCGCTGGTCGTCGGCGGAAGACCAGGCCGGCCGGATGCCGGGCACCACCAGCTTGAAGGCGGCCCCACAGGCGCCGCGCAGGGCGACGATTTCCCTGGCCGAACAGACGACGCCGTCCAGGCCGCAATCGTGGGCGAGCCGGCCCAGACGGACGACCTGCTCGGTGACCCTTCCGGTCACCCCGGTCGCCGCCAGGTCGTCGTCGGCGAGCGAGGTCAGCACGGTGACGGCAAGCACCAGTGGCCGCGACGGCCCGGCTTCGGCCGCCG
>JAVEYE010000103.1:0-10797 GCA_034003665.1 Rhodospirillales bacterium | reverse complement strand
GACAGGACCGGCGGCAGGTATTCGGCGACGCGGCTCCAGCTTTCGCCCTCGTCGGCGCTGGCGAACAGTTGGCCGGTGTTGGTGCCGAAGTAGACGCCGGCCGGCTCCAACCGGTCGGTGGCCATGGCTTGGCGCAGAACGCCGAAATAGACGTCCTTCTGCGGCAATCCCCTGCGCAGCGCCTGCCAGTTGGCGCCGCCGTCGCGGGTCCGCCAGACCGCGGCCCTGGCTTCGGGGACATAGCGTCCCACCGAATCGCCGTTGAGCGGCAGCAAGTAAAGGCTTTCGGGATCGCGCGGATGGGCGGCGGCCGGAAAACCGAAGGTCGACGGCAGCCCCGCCTCGATGCTCTCCCAATGCCGGCCGCCATCGTCGCTTCGGTACATGCCGCAATGGTTCTGCTGGTACAGTCGATCGGGCCGGCCGGGCGCCATCACCACGCTGTGGACGCATTGGCCGTGCTCGGGGTAGCGCCTCCCTTCCGGCAGGAAGTCGGCCCGCGTTCCCCGGTTGCGGGCCTCCCACGTGTCGCCGCCGTCCGCCGTGTGGAAGACGCCCCCCGCCGAAATGCCGACCCACATCTGGTGGTCGTCCTGCGGGTGGAGGACCAGGGAATGCAGGATGAGGCCACCGCCGCCCGGTTGCCAGTCGGTGCGGGACGGATGGTCGCGCAGGCCGGCAACGTGACGCCAGGACAGGCCGCCGTCGTCGCTGCGAAACAGCCCGGCCGGTTCGACGCCGGCATAAAGGTCGCCATTGCCGGGCGCCAGACTCCACACCGCCTTGATCGGCTGTTCGCCGGGCGCGTAGGCCAAGCCCTCGCTCGAATGGGTCCACGTCCTGCCCAGGTCGGTCGATTTCCACACCGCCGGGCCGAACCATTCATTGCCGCCGCCGGCATAGATGACGCCGGCGGCCGGATCGCCGACCACATGGTTCAACGGCCAAGCCTCGCAATAGGGACCGCTGAGTTCCCACGACCGCCTGGCGGCGTCGCCCTCGAAGATGAAGGCCCCCTTCTTGGTGCCGACGAGGATGAAGACTTTCTGCGTCATTGCGGCCTCCAGCGCTTTTCCCGACGAAAAATGTGGATTTTTTCGATTCAGGCAATTATATTGATATCAACGCAATATGGTGCCTCCATGCCCGATGACAATGGCCCGCCGTACGAAATCACCATAAAAGTGCGGGACGCCTGTCTTTGCCTGCATGTGCAGCGGGCGGCCCGCGCCATGGCGCGCCATTTCGACGAGGCGCTGCGGCCGGTGGCGTTGACCAACGGCCAGTTCTCCCTGTTGATGTCGCTCAACCGTCCCAAGCCGCCGGCCATGGGCGAAGTCGCCGCCCTCCTGGCCATGGACCGCACGACGCTGACCGCCAACCTGAAACCCCTGGAGCGGCGCGGGCTGCTGACGGTATCAATCGACCCGACCGACCGGCGCAGCCGCCGTCTGGCGTTGACGCCCACCGGTCGGACGCTTTTGGCCAAGGCGGTGCCGTTGTGGGAAGCGTCGCACGCGGCGGTCGAGCGCCTGCTTGCCGACCCCGACCGCCTGCGCGCCGACCTGCGGGCCTTGGGCTGAGCGCAGATGCCGGCCACCCCCACCCGAACCATTGCCTTGCGGCGACGGAGAAGGTACTAAGCGTCCCCATCATCCATATCCGGCGCGCCGGACCGTTCCTCCGCCACGAGAAAGGGCCGCCCCGCCGACCGTCAGGAGCTTTTCCGCCATGACCACGCTCGGCCTCGAAACCGGAATCGTCGACAAGGCGATCTACGACAACTCGATCCGCCGCTTCCACGATGCCGGCATCGTGCTGCCCACCTTCTCGCAGCTGGCCGAGCCGGACCGCATTCCCGAGGCCGTGCGCCGCCGCCTCGCCTCGGTCGATCCCGACCGGGCGGATCCGCTCAACCTTTTCCGGGTCCACTGGTACAACACCGACGACCGCAAGGGTCGGGCCGACCTACCGGCTTTCCTTGAGATTCCCTCGTCTTTGTCGGGGGTGCCGGCTCGTATCGTGCTGGCCTTGGGCGAACGTTTTCCGATGATCCAGGCGCACAAGGTGCTGGCCGCCTACGGCTGTCTGGCGCCGCGCGTCATCACCGGACAGTTCGATCCCAACCAGCACCGTGCGATCTGGCCCTCCACCGGCAACTACTGCCGCGGCGGCGTCGCCATCTCGCGCATCATGGGCTGCCGGGGCGTCGCCGTGCTTCCCGAGAACATGAGCCGCGAGCGTTTTGCTTGGCTGGAGCGGTGGGTGACCGAGCAGGGCGACATCATCCGTACGCCGGGCTCGGAGAGCAACGTCAAGGAAATCTACGACAAGTGCGCCGAGTTGAACGCCGACCCGGCCAACGTCATCTTCAATCAGTTCTGCGAGTTCGGAAACTATCTGGTGCATCGGATCTGCACGGGGCCGGCGCTGGCCGCCATCTTCGAGGCGATGGGCGGCGAGGCGGCCGGGCTCAAGGCGGCGGCCTTTGTTTCGGCCTCCGGCTCGGCCGGCACGCTGGCGGCCGGGGACTACCTGAAGGCCCGCTACGGAGCCCCCATCGTCGCCGTCGAAGCGCTGGAATGCCCGACGCTCCTTTATAACGGCTTCGGCGAGCACAACATCCAGGGCATCGGCGACAAGCACGTGCCCTACATCCACAACGTCATGAACACCGATTTCGTGGCCGCCGTCAGCGACGAATCCACCGATACCATTGGCGTGCTGTTCAACACCGAGGTCGGCCGGCGCTATTTGGCCGATCGCCGCGGCGTGGCCGCCGACGTGCTGGCGGCGCTTGGCGACGTCGGGCTTTCCGGCATCTGCAACCTGCTGGCCGCTGTCAAGACGGCAAAGTACCTCGACCTCGGCCCCGACGACGTCATCCTGACGATCGCCACCGACGGTGCCGAGATGTACGCCACCGAAAAGGAGATGGCGATGAACCGCTATTTCGGCGGCGACTTCGACACCATCAACGCCGCCGAGGTATGGGCGGGCGAGATCAAGCGCGCCGCCGTCGACCACCTGCACGAACTGTCCAGGGTGGATCGCACCCGGATCTTCAACCTGGGTTACTACACCTGGGTCGAGCAGCAGGGCGTCGCCGTCGAGGACTTCGACCTGCGCCGCGATCAGGCGTTCTGGAACGGGCTTCTTGATCTGGTGCCTGCCTGGGATGCCATGATCGAGGAGTTCAACGGCCGCACCGGCGCGGCGAAGGCGCTCTAGCCGTGGCAGGCGCGCGCGTAACCTGCTCGGGATGCGGGGCGGTGGTTGCCGCCGACGGGGCTCTGCCCTTCCGCTGCCCCGACGCCGTCGATGGCGACGGCATCGACCATGTGCTGGTGCGCCGCCTCGAGGGACCGGACGTCGCCTTCCCCGAACCGGTCGCCAGCCTGGCCGGCGAGAATCCGTTCATCCGCTATCGGCGGCTTCTGCTCGGCAACCATCTGGCCCGCCGTCACGGCCTGGCTGACGCCGACTTCCGCGCCCTGGTCGAGGATCTGGATGCCGCCGTCGCCCGCGTCGACGGCCGCGGCTTCCGCGTCACGCCTTTCGCGCCACAGCCGACCCTGGCAGCCGCCATCGGCATGGCGACCGGCAGCGGGGTGTGGGTTAAGGACGAGACCGCCAACGTCAGCGGCTCGCACAAGGCCCGCCACCTGATGGGGGTGATGATCTATCTCAAGGTGCTGGAACGCCTTGGGCTGCCGCTGGCCGAGGGTCTGCGCTCCCGCCGCCTCGCCATCGCCAGCTGCGGCAACGCCGCCTTGGCCGCCGCCGTGATCGCCCGCGCCGCCGATTGGCCGCTCGACGTCTTCATCCCCCCCGATGCCGAGGCGCCGGTGGTCAAGCGGCTTAAGGATCTCGGCGCCACCTGCCACGTCATGGAGCGACAGGCGGGACAGGCTGGGGATCCCTGTTACCACGGGTTCCGCCGGGCGGTGGCGGCGGGCGGTCTGCCGTTCGGCGTGCAGGGCAACGAGGTGGGCTTGGCCATCGAGGGTGGCCAGACGCTTGGCTGGGAAATGGCCGATTCGCTTCGGACGGCCGGGGTCGATCTCGACCTGCTGGTTGTTCAGGTCGGCGGCGGCGCCCTGGGTTCCGCCACCTTCCAGGGCCTGCGCGAGGCCCACGCCCTCGGCGTCGTTTCCCGCCTGCCCGCCATCTTCACGGTGCAGACCATGGGGGCCTATCCCTTGAAGCAGGCCTTCACGCGATTTGCCGGAGAGGCCGACCCCGACGACATCGCGGGTTCGTTGCGCCGCGCCGCGCAAAATCGCGCCGACTACATGAAACCCTGGCCGGCCACGCCGCACAGCGTGGCCCACGGCATCCTCGACGATGAAACCTACGACTGGCTGGCCCTCGTCGAGGCCATGGCGGTGACCGACGGCGATGCCCGCATCGTCGGGGAGCCGCGGCTGATCGAGGCCAACCGTCTGGGCCGCGAGACCACGGGCATCCATGTCTCTCCCACCGGTTCGGCCGGGCTGGCCGGGCTGATGGACATCGCCGGCGCCGGCCTGCCGGAGGGGGTTCGGGCGGCCGTCCTGTTCACCGGCGCCGAACGGAATTGAGCTCGTTAACAACTTTGTTGTAGTCTTCAACAAAATTGTTTGATATACGTTGTCCATGCCGGGAGAGGCCGCATGGACACCCATCTTCTCGATCACCTGAAACGCTTGGCCGACGCCACCGTCGCCGTCTTCGGCTCGCACGCCGAAGTGGTCGTGCATGACTTCGCCGACCCCGACCACGCCGTCGTCCACGTCGCCGGCAACCTGACGGGACGGACAGTTGGGGCGCCGGTCAGCCACTTCCCCTTCCGCATCCTCAAGCAGCAGGGCGATGCCGCCGAGGACGTGTTGGGCTATAAGAACGTCACCGACAAGGGCCGCGTGCTCAAGTGCTCGACCGTCTTCGTGCGCGACGACGACGGCCGCGTGGTCGGTTGTTTCTCGATCAATTTCGACGTCAGCGACTACATCCGGCTCAATACGGTGCTGGCCGAGCACGTCGAGTTCGCCCCGGCGGCCGAAACCACCCGCAAGGAATTCCACACCACCACCTTCCCCGAGACCGTCGAATCGATCATCGACGGCATCGTCGGCGGTTTCGGCAAGGCTCCCTCCGACCTCAGCAAGGAGGATCGCCTGAAGATCGTGGCCGACCTCGAGCGGGCCGGGGTGTTCATGTACAAGGGCACCGTCCAGTACGTGGCCGACACGCTCGGCACCTCTCGCTACACCATTTACGGCTACCTGCGCGAAACCAAGGCCGAGCCGGCCGATCGCGCCGCCGAATGAAGGGAACCGGGTCATGCCGGAAATCAGCGGTTTCGACTTCGACTACGTGATGAACCCCGATGTCGGCGGCGACACGCCGGAGGCATTCTCGGCCGCCAAGGCCCGCCAGGTGCACCGCTTCCATCGCGACATCCCGGGCTACACCGAAACGCCCCTGGCCGGCCTCATCAGCCTGGCCTCGGCCTGGGGAGTGGGCGGCGTCTTCGTCAAGGACGAGTCGCGCCGTTTCGGGCTCAACGCCTTCAAGGCGCTGGGCGGCAGCTACGCGGTGGCCCGCCTGCTCTGCGAGAAGCTGGGCTGGGACATTGCGAGGACGGGATTCAACCACCTGCGCGACCCCGAGGTGTTCGCCAAGATCGGCCGCATCACGCTGACCACGGCGACCGACGGCAACCACGGCCGCGGCATCGCCTGGGCGGCCGCCACCCTGGGCCAGCAGGCCGTCATCTTCATGCCGAGGAATCCGGCACCGGCTCGCGTCGAGGCCATCCGGGCGCACGGCGCCCGCGTCGAGGTGACCGACCTGAACTACGACGACGCCGTTCGTCTGGCTTGCCAGACCGCCGAGCGCGAGGGCTGGGAGGTTGTGCAGGACACCGCCTGGGAAGGCTACACCAAGGTGCCGACATGGATCATGCAGGGCTACCTGACCATGGTCCACGAGGCGGTCGAACGGCTTGATGCCTACGGCATCCGCCCCACCCACGTCTTTCTCCAGGCCGGGGTCGGCGCCATGGCCGGCGCCGTTGCCGGCTATCTGGCCGACCGCTTCGGCGAGCGGGCCCCCACCATCGTCGTCGTCGAGCCGACCAATGCCGCCTGCCTGTACGAATCGATGGCGGCCGGCGACGGCAAGCCGCACGCGGTGACGGGCGAACTCAAGACCATCATGGCAGGCCTCGCCTGCGGCGAGCCCAACCCGATCGGCTGGGACGTGCTGAAGGCCACCGCCCAGTGCTTCGTGCGCTGCAGCGACTTCGTGGCGGCCGACGGCATCCGCATTCTGGCCAATCCGATCGTCGGCGACCCCGTGGTCGAGGCCGGCGAATCCGGCTCGGTCGGAGTCGGGCTGCTGCATCTTCTGGCCAACCTGCCCGCCTTCGCCGACCTCAAGGCCGAACTCGGCCTGACCTCGCGCTCGGTGGTGCTGTGCTTCAACACCGAAGGGGCGACCGACCCGGTCAACTACCGGGATATCGCCTGGTTCGGGAAGTATCCCTCGAAAATCATTTGATCCCTTTTGTGGAGTGACCCTCATGGCCGATACGATCCCATTCGAGAAGATCCGTGAACTCGCGGAGCGCTACAAGCCGGAGATGACCCGCTTTCTTCGCGACATGATCCGCATTCCCAGCGAAAGCTGCGAAGAGAAGGACGTCATCCTTCGAATCAAGCAGGAAATGGAAAAGGTCGGCTTCGACAAGGTCGAGATCGACCCCATGGGCAACATCCTCGGCTTCGTCGGCCGCGGCAAGCGGCTGATCGCCATGGACGCGCACATCGACACGGTGGGCATCGGTAACCGCACCAACTGGACCTTCGACCCCTACGAGGGCTACGAGGACGACGAGACCATCGGCGGCCGCGGGGCGTCGGACCAGGAGGGCGGCATGGCCTCGATGGTCTATGCCGGCAAGATCATCAAGGATCTCGGCCTCGATGAGGATTACACCCTGGTTTTCACCGGCACCGTCCAGGAAGAAGACTGCGACGGACTGTGCTGGCAGTACCTGGTCAAGGAAATGGGCCTGCGTCCCGAGTTCGTGGTCTCGACCGAGCCGACCGACGGCGGCATCTATCGCGGCCAGCGCGGCCGCATGGAGATCCGCGTCGACGTCAAGGGGGTCAGCGCCCACGGATCAGCGCCCGAGCGCGGCGACAACGCCATCTTCGCGATGGGCAAGATCCTGGCCGACCTCGAAGCCCTGCATCCCCGCCTCAAGCACGATCCCTTCCTCGGCAAGGGCTCGCTTACGGTGTCCGAGATCTTCTTCACGTCGCCGTCGCGCTGCGCGGTGGCCGACAGCTGCGCCATCTCCATCGACCGCCGCCTGACCGCGGGCGAGGACAAGGAGCTCGCCCTTTCCCAGATCCGCGAACTGCCGGCCGTCAAGGCGGCCAAGGCCAACGTGTCGATGTACACCTACGAGCGGCCGTCCTATACCGGATTGGTCTATCCGACAGACTGCTATTTCCCGAGCTGGGTGGCGCCCGAGGACCACGCCGCCGTCCAGTCGGCGGCCGACGCCTACCGCGGCCTTTTCGACAGCGAGCCGCGCATCGACAAGTGGACGTTTTCCACCAATGGGGTCTCGATCATGGGCATGTACGGCATCCCCTGCATCGGCTTCGGCCCCGGCAAGGAGAAGGAGGCCCACGCCCCCAACGAGAAAACCTGGAAAGACGACCTGGTGCGCTGCGCCGCCCTTTACGCCGCGCTGCCGCTGACTTACCTCAAACGCAAGCCGGCCTGACAGCGGCCCGCTCAGGCACAGGGAACGAAACGATGACGACCCCGGACGGCAACCGTATCGCGGTGGTGGCGGTGGGCGGTAACTCGCTGCTCAAGTCCAAGGAGTTGAAGACCGTCGAGGACCAGTACGCCGCCATCTGCGAGACCATGGCCAGCGTCGTCAAGCTGGCCGAGGCCGGCTGGCGGCTGGTCATCACCCACGGCAACGGCCCGCAGGTCGGCTTCATCCTGAGGCGTTCCGAGATCGCCCGCCAGGCCGCCGGCATGCACCACGTGCCGCTGGTCAGTTGCGTCGCCGACAGCCAGGGCGCCTTGGGCTACCAGATCCAGCAGGCCCTGGGCAACGAACTGGCCCGGCGCGGCCGCCCCCGCAACGTGGCGACCGTGGTCACCCAGGTGGTCGTCGACGCCGCCGACCCCGGCCTGTCCAACCCGGACAAGCCGATCGGCGACTTCTACACCCCCGAGCAGCTGCCGGAACTGACCACCCAGCACCCCGAATGGGTGCTCAAGGAAGACGCCGGGCGCGGCTGGCGGCGGGTCGTCCCCTCGCCCCGCCCGAAGTCCTTCCCCGAGATCGACGCCGTGCGCCGGCTGCTGGAAGGTGGCTACCACGTCATCGCCGTCGGCGGCGGCGGCATCCCGGTGTTCGAGAAGGACGGCGCGCTGGTCGGCGTCGATGCGGTCATTGACAAGGATCACGCCTCGGCCCTGCTGGCCAGCCAACTGGGCGCCGAGCTCCTGGTCATCTCTACCGCCGTGCCGCAGGTCATGCTGGGATTCGGCACGCCGGAAGCCCGGCCGCTTTCGAGGGTGACGGCCGCCGAGATGGCCGAACATGCCGCCGCCGGCCATTTCGCGCCCGGCAGCATGCTGCCCAAGGTCGAGGCGGCGCTGGCTTATCTCAAGGCCGGGGGGCCGCGCGTCGTCATCACCGATCCCGCCCACGTCGCCGCCGCCGTCGACGGCGCCACCGGCACCACCATCGTGCCGTGAGGGACGGCTGTCATGCGTTGCCCCGCATTCTGTCCTCTCCTCCCGTCATGGCCGGGCTTGTCCCGGCCATCCACGTCTTGCCCCGCTGCCGGTCGGCGTCGCCGTGAAGTCGTGGCCCCCCGGAACAAGTCCGGGGGTGACGCATCGGAGGGAAAAGACACATTTTCCCATCACCCCCTTTGAACCCGTAAACGCACCACTGGAGCCAAGAAAGATGGACAAGGTCAGAATCGAAGAATTGGTCAAGGAACTGGGCCGGCTTGACGCCCGCGGCCTGTACCACGAGGACTTCCTGCTTACCTGGGAGAAAACCGACGACGAGATCGCCGCCGTCTTCACGGTGGCCGAGGCCCTGCGCGGCCTGCGCGAGCAGGGCATCTCGCCGCGCGTGTTCGACTCCGGACTCGGCATCTCGATCTTCCGTGACAACTCGACGCGGACGCGGTTCAGCTTCGCCTCGGCCTGCAACCTGCTGGGCCTCGAGGTCCAAGACCTCGACGAGGGCAAGTCGCAGGTCGCCCACGGCGAGACGGTGCGCGAGACCGCCAACATGGTCTCCTTCATGGCCGACGTCATCGGCATCCGCGACGACATGTACATCGGAAAGGGCAACGCCTACATGCGCGAGGTTTCGCGCGCCGTGCTGGAAGGCCACCGCGACGGCGTGCTGGAACAGCGCCCGACGCTGGTCAACCTGCAGTGCGACATCGACCACCCGACCCAGGCAATGGCCGACATGCTGCACCTCATCAACCACTTCGGCGGCATCGACAACCTGCAAGGCCGCAAGATCGCCATGAGCTGGGCCTATTCGCCCTCCTACGGCAAGCCGCTTTCGGTACCCCAAGGCGTCATCGGCCTGATGACCCGCTTCGGCATGGAGGTCGTGCTGGCCCATCCCAAGGGCTACGAGGTGATGCCCGAGGTCGAGGAAGTGGCCGAGCGCAACGCGCGTTCCTCCGGCGGCAGCTTCACGCGCACCAACTCGATGGACGAGGCCTTCGAGGGCGCCGACATCGTCTACCCCAAGAGTTGGGCCTCATTCGCCGCCATGGAGAAGCGGACCGACCTCTACGGAGCCGGCGACTTCGACGGCATCAAGAAGCTGGAAAAGGAACTGCTGGCCGAGAACGCCAAGCACAAGGACTGGGAGTGCACGGAAAAACGCATGGCCAAGACTCACAACGGCTCGGCGCTCTACATGCACTGCCTGCCGGCCGACATCACCGGGGTTTCGTGCAAGCAGGGCGAGGTCGAGGACAGCGTGTTCGACCGCTACCGCATCCCGCTCTACAAGGAGGCCAGCTACAAGCCCTACGTCATCGCCGCGATGATCTTCCTGGCCCGTCTGCGCCACCCGGCCGACAAGCTGCGCGAGATCCTCAACCGCGCCCAGCCCCGCCAGGGCTGAAGCCATCCATCGACCGGCGGCCGGGGCCCAACACGCCCCCCCCGCCGGCCTTCCCAGGCCGCGCCTCTCCGCCCCCCGGGCGAGGCGCGGCCTTTTCTTCGCCGGGCCCGACCCAGCCAGCCACGTTTTGCGAAGGCGTTCTCTCCTATCCAGGTTCGCGACCGGCTTCATTGTGGGCGAGGGTGCCCTCCACCCTCTTGCCGGGCCCCGACCGGCCCGCCTATCCTGCGGCCTTCAACCCGTGCCGGGAGGCCCCGCCGTGTCCGACGCCTTGACCATCCGTTCCGTCGCCCCCGCCGATTTCGCCCGGTGGCTGCCACTGTGGGTGGGCTATCACCGCTTCTACGGGCGGGCCGTCGCCGACGACGTGACGCGAACCACTTGGCGGCGCTTCTTCGACGCCTACGAGCCGGTTCACGGGCTGGTGGCGGACGCGGAGGGCGAGTTGCTGGGCCTCGCGCATTTCATCTTTCACCGCAACACCGCCATGCTGGGGCCGGTGACCTACATGCAGGACCTGTTCACGGCCGAAGCGGCGCGCCGCCGGGGGGTGGGCCGGGCGCTGATCGAGGCGGTTTACGAACGGGCCCGGACGGCGGGCAGCC
>JAVEYE010000102.1:0-10821 GCA_034003665.1 Rhodospirillales bacterium | reverse complement strand
TTTGCCGGGGTTGCCCGGTTTCTCGGGCGCCGCCCAGGCCGGGCGCTGGTTGCCGCGCGCTTGGGCGGGCTGCGGGGTATTATTTACCTGAACCTTTTCCGGAATGACACAACCTCACGAACGCAGGGGGCGCCGAGGCGCCCCGGCAGTGTCTTACACATAAGGCGAAAGCGCGGCGGACGCAATCGGCGCAAACGGCCGTCGAGCCTAGTCTCAGCCGTTGCGGCCAAGCAGGCGGCCCGGTCGCCGGCCGGTGGCCCCGCCGTCCCGCCAGACCGTTTCGCCGTTGACCAGGACGCGGCGGATGCCAACCGCCGGCTCGAACGGTGCTTCATAGGTGGCGCGATCGAGCACCCGGGCCTCATCGAACATGACAATATCGGCGGCGGCCCCGGCTGCGATCCGACCGCGATCGCCGAGCCCGAAAACGTGCGCCGCGTTGCCGGTCATGCGAAAGACCGCCTCCTCCAGCGGGAACAGGCCGCAATCGCGGGCGTAATGGCCGAGCACGCGCGAGAACGTCCCCCACAGGCGGGGATGCGGCCGAACATCGTGCGGCAGGCTGTCGGAACCGACCATCGTGCCCTCGAAGGCGAGGATGCGTCTCAGGTCGTCCTCGTCCATCTGGAAGTATACGGCGCCGGCCGGCAGCAGGCGGTCGACGGCGGCATCCACCGCAACGCCCCACTCTTCGGCCACTTCGGCAAGGTCACGCCCTGTGGTTTCGGGATGCGGTTCGGACCAGGAAATGAGCACGCGCTCGGCGCGCGCCGCGAAGTCCTTGAGCAACACGGTGGAACTGGCGGTATAGGGATAGGTATCGAGGTCGACCCGAACGCCTTCGGCCCGCGCCGCCGCGATAAGGTCGAGCGTCTTTCGGCTCAGTCCCCAGTTGGCTCGGCCGCCGGACTTGTGATGGGAAATCACCAACGGTGCGCCGCTGCGCCGGCCGATGGCGATGGCCTCCTCGACCGAGGCGACGACCTCGTCCGCCTCATCGCGCAGATGCAGGGTGAAAATGCCGCCGGCCTGCCGCAGGCGCGCGGCCAGGGCCGCCACCTCGTCGGTCGGCGCCGCTTTGGCGGTGGCATAGGCGAGGCCGGCGCTCAGCCCCGCGCATCCCGCCGCCAATGATTCATCGAGCAGAGCCGCCATGCCGGCCGTTTCGGCTGCTGTCGCCGCCCGTCCGAAGTCGTCCATGACGGCGGCGCGCAAGGTCGAATGGCCGACCAGCGCAACCGCGTTGACTGCGGCCGGGGCGGCATCGAGGGCCGAAGCATAGTCCGCGAACGTGGGAAAGCAGAAATCGCCTTGCCCGCCCAACAGGTTCAGGGGCGGCGGCGGATCGCCGACCGGGGACAGCGGCGCCAAGCTGATGCCGCAGTTGCCGACGACGACGGTGGTGACCCCCTGGCTGACCTTGGGGGTCATCTCGGGATGGGCGAGGAGCAATCGGTCGTCGTGGGTGTGGACGTCGATGAACCCGGGCGCGACGATCAGGCCGCCGGCATCGATGCGCTCCGCGCTCGCCGTCCAGCCCGAAAGATCTCCCACCGCAACGATGCGGCCGTCGGTCACGGCGACGTCGGCGCGCCTGCGCGACGCCCCGCTGCCGTCGACGACCTGACCGCCGGCGATGATCCGCTCGCAATCGCTCATCCCGCGCCCTCCGCTGCCCCTCTCAGCATAACCGAAAGGCCCCGGCGCAGCCTACGGCGCCGTTATGAAAAAATTTTTCTAAATTGACAATTCAAGCGAATTTTCATTCTTGTCCGGAAAGCCTTTGCGGATGCATAGTGGCTGGCCGAGACGGCGGAGGAAACGGCAGAAAGCACATGGCAAAAACCGCAGGCGGCCAAGCCCGCCCCCCCGAAACCTACGAGGATCTGTTGCGACAGATTACCGGCCGCTACGATTCGCTGAGCGGTCAGTTGCAGCGCATCGCCCACTTCGTCGTCGACCACCCGGACGACCTGGCGCTCGAAACCATCACCCGGTTGGCGGCCCGGGCTTCCGTGCAGCCGTCCAGCATGGTGCGTTTCGCCCAGGCCCTCGGCTTCGATGGCTTCAGCGCCATGCAGCGCCTGTTCCGCACCCGCCTGATCGAAGGATCGCTGAGCTATCGCGAGCGCATCAGAAGCCTGAAGGAACAGCACCACGGCGAGAGCGGCGCTCCAGGCTCGATTCTCGGAGATTTCGTCGACCAGGGCATCGCCTCGCTGGAATTACTTCGCGCCCACACGCCGGCCGAAGCCATCGCCAAGGCCGTGGCCCTGCTGGGTGCCGCCGAGGAGATTCACCTGCTCGCCCAGCGCCGCTCGTTTCCGGTCGTTTTCTACCTGGCCTATGCCCTGGCCAGGTTGGACAAGCGCTGCCATCTGATCGACGGAGTCGGCGGCCTCATGGCCCAACAGGCCCGGCTGGCGACGCCGCGGGACGTGATGATCGCGGTGTCGTTCCGCACCTATTCGCCGGAGGTCATCGAGGCCGTGGCAGAGCGCGCCGACGCAGGCGTGCCGGTGATCGCCATTACCGACAGCCCGTTGAGCCCCCTGACCGCCAAGGCCAACCTCTGCTTCGAGATCGCCGACCCGGAAAGCCCGGCCTTCCGCAGCCTGGTCGCCCCCATGTGCCTGGCCCAGAGCCTGGTGGTCGGCCTCGGCGCCCACCTGGAGGCGGAATCCCCGAAAGCGCGAGGGAGGAAAAAGCATGGCTGAACGACGGCTCGATTTCATCGGCCTTGGACGGGCCGCCGTCGACCTTTACGGAGAACAGGTGGGCGGCCGGCTGGAAGAGATGGGCAGCTTCGCCAAGTACATCGGCGGCAGCCCCACCAACACCGCCATCGGCGGCGCCCGGCTTGGTCTCAAAACCGCAGTCATCGCCCGGGTCGGCGACGAGCACATGGGCCGCTTCGTGCGTGAAACGCTGGCCGCCGAGGGGGTCGACGTCACCCACGTGAAGACCGATCCGGCCCGCCTGACCGCCCTGGTCATCCTGGGCATCCGCGACCGCGACACCTTTCCCCTGATCTTCTATCGCGAAAACTGCGCCGACATGGCGGTTTCGGCGGACGATTTCGAACCCGCCTTCATCGCCTCGTCAAAGGCGTTGCTGACCAGCGGCACCCATTTTTCTACCGAGTCCACTTACAGGACCAGCCGCACCGCCATGGACTATGCCAAGGCGGCCGGCACCCGCATCGTTCTCGACATCGACTATCGGCCGGTCCTGTGGGGCCTGACCGGACGCGGCATGGGCGAAAACCGCTTCGTCGCCGACGACACGGTCACCCAGCACCTGCAGTCCATCGTACCGGACTGCGATTTGATCGTCGGCACCGAGGAAGAGTTCCACATCGCCGGCGGCACCACCGACACCCTGGTCGCGCTCGCCAAGGTGCGCGAACTGACCGGGGCGCTCCTGGTGCTCAAGCGCGGCCCCAAGGGCTGCGTCGTCTTCCCGGAAGCGGTCCCGGATTCGCTGGAGAAGGGCATCATCGGGCGCGGATTCGCCATCGAGGTCTACAACATCCTGGGGGCGGGCGACGCCTTCATGGGAGGCTTCCTGCGCGGCTGGCTGCGCGACGAGCCGCTGGAAACCTGCTGCACCTATGCCAACGCCTGCGGCGCCATCGTGGTATCGCGCCACGCCTGCTCGCCCGAGGCGCCAAGCTGGATCGAACTCACGGATTACCTGGAGCACGGCAGTCCGCACTTCCGACTAAGAGAGGACGCCCGCCTCAATCACATCCACTGGGCGACCAACCGCCATCGCGACTGGCCCGAGGTGAGGGCGCTCGCCTTCGACCACCGCGCGCAGCTGGAGGAGATCGCCGACCACCACGGCGTCGAGCGCGGGCGCATCAGGGAGTTCAAAACCCTGATCGGCCGCGCCCTGGAAACCGCGGACGACGGAACCCCCGGGGTCGGCGCCCTGATCGACGGCACCTACGGCGAGGACGTGCTGGCTCGGCTCACCGGGACCGGCCGCTGGCTGGCCCGGCCGGTCGAACTGCCTGGTTCGCGGCCGCTCGGCTTCGAAGCCGGAGAGAACGTCGCGCTGACCTTGCGGGAATGGCCGTTGGAGCAGGTGGTCAAGTGCCTGGTGGCCTTCCACCCCGACGACTCCGACGGGTTGCGGGCGGCCCAGATCGATAAGCTAAGGACCTTGCAGACGGCGACGCTGAAGACCCGCCACGAGTTGATGATCGAAGCCGTTGCGCCGAACGACATGCCGGTGGACGCCAGGACCACGGCCCGCACCCTTGCCGCCCTCTATGAAGCCGGCCTTTTCCCCGATTGGTGGAAGCTGCCGGCGCCGGCCGGCGGCGACGCAGGATGGCGCAACATCGAGGAAATCATCGATCGCCACGACCCGCACTGCCGCGGCGTCCTGCTGCTTGGCCTCGACGCCTCGCCTGCCCAATTGGCATCCTCGTTCAAGACGGCCCGTCGTCACCGATGGTGCAAGGGTTTCGCGATCGGCCGCAGCATCTTCCGCGCCCCGGCCGAGGCATGGTTCGCCGGACGCATCGCCGACGAGGCGGCGGTCGCGGAAATCGCCGCCCGCTACAGGCAGGTGGTCGATCTGTGGCGCGCCGCCGGAACCTGACCCGCACATTGCGCCGCCCATGAAGAACGGGCTCCCGATCGGAGCCCGTTCTTCACGTTCATCGGCACGACCGTCCGCTAATTGAGGAAGGTCTTCGGGATCCACAGCGTGATGGTCGGGACGTAGACCACCAGCGCGAGCGCGACCAGCATGACGATGTAGAACGGCCACAGCCCCTTGACCACCTTCTCCATGCTCAAACCGCTGATGGCGCAGCCGACGAACAGGGTGGAACCGACCGGCGGCGTGATCAGCCCCATGCCCAGGTTGACCATCATGAAGATGCCGAAGTGCACGGGATCGATACCGAACGTCATGATCACCGGCAGCAGGATCGGCGTGCAGATGAGGATCAACGGCGCCATGTCCATCAGGGTGCCGAGGACGAGGAACATCAGGTTGATGAGCAGGAGGATGACGTACTTGTTGTCCGACACCGTCAGGAAGGCATTGGTGATGGCGGCCGGAATCTGCATGATCGCCATCATGTAGCCGAAACCGGCGGCGAAGCCGATGAGGATCATCACCATGCCGACCGTCTTCACCACCCGGTGGACCAGCAGCGGCAGTTCGCTCCACTTGTAGTCGCGGTAGACGAACATCGTGATGAAGAAGGCATAGAGGCAGGCGACCGAGGCCGACTCGGTGGCCGTGAAGATGCCCGACAGAATGCCGCCCAGGATGATGACGACGGTGAAAAGCGCCCACAGGCCGTCGGCAGCGATCTTGAGCGCCTGGCGGATCGGAATCGGTTCGCCCTTGGGATAGCCCCGCCGGTGTGCGAAGAACAGGCAGAGCGCCATCAGCGTGATGCCGAGGGTGAGGCCCGGCCCGATGCCGCCGAGGAACAGTGCGGCGATCGATACCGTTCCGCCGGTGGCATACGAATAGATGACCGCGTTGTGGGACGGCGGAATGAGGATGGCCTGCACCGAGCCGCACACCGTGACGTTGGTGGCGAACACGCGGGGATAGCCGGCCCTTTCCATCTCGGGGATCATCACCGATCCGACCGAGGCGGTGTCGGCGATCGAGGAACCGGACAGGCAGCCGAAGAAGGTCGAGGCCAGGACGTTGACCAGCGACAGACCGCCGCGGATGAAGCCGACGAAGACGCGGGCCAGGTTGACCAACCGCAGGGCAAGGCCCCCTTCCGCCATGATGGCGCCGGCCAGCACGAAGAAGGGAATGGCGAGCAGCGAGAACTCGTCGACGCCGTCCGAAATTTTCAGCACCACCGCCTCGAGGGGCATGTCGACATAAAGGGCGCCGATGATGGCCGCCATGCCCAGCGCGTACGCGATCGGGATGCCGAGGACGACGAGGATGGCGAAGCTGCCGAGAAGGACAAAGGGTTCCATGGCCGGGTCCAGTTCAGTCGCTGCTTGCTTCGGTGCCGACGGGCGACGTGGACGGGAAAAAGTTGCGCGTCCACAGGCGTTCGATGATGAACAGCACCGTGATCAGACCGCCAATGGGTAACGGCAGGTAGGTGGCGCCGACCCGGATTTGAGGAAACTCCGCCACGAAGTTGTGCCAGACCGCCTGGACGAGGTTGCTGCCGTAGTAAAGAATGAACAGGTTGAAGGCGATCATGCAGATTTCGCTGATCCAGGCGATTACGGTGCGTTTCACCCCCGTCATCACGTTCACGAACAGCATCACGGAAATATGCACGCCCGACCGATAACAGACGGCGCCGGCGAAGAATGTGAAAACAATCATCACGATGATGGCCAACGGCTCCGGCCAGCTCAGCCCGCGGTTCATGACGTAGCGCATGAAGACATTGAACGGGATGATCGTCGTCAACACGATGAGCGACAGCCCGGCGATCCATAGGCAGACCGAATAGAGCCGGTCCATCGCAGCGATATATGCTTGCTTCATGAAAGGTCTCTTCGCGGCGTTTAAGGAAGTGCCGGCACGGGACCGGATGATCCCGTGCCGGCCCTGACGAGTCAAACCGTTATTGCACGGCCTGGATACGCTCGATCATCTTCGCATACTTGGCGCCGTACTTGTCCCAAACCGGCTTCACGGCCGCCTGGAACGCCGACGTGTCGGAGATCTCGTTGATCTCGACGCCCGGAGTCTTCTTCATGGTCTCCATGGACTCGGCGACCTTCTTGTCCCAAAGGACGCGCTGCTCCTGCTGCGCCTCGGCGGCCAGTTTCATGACCAGCTTCTGCTCGTCGGGGGTCATCGAGTTGTAGATCTTCTTCGACATGACCAGGATCTCGGGGATCATCAGATGCCGCGTGAAGGAATAATATTTGGCGACGCTGATCAGGTTGAAGGACACGTATGACGGTTGGTTGTTCTCGGCGCCGTCGACGACGCCGGTGGCGATGCCGTTGTAGACCTCGGGCATGCCCATGGCCACGCCGGTGCCGCCCAGCGCGTTCATGGTGTCAACATACAGCGGGTTGCCCATCATGCGGATCTTGAGACCTTTCAGATCCTCGGGCTTGGTGATCGGGCGGACCTTGTTGAACACCGAACGGGTGCCCGAGTCCATCCACGCCAAACCGACGAGGTTGGCGTTCGGGTTCGCGGTGATCTTGCCGAGCAGTTCCTTGCCGATCTCGCCGTCGATCACCTTGCGCATGTGCGCTTCGCTGCGGAACACGAAGGGCAGGTTGAAGACGTTGACCTCGTCGACGATCGGGCCGACCGGGCCGACCGACACGCGGGTGATGGCGATGGCGCCGAGCTGCGTCTGCTGCAGAGTCGCCTCTTCCGAGCCGAGTTGCATCGACGGGAACATCTTGATTTCGTACTTGCCGTTGGTCGCCGCCGACAGCTTCTTGCCCATGCTGACCACCGCCTCGACGGTGGGATAGCCGAGCGGATGCACGTCGGCCGCCTTCAGGACTTCCGCCGCCGTCGCCAACGACGTCGAGCCGACCATCGCGGCCACTGCGATCGCCGGAACGAACAATTTTCTCATGTCCATCGATAAACCTCCCAGTTTCCAAGTCCAAAGTGGTGGAGCAGCCTCTCCGCTCCTAGGCGTTATGCCTTAACCAATCCTCTTTTCCATATGCTCAATATGCTCGGCCGACAAGACGGTGGTTTGAGGGCCGCATCGGGGCGGGACGAAAGCTCTCCCCAGACGGGTTGAGTGCCTCCTTCCAGCGTGATGTTTCTCGTTGTTCCTTCCCTCTGCCGCCGGATCGGCGACGCCTGTCCCTGTCTTCGATCGGCGCCGTTGAATAAACCGCCGCTCCCCTCCTTGCTCACCAACCGTTTGGACGGCTACACCCAAGAGGACGTTCCAAATATGGAACATTGTTCTGTATTTTTAACCTTGGCGAAAACCATGCCCCGCGTCAAGGATTTCCCTCTACCACGTTCCTCGATGCAAATTTTTTATTGATGTCGCAGCCCGCGCAAAACTCCGGGGCAGGTACCAGAACTTGCCGTCGGGCCCACGCAGCCCGCCGCCGTTTCCTATTTTTCATCCTGCGCTCCAGCCCCTCCACGGCTCGGGGAAAGGGCGTGCGATCCCCGCCGGAACGAGATATATTGGCCCTACCACTCTACCAATCGCAAAATTTCCCCGCAATGGAAATATGACCACGTCCAGCCAAGCAAAGACCGAGAAAACCGGGGGAGCGTCCATGCCGTTTCAGGTGATCGAACCGCAACGCATGTACCAGCAAATCGCCAATCAAGTCGCCGGCTTGATTCAGCAAGGCCAGTTCAAGCCTGGCGAGCGGCTGCCGCCCGAACGTGACCTCGCCAAGGAGTTCGGCGTAAGCCGCAACGTCGTGCGCGAGGCCATGGTGGCCCTGGAGTTGGTCGGCCTGATCGAGGTCAGGATCGGCGCAGGGACCTTCGTTCAGTCTAACCCTGGCCGGGCTCTTCCGTTCGTGCTGCTCCGCCAGGATGACGTCGGCCCGGGTCCGTTCGAACTGTTGGCGGTCCGCCGGGTTGTCGAGGGAGAGATTGCCTTCATCGCCGCGAAAGCTGCCACCGACGAGCAACTCCTCAACATCCGCGACGCCCTCATCCGCATGGAACGGGATCCCATGCCCTATCGGATCAGCCGCAACTGGGACCGAATCTTCCACGGGCGGATCGCCGCGGCCACCAACAATACGGTGCTGGTCTCGATCGTCGATGGCATGTGGAAGGCAATGCTTGACCCGATGTTTGAGACGTTCTCCCAGCATACCCGGCTGCCCGAGTACCACCGGATGACCATCGGCGACCATCGAGCCATCCTCTCGGCCCTCGACCGACGCGACCCCGCGGGCGCCCGCCGGGCGATGGACGACCATCTGATGCATGTCGAAGGCGTGCTGTCACAGGCCGACGACCTAGCCATCGCCGGCGACCCCGAACAGACCTGAGCGGCCACGCCGGGACCGGCGGGACGGGCGCCGACGGGCCCGCCCCGTTTGCCGCCCCGGCTCAGAGCTTGTAGGCCTTCTTGGGCAGATTGTAGGCCAGATCGACGGCCACCTCGCGGGCTTCGTCCTCGTTCAGGCGATGATCGGCCACCAGTTCCGCCAGGAAGGCGCAATCGACGCGGCGGGCCACGTCGTGGCGTGCCGGAATCCCAAGGAACGCCCGGGTATCGTCATTGAATCCGACGGTGTTGTAGAAACCGGCGGTCTCGGTGACGTTGCGACGGAAGCGCATCATCCCCTCGGCACTGTCGAAGAACCACCACGGCGGCCCCAAACGGAGGCACGGATAAGTGCCCGCCAGCGGCGCCATTTCGCGGCTTTGGGCCGATTCGTCCAGCATGAACAAGATGATGGTCAGCTTGGCCTCGTTGCCGAAACGGTCGAGCAGCGGTTTCAAGGCCCGCGTATACTCGGTGGCGGTCGGAATGTCCGCTCCCATGTCGCGTCCGAACGTCTTCAGAAGATACGGGTTGTGGTTGCGGAACGATCCGGGATGGATCTGCATGACGAGACCGTCGTCCACGCTCATGCGGGCCATCTCGGTCAGCATCTGGGCGCGGAACAACTCGGCCTCCTTGGCCGAAAGCTTGCCCTTCAACACCTTGGCATACAGCGCCTCGCAGTCCCTCTTGCCAAGATCGGCGGTCTGGGCCGTGGGGTGCCCGTGATCGGTCGAGGTGCAGCCAAGGGTCTTGAAGTAGCTGCGCCGCGATGCCAGGGCCTTCAGGTACCCGTTCCAAGTGGCGATGTTCTCGCCACTGACGGCGCCCAGCTTGGCCAGGTTGGCGGCAAAACCATCGAACTCGGGATCGACTACCGGATCGGGCCGGAAGGCCGGGACGACCCGACCCTTCCACTTGCTCTGTCTGATCTTTCTGTGGTGCTTGAGGTCGTCGACGGGGGAATCGGTGGTCGACATGGCTTCGATGTTGAAGCGTTCGTAAAGGGCGCGCGGCCGGAATTCCTGGGTGCTCAGTCTATCCTGGATGGTGTCGAAGTAGAGGTCGGCGGTTTCGGGCGCGAGCGCCTTGTCCATGCCGAACACTTCCTTGAACACGTGGTCCGACCACATCCGGGTCGGCGTGCCGCGGAAGAGGTAATAGTGCTCGGCAAACAACTGCCAGATCTTGCGGGCGTCCTTTTCCACTTTCTTCTTGCCGCTCTTCGGGGCGATGCCCAACGCCTCCAGCGGGATGCCGACGCTGTAGAGCATCCGGAAGATGTAGTGGTCGGGGATGATAAACAGCGTCGCCGGATCGGGAAACGGCACGTCATCGGCGAACCACTGGGGATTCGTGTGTCCGTGCGGGCTGATGATCGGCAGGGTCTTGACCTCGGCGTACAATCGTCGGGCCACGGCGCGGGCCGTCTTGTCCGCCGGGAAAAGGCGGTCTTCGTGAAGAACAAGCGGTTTGGCCATGATCTGTCTTCTCCTCCCCTGGCGCCGCCACTCGCGGCGTGGCATGCATGGGCCAGTGGCCCAACCAATTCTTTTGGCGGTTTACACCAAGCCGGCCGCGCTAGGCAAGCCGCGGCCGATCACAGCTTGACCGGACGGCCGGTTTTCAGCGACTGCGCCGCGGCGTCGGCCAACAGCAATGAACGCAGCCCGTCGCCGCCGCCGGCCAAAGGCACGCCCTTTCCTTCCAGGCAGTCGAGGAAGTGATCGAGTTCGATGCGGTAGGCGTCGGCATAGCGCTCAAGGAAGAAATTCATCGGCTTGTCGCTGGTGACGCCGCCGCCGTCCGAGATCTCGACGGTTGTGTCCGTGCGGTTGCCGGCGCGA
>JAVEYE010000101.1:0-10828 GCA_034003665.1 Rhodospirillales bacterium | reverse complement strand
GTGCCGACTGGAAGGATAGGCCGCCCGATACGCCGGTCGTCGCGTTTGCCTCTTCGAAGATGCTACGGATGTCGTTTTGCATGGCGGAGGCCAGCGGCCGCTCGCTGCGCACAATGAGGTCGAACCGCTTCCTGTCGTCGCGCATGAGGCCGTCAAGTTGAAGGCGGCCAAGGCGGCTGAGTTCGACGTCGAGGATGAAGCGCAGCCCCTTTGGCGCGGTATCCTCCTCGTCGTCGCCGCCGTAGGGTCGCAGGAAAAGACGCAATTGGTCGATCTCCGATCCGTTGAAAAAGGGAACGAGCACGATCCGCCAGTCGGCGGCCACCGGCTCGCGGGCCAGCGTGCTGATACTTCGGAATTCTTCGCCGAGGCGGGTCAGCAACTCGGGCCGTTCGCGCCTGAGCAGCCGCGTTGCGCCGGGCGTGAGCCAGTCGCCAAGGTTCCCGCCGCGCAGCGCGGCAAGGAAGAACAGGACGTCGGCCGTCATTCTGGCGTTGGCCTGCGGCAGAACGGTGGAAATCAGGTCCTGGGCGACGTCGGGGTGCGAGGCCTGCAAGGCTTGGTACGCGTCGCTCAGGGCGGGCCATGCGCGGGTCATGAACAGGGCGGGCGCGGGCAGGGGCGAAACCGGCTCGGCACGGTTCGGCGTGGGCGGCGACGGCGGGGTCTCGATCTCGAGCACGATCGTTGCGCCGCGGGGCAGCGGGGTGTCCGTGGGGGTGGTCAGGAATCCGACCGGGGTGTGGAGGATGGCCTGTCCGGTCGGGGTGTGACCGGTGACCAGTGCGGTCATTGTCAGGCCGACGGCGGGCAACGCCGGAGTTGTTGGCGGAAGGGTAAGCGGCGGCGTTCCCTCGGCCCCGGGCGGATGGAAAGCGACGACGCGGACGGCCATCAGAGTTCCGGGAACGAGGGGAGGCGGGCCGGGCAGGCTGCCGCCCGCCGGGCTGGCGGCGTTCGCAGGGGCGTGACCCCAGCCCGGTGTTGTGGCCGGCACGCGAGTGGCGAGACCTGTGGCGGAACCGGTCGACGGAGCGGGGTCAAGGGTGGAGGCAATTGGCGATGGCGGCCCCGCGGCGGGACCGACTGACCCGGCCTGGAGCACGGACGGCCGCAGCATGACGGCGGTCAGCGAGGCGCCGATCAGGCCACGAGGCACCGCCGGCGGGGCAATGCTTGCGGCAAACTGGGCGGACGGTGCCCCTGATTTCGGAACGCCGTGGCCGGCGTTTGTCAACACCTCCGGCGGCGCGGCACGCAGGGTTGCCGGCGGCACCCTTCCGTTGACGGCGGTGATCTGGAAGTGCGGCGGCGCGGTCAGGTTCTGAAGCACCAGGTTGAGGCGCGCCCCCTCGGCCAGCGGCAGCGTCGTCTGGATCTGCAAGGTTCCGCGCGCGGTTTCGATCCGCACGGCGATGGTGGTGCCCTCGGCCACCACGGTGCCTTCGAAGCGGGTGCCGGGGGGCAACGTGGCGAGGTCGGCCGGCGGGTTGGCCACCGTGAGGGTGGGCAGGGCGCGTGGCAACGTGGCCGGCGGTATCGGCGGCGGCGGGGCCGGCGGCGGAATGGTCGTCATCGGCGCCAGGCTCCCGGCGGCGGTGCTAGTTCAGCAACCGCTCGGCGATGGCCATGATATCGCTGGCGGCCTCGCAGTTGGGGTGGCGCGTCAACAGCGGCGACTGGTTGCGGATGGCTTCGCGGATGCTGGAATCGTTGCGGATGATGCCGGTCAGCGGCGGCGAGATCTTGAGAAAGCCCTCGCACGCCTTGAGCAACGTATTGTAGGTGCGCTCGCCCCCCCGGATCGAGCCGGCCATGTTGATGACGATGCGGATGTCCATCGCCGGCTGTTCCATGTGGGTGACCTTGATGAAGGCATAGGCGTCGGTCAGCGAGGCCGGGTCGTCGGTGGCGATGATCAGGCAGGTGTTGACGTTGTGGGTAAGCTGGCGGACGGTGCGTTCCAGTCCCGCGCCAAGGTCGATGATGACCTTGTCGTAGGCGGCGCCGAGAAGGGTCAAGTCGTCGCCAAGGGCGCGCAGACGGCTCAGGGGAATGTTCGCCAGGCTGCCCGAGCCCGACCGTCCGGCGATGATGTCGAAGCCCCCCTCCTCGAAAGGCACGACCGCCTGGTTGAGCGTCAGTCGCCCGGCGATGACGCCGCCGAGGTCGCGTTTCGGCATCAGGCCAAGCTGAATGTCGAGGTTGGCCAGTCCGAGGTCGCCGTCGAACAGCAATGTCCTGATGTCGCGCTTGGCCAGGGCGTGGGCCAACGTGATGGCGAACCAGGTCTTGCCGACCCCGCCCTTCCCCGAGGCGACGGCGAGCATGTTTCTTCCGTTGCCCTGGGGAACGGCGACGACCGGCGAAGCGGCGGGGGCCTGGGTCATGACGTGGCCTCGCGACGGAGGTTGGAGACGGCTTGGGGCCGGAAGAGGTGCATTGGGGGGATTTCCCTATATTTGCCCGACAGTCTTGATTCGGGATTTCGGGTGGATTTCGTTTTGCGAGATGACGGTGGTCGACGGCCGGAAGCGTTCGATGATCGATCGCACATAGGGGCGGATCGAGGGACTGGTCAGAAGGGCGGGGGTCTCCCCCATCATGGCTTGGCGCTCGAAGGTGCGGCGCAGCGAGCCGATGAACTCCTGCAGGCGGCTGGGCGCCATCGAAAGTTGTCGCTCCTCGCCGGTGCCGGCCAGCGATTCGGCGAAGGCCTGCTCCCACTCCGGAGACAGCGTGACCAGCGGGATGACGCCCTGTTCGTTGGCGTTCATGTCGCTGATCTGGCGTGCCAGGCGGGCCCGCACGTGCTCGGTGATCATCATGACGTTGCGGGTGTGCCCGCAGGCTTCCGAAATGGCCTCCAGGATGGTTGACAGGTCGCGCACCGATATGCGTTCGCCCAAGAGGTTCTGCAACACGCGCTGAACGCCGCCGACCGAGATCTGGTTGGGGATCATGTCCGCCACCAGCTTCTGGTGCTCCTTGTCCAGCTCGTCCAGAAGCTTCTGGGTCTCGGCGTGCGACAACAGTTCGGACATGTTGTCCTTGATCACCTCGGTCAGGTGGGTGGTGATCACGGTTGCCGGATCGACCACGGTGTAGCCGCGGAACAGCGCTTCCTCGCGGTTGGCTTCGTCGATCCACATGGCGGCCAGCCCGAAGGTCGGCTCCTTGGTCTTCTCGCCGGGCAGTGTGATCTCCTCGCCGCGCGGGTCCATCACCAACAGCATGTTGGGCCGAAGGTCGCCGCGCCCGGTCTCGATCTCCTTGACGCGGATGACGTAGGAATTGGCCGGCAGCTGCATATTGTCCTGGATGCGCACGCTCGGCATGATGAATCCAATGTCGGACGCCATCTGCCGGCGCAGGGCCTTGATCTGGTCGGTCAGCCGCTGGCCTTCGCGCGGATTATTGATCATCGAAAGCAGTCCGTAGCCGAGTTCGAGCCTCAGCATATCGATGCGCAGGGCGTTGGCGATCGGTTCCTCGGCAACCGGGGGAGCGTCCAACCGTTCGCGCTCGGTACGGGCCTGCTCCTCGGCGGTGACGCGGTTGGCCAACCGCGACATGTTCCAGGCGATGCCGCCCATGATGGTGGCCAGCAACATGAAGGGAACGAACGGAATGCCCGGCAGCACGCCGAGCGCGGCCAGCAGGAACGAACTCAGACCGAGGGCGCGCGGCTGGCCGGCCAACTGCCCGAATACGGCCTTTTCCGTGGCGCCGGTAAGGCCGGCCTTGGTCACCACCATGCCGGCGGCGGTCGACACGATGAGCGCCGGGATCTGGGTGACCAGGCCGTCGCCGACGGTAAGTCGCGTGTAGGTGTCGGCCGCCTGGGCGAAGCCGAGATCCTTCTGGGCAACGCCGATGATCATGCCGGCGATGACGTTGATGAAGGTGATGAGCAAACCGGCGACGATGTCGCCGCGCACGAACTTGGCGGCGCCGTCCATCGAACCGAAGAAGGTACTTTCGTCTTCCAATTCCTTGCGCCGCTTCTTGGCGGTGTCTTCGTCGATCAGCCCGGACGACAGATCGGCGTCTATGGCCATTTGCTTGCCCGGCATGGCATCGAGGGTGAATCGGGCCGACACTTCGGCGATGCGGCTGGCGCCCTTGGTGATGACGACGAAGTTCACGATGAGCAGGATCGAGAAGACGATGATGCCGATGACGAAATTTCCGCCCATGACGAAGCCGCCGAAGGCCTGGATGACCTTGCCGGCGGCCTGCGGTCCGATGTGGCCGTCGGCCAGGATCAGGCGGGTCGACGCCAGGTTGAGCGACAGGCGCATCATCGTCGCCAGCAGGAGGACGGTCGGGAACGAGCTGAATTCGAGCGGCTTCTCGATGAACAGCGCGGTCATCAGGATGAGGACCGAGAAGGTAATCGAGAAGGCCAGGCCGATGTCCAGCATCCAGGAGGGCAGCGGCAGGATCAGCACCACCAGAATGGTGACGACGCCCATCGCCATGGCGAGGTCGCTGCGGCGCGACGCGGCGACAAACCACTTCTTCACGCCGTCCGTGCCGGCGCGGGCCGATGAGGTGTTGGTGGTGACGTCGGCCATAAAGGCTCCTGACCCTTAGGTCGTCCGGCTAGGCGAGCGAACGCTCGCCGTCCCCCGGCAGGGGAACGGCGAACCCTTCTTCGGTGTATTGCTTCAGTTTGTTCCTGAGCGTGCGAATGGAGATGCCGAGGATGGTTGCCGCGTGGGTGCGGTTGCCCAGGCAGTGGCCCAGGGTGTCGATGATCAACTCGCGCTCGACGTCGGACACCGTGCGACCCACCAAGCCGATCGTCGCAGCACCGCTGCCGGTCGTTGCCGGTGCGGTGCCCTGCTCGGCTGTTCCGCTGACGCGTTCGCGCACCGTCAACCCGAACGCCTCGGCTTCGATCTCCGAGCCGCTCGACAACAGTACCGCCCGATGCACGGTGTTCTCGAGTTCCCGCACGTTGCCCGGCCAGTCGTAGCCGCAGAGCAACCGCAGGGCCTCCTGGGAAATCGGCAGCGGCCGCACGCCGTTGGCTTCGGCATACTTCTTGACGAAGTGGCGCGCGAGAACCGGGATGTCCTGAGGACGCTCCCTAAGCGACGGGATCTCCAGGTTGACGACGTTCAGGCGGAAGTACAGGTCTCCGCGGAACTGACCCGCCGCGACCTCCTTCTCGAGATCGCGGTTGCTGGTGGCGAGAATGCGTACATCGACCGGCACCGGCTTCGAGCCACCGACCCGGTCGATCTCGCGTTCCTGGATGGCGCGCAGCAGCTTGGCCTGCATGCGCGGCTCCATTTCGCTGACCTCGTCGAGCAGCAAGGTGCCGCCATTGGCTTCCTCGAACTTGCCGATGCGCCGGGCGACGGCGCCGGTGAAGGCGCCCTTCTCGTGGCCGAACAGTTCGGATTCGAGCAGGTTTTCCGGAATCGCCGCACAGTTCACGGCGACGAAACGGTTGTCCCGGCGCCGGCTCTTGGCGTGGACGTACTTGGCCATCAACTCCTTGCCGGTGCCCGATGCCCCGGTGATCAGTATGCTGGCTTCGCTGTTGGCGACCTGGCCGGCCAGTTTGAGGACCGCCTGCATGCGCGGATCGGCATGGATCAGCGCCTGGCTTTCTTCGGCAACCGCGGTCAGGATGCCGGCGATCAGTTCGGCGTCGGGCGGCAGCGGAACGTATTCCTTGGCGCCGGCTTTGATGGCGCGCACCGCGGCGTCGGCGTCGGTGCTGGTGCCGCAGGCGACGACCGGGACGTTCATCCGTTCGCTTTGCAGCGCCACGATGAGATCGGCGACGCTGAGGGTGACGTCGATCATCACCAGATCGACTCCCTGGCCGGAGCGCAGAACCTGCAGGCCGCGCTCGATATCGCTGGCCTGGAAGACCTTGGCCCCGCGCGAAATGGCAATCTGGCTGGCGGCGCCGATTTGACCGTCCAGTGAGCCGATGATGAGAAGCTGCATTATTCTGTTCTCCGGGGTCGCGTCCTAATCGAAATATTGAACCCGCTTGATCGGCGGCAGCACGCTGTTCAGCAGCATTTCCAGCCGACGCGGGTTTTCCTGGCGGCCGATCGACGCCACGCCCATGGCGTAGACGTTGTTGACCAGCGTTTCCTCGGCCGAGTTGCGTTCGAGCTTGGCCGCCAGGGGTGTGAAGACCATGTTGGCGAGCACCGCCCCATAAAAGGTGGTGAGCAGGGCGACCGCCATGCTGGGTCCGATGGTCGAGGGGTCATCGAGGCTGCCCAACATCTGCACGAGGCCGATCAGCGTGCCGATGAGGCCCATCGCGGGGGCGAATTCAGCCGCCTTGCGCAGCACGCCGGCGCTCTTGGCATGACGTTGGATGATCGCCTGCATGTCTCGGTGCATGATCATCTCGACTTCCTCGGCCGGGGTGCCGTCGATGACCATGGAGATGCCCTTGTGCAGAAATGGCTCGTTGCGCAGCGTGTCCACGACCCCCTGGAGCGACAGCACGCCTTGGCGGCGGGCCATTTCCGCCACTTTCAGCACGTTGATGGCGGCTTCCGAAGGATCGCGGTCGGAGCGGAAGACGGCTTTGGAAAGGACGGCAGCCGTGCGGGTCACCTCGGGCAGGGAAAAGCACATGGTGGTCACGGCGAAGGTGCCGCCGAAAACGATCAGTACGCCCGGCAGGTTGACGAAGCTGGCCGGCTGCCCGCCAAGCAGGATGGCGGCCCCGATCAGGCCGAGCCCGCAAAGCAGGCCGATGACCGTCGCGGCATCCACGCCCGTCTTGGCACGCCCCGCCCCGTTGCCGACCCCGATCTCCGCCATCGCGTCCATCCTCAGGTCCGGTCGGTCTTGACGATTTCCGTCATGGTGACGCCGAGCCGATCCTCGACCACCACCACCTCGCCACGGGCTACCAGGCGGTTGTTGACGTAGATGTCGATGGCCTCGCCGACCTTCCGGTCAAGTTCGACGACGGCGCCGCGGCCCAGCTTGAGAAGCTGGCTCACCTGCATGGTGGCCTTGCCCAGCACGGCCGATACCTGCACCGGAATGTCGTAGACCGCCTCGAGCTCCTGTGAGCCATGCGGCGCGTCCGGAAACTCGTCGCCCAGGTCGGGCCTCACGCTGTCGTTGTCCCCGTTTTCGAGGTCGGCCAGTTCCAGATCCCGGTCTTCAGCCATTTGTCCTTCTCCTCATGAATTCCCGTCGAGTCCTTCGTCCAAGGGAACGGTCTCCCCTTCGGCGATCGCCGGGCCGGCGGTGTCGGCGGCGGTGCCGCCATTGGATCCGCCCGTGTTCCGTTCGATGATCCGATCCATTTCGTCCAGAATGGCGGCGGCCTGACGTTCGGCGCCCCCCTGGCTCCATTCGAGCCGACAATCGCCGGGCGCAATGGCGGCGTCCCCCAGGACGTCGACGGTCCCGGCGTATCCCCTGGCCTCGGCGACTACCGCCAGCTTTTCACGAACCATGTCCGTCAGGCCGTCGTTGACCCTGAAGACGACTCGCGGCTCGATTCGCAGGCGGTCAAGCATCACGCCCGCCAAGTGCTCGATCTCGCCCAGCGCATGGGCCTCGGCCAGGCTTGGCAGGGTCTTGCGGGCCAGCGCCCGAACGACCGCCATGCCGTCGTGCTGCAGGTTGTCGGCGGCCCGTCGCTGGGCGTCGAACAAGACGGGCAGGCTGTCGCCGATTCGTTCCAGGGTTTCGGCGATCTGGCGTTCGATGGATCCGGCGGCCTCGCGAATCCCTTCCTGCTTGCCGGCGGCGAACCCTTCGTGGTGAGCCATCGCCAAGTCTTCTTCCGTGAAAACCAGCGGCGGCGCCTCTTCCGGGGCGGGGTCTTCAAGGGCTCCCGGCGCAAGCTCGATCTCGTTGGCCGGCGGCGCCGGGCGCTTCGGTTGAGCAAAATCGGTATCGAAGAGGAACCTGCGGATGGCGGCCATGCGCTAGTACACCAACTCGTCTTCTTCGCCGGTGCCGGAAATGGCGATCTCGCCGGTCTCGGCCAATTGCTTGGCGACCGCCACGATGGCCGCCTGCGCTTCGTCGACGTCGCGCAGCCGCACCGCACCCATCGCTTCCATGTCCTCGCGCATCATCTTGCCGGCGCGTTCCGACATGTTCTGGAAGAACAGGTCCTTGACCTCGTCGGAAGCGCCCTTCAGCGCCATCGCCAACTGATCCTTCTCGACCTGGCGGAGCAGGGTCTGGATGCCGGTGGCGTCGACCCGCACCAGATCGTCGAAGGTGAACATCAACTGCTTGATGCGCTCGGCGGATTCGCGGTTGCGCTCCTCGAGCGCCGTCATGAAGCGGTTCTCGGCGGAGCGGTCGAGGTTGTTGAAGATGTCGGCCATCATCTCGTGCGAATCGCGGCGCGAGGTGCGGGCCAGGTTGGTCATGAACTCGGTGCGCAAAGTCTTCTCGACGTGATCGAGCACGTCCTTCTGCACGGCCTCCATGCGAAGCATGCGCATGATGACTTCCATGGCGAAATTCTCGGGCAGCACGGACAGCACGCGGGCCGCATGGTCGGGGCGGATCTTGGACAGCACGACGGCAACGGTCTGCGGGTACTCGTTCTTGAAGTAGTTGGCCAGCACCGCCTCGTTCACGTTGCCCAGCTTGTCCCACATGGTGCGTCCGGCGGGACCGCGGATTTCCTCCATGATCTGCGAGACCCGGTCGCCCGGCAGGCTCTTCATCAGCAGCCGTTCGGTGCTGTCGTAGGAGCCGATCAGCGAGCCCGACGTCGACAGTTGGTCGGCGAACTCGACGAACAGCCTTTCGATGATAGCGGCGTTGATGGTTCCCAGGTTGGCCATGGTCTGAGACAATTCGCGGATTTCTTCGTCGTCCATGATCTCGAAGAGTTTCGCCGAATGGTCCTCGCCCAGCGCCAGCATGAAGATGGCGGCCTTCTGGGGGCCCGTCAGAGTCCGATAGTCTTCCTTGACTCGTGCCACGTGCCGTTCCCCCTAGGATTCCTGATACATCCAGGCCCGAACGATGGCCAAAGCCTCTGTCGGATGCTTGTCGACGATCTCGCCCACCTTCTTCACCGATGACGCCTTCACGCGGCCTTCCACGCGGTCGATGTCGATCAGTTCCTCGAAATCTTCCTGGCCGGGCAGTTCGGTCGGACCGGCCAGGGCCGGGGGCGGCATGCTCTCGTCGGCCAGCAGCCGGCCCTCGGCGGGGGCCGCGGCGGCCACCGGCAGGGCCTCGAAGGCCCGCGTCAACAGCGGCCGCACGACCAGCAGGATGACCAGGATGGCGACGATGCTGAGGACGAGGATCTCGGCCATCCGCAGCATGTCCTGCTTGTTGAGGCCGAGGAAGAGGACCAACGGCGCCTCTGCCGGCGCGTCGGGCTCGGCGAACTGCATGTTGATGACCTCTAGCGTGTCGCCGCGCCCGGTGTCGAAACCGATGGCGCTGCGGACCAGATTGGCCAACTGGGTCATTTCCTGCTCGGGGCGGGGCGTATAGATCTTTTGGCCCTGGGCGTCGGTGGCATAGGTCCCGTCCACCAACACCGCCACCGACAGGCGGTTGACGGTGCCGATTTCCTTGACGTGGTTCACCACCTTCTTCGAGATCTCGTAGTTGACCGTTTCCTCGGTGCGGCTTTCCGCGGAGGTGGCCGAGGCCCCGACGCCGACCTGATTGGGATCCGGCAGGTTGTTGGCGATGGTCACGGCCTGCGGGTCGGCCTCGCGGCTGCTGGCGGTTTCCTCGACCGTCTGGGTGGAACGCACGACCTGGCCGTCCGGGTTGTACTGTTCCTCGCTGGTGCTGATGCGGTCGAAATCCATGTCGGCCCGCACCTCGGCCCGAACCCGCCCGAAGCCGACGGCCCGTTCCAGCAGCTCTTCAACGGTTCGGGCCATCCGATTTTCGAAGGTCCGCCGGCGTTCGTCGGTCTTGATCGAGGCGGTTGCGGGGTCGCTCAGGTCCTCGAAACCGGCCGCCAACAAGCTTCCCTTGTCGTCGACGATGGAAATGCGGTTGGGCGTCAGCTTGGGCACCGCCGCCGCGACAAGATGCTGGATTGCCGTAACCTGTCCGCGATCGAGGCGGGCGATGCCCTTCATTTTCAGCACGATGGAGGCGCTGGGTTCCTGCTTTTCGCGGCTGAACAGTTCGCGTCGCGGCATGACCAAATGGACACGCGCCGAGCGCACCGATTCGATGGCCCCGATGGTTCGGGCCAGTTCGCCTTCAAGCGCGCGCACAAGGTTGATGTTCTGGACGAAATCGGTCGATCCCAGGGAGTCCGAGGAATCGAATAATTCATAGCCGACCGTGCCGCCGCTCGGCAGGCCCTGTTGGGCCATGGCGAGGCGCACGCGCGATACTTGATCGGTCGGCACGTGGATCTCGGTGCCGTTTTTCTTCAGTTCGTAGGGAACGGCTTGGCCTTCCAACTGGGTGGTGATGCGCGACGCGTCGTTGGAGTCGAGGTCGCCGTAAAGAAGCGCCATCTGGGGGCCGGCCAGCCGCGTCGACAGGAAGATGAAGAAGGCAATGAGACCGAAGATGACGCCGCCCATGATGGACAGGCGCATCGGACCCAGATTGCGGAGGGTCTGCAGGAGGGTTTCCACGAATTTTCCTCGCCCAAAACGACTTCTTGCCGCCATTCCCGTCGGCGGTCGGCCCGTGGGGCCAGCGTCGGCAGACTAAGTGGGGGATCGTGAAAGAGTCGTTAACAGGTGGGCAAATCTTGCCTACCCCGCGGGCCGCGGCGACCGTCGGCTACAGGCAGACGTTCCAACGACGGGAATTCTTCGATCAAAAGCCCATGGCGCCGGCCCGCCCGTCACCCCTC
>JAVEYE010000100.1:0-10877 GCA_034003665.1 Rhodospirillales bacterium | reverse complement strand
GGCGGTCGAGGCGGGGGCCGACGGCATTACCGCGCATCTGCGCGAGGACCGTCGGCACATATCCGACGACGACATCTCGAAGATTCGCCGGGCCATTCCGGTGCCCCTCAACCTCGAGATGGCGGCTACGGCGGAGATGTTGGCGATCGCGCTGCATCATCGTCCGCACGCCGCGTGCATCGTGCCCGAAAAGCGCGAGGAGCGGACCACAGAGGGAGGACTCGACGCCATCCGCGGCTACGACCAACTGAAGCCGGTGGTCGAAGCGATGCGCGGCGCCGGCATCCGGGTTTCGCTGTTCATCGAGCCGGATCCCCGCCAACTGGACGCCGCATCCTCCTTGGGGGCGCCCGTGGTTGAACTGCACACCGGCGCCTACTGCGATGCCGAGGGCGCGACGCGCCAGCGCGAACTCGAACGCGTGCGTGCGGCTGCCGCCCATGCGGAAAAGCTGGGACTGGAATGTCACGCCGGTCATGGGCTGACCTACGAAACGGTGAAGCCCATCGCCGCCATTTCATCCATCGTCGAGCTCAACATTGGGCATTTCCTGGTGGGCGAGGCCATATTTGTCGGCCTCGCCGAGAGCATCCGCGGCATGCGCGCCCTTATGGACGAAGGACGAGCCGTTTCATGATTCTCGGATTGGGAACCGATCTGTGCGACATCAGGCGCGTTGAGCAGACGCTGCGCCGGTTTGGCGAGCGTTTCGCGTTGCGCCTGTTTACCGACACTGAGCGCGTCAAGGCGGCACGCCGGCCGCACAAGTCGGCCCAGGTCTTCGCCCAGTGCTTCGCCGCCAAGGAGGCTTGCGCCAAGGCCCTGGGCACCGGCTACCGGCGTGGCGTCTTTGCCCGCGACATCGCGGTGGCCAACCATCCCAGCGGCCGACCCTACCTGACCTTGCATGGGGGCGCCCGTCGCCGCCTCGACGAGATGACGCCCCCCGGCATGGTCGCCCAGATAGACCTTTCGCTGAGTGACGAGAAACCGATGGCGCACGCCGTCGTCATCATCTCGGCGGTCCCTGCGTCGCGTACCGTTGTCGGGGAAGTTGCTTGACACCGCCGGTACGGACTGGCTTGATCGACACATTGGCGCACAGGAATGGTGCCATATTATCGTAAAATCAATGTATTAAACGGAAATATTAATGAGTCGCAACAAGTCCCAAGGCTGGAAGGAAACGGTCAAGACCGTTTTCTATGCGGTGCTTATCGCGCTTTTCATCCGCACCTTCGCCTATGAGCCGTTCAGTATTCCCTCGGGGTCGATGATCCCGACGCTTCTGGTCGGCGACTATCTGTTCGTTTCCAAATTCTCATATGGCTACAGCCGCCATTCGCTGCCATTCAGTCTGCCGTTGATTCCCGGCCGTCTGCTCTACACCCCGCCCGAGCGTGGCGACGTCGTGGTCTTCAAGCTGCCGGCCGACAACCGTACCGACTACATCAAGCGGATCATCGGATTGCCGGGCGACCGCATCCAGGTCAAGGACGGCGTGCTCCACATCAATGACCAGCCGACGAAACGGGAGCGAACCGGCGACTACGTGCGCTACCTGACCAGCGGCAACGTGATGCGCGATCCCCGTTATGTCGAGACCCTGCCGAACGGCAGGCGGCACCCCATCGTCGAGGCCCAGGGCGATTTCGGACAGGGCGACAACACACGGGTCTACACCGTGCCCGACGACCATTTTTTTGCGATGGGCGATAACCGGGACAGCTCGTTGGACAGCCGCTTCCCCGACGTCGGCTTCATCCCCAAGGAAAACCTTGTCGGCCGCGCCGAATTCCGGTTCTTCTCGATCGACGACAGCGTATGGAAAATATGGACGTGGCCGACGGCAATCCGCTTCGATCGTCTGTTCACCGGCATCGACTGAGACGGATGACCACCGCTTCCGACTCCCTGGGAAAGATCCTCGGCCATCGGTTCAGCCGTCCGGAGTTGCTGCGGGAGGCCCTAAGCCATTCCAGCGCGGCGGGCCCGCCCGTATCTTACCAGCGATTGGAGTTCCTGGGCGACCGGGTGCTCGGTCTAGTCGTCGCCCGTCTGCTGTTCGACCGGTTCTCCGGCGAGAGCGAGGGCCATTTGGCCCGCCGCCATGCCGAACTGGTCCGCAAGGAGTCGCTGGCCCGCGTCGCCGTCGGGCTTGGGCTGGGACGCCACATACGCCTATCGCGCGGCGAGGAAGAGGCCGGCGGCCGCGACAATCCGGCCATTCTGGCGGACGTTTGCGAGGCGGTGATCGCCGCGATCTTTCTGGACGGCGGGTTCGAGGCGGCAGCGGACTTTGTCGGCCGCCATTGGGCGGCACTGATGGAGGAGGATGTTACGCCGCCTAAGGACGCCAAGACGGCGTTGCAGGAATGGGCGCAGGGACGGGGGCTCGATCTCCCGCTATACCGCGAAATCGACCGCAGGGGACCGCCTCACGCGCCGCTCTTTGAAGTAGAGGTCTCGATCGAGGGCCATCCGCCCGAGGTGGCCAGCGGACCGTCCAAGCGAATGGCGGAACAGGCGGCCGCAGGGGCGTTGATGGACCGTTTGGAGGAACGATATGGCGACTGAGCATCCGACCCGGTGCGGTTTCGTCGCGGTTCTGGGGGCGCCCAACGTCGGCAAGTCAACGCTGATCAACCAAATCGTCGGTGCCAAGGTTTCCATCGTGTCGCCCAAGGTGCAGACGACGCGTACGCGCGTGCTCGGCATCCACATCGAGGGAACGTCGCAGATCGTCTTCATCGATACACCCGGCATCTTTCAACCGAGGCGGCGCTTGGATCGCGCCATGGTGGCGGCCGCCTGGGGCGGCGCCGAGGACGCCGATGCCGTGCTCCTGCTGGTCGATGCCGCCAAAGGGCTCGACGCCAACACGCGGGCCATCGTCGACCGCCTGAAGACGGCTGGGCGACCGGCCATTCTCGTGCTCAACAAGGTCGATCTGGCCAGGAAGCCGGCGTTGCTGGCTCTTGCCTCCGAGCTCAACGCAGGCGCGACGTTCACCGACACATTCATGGTTTCGGCGCTGACCGGCGACGGAGTCGGCGACTTGGTGAAGCATTTGGCCGGGCGCATGACGGAAGGCCCCTGGCATTTTCCCGAGGATCAGATTTCCGACATGCCGCAACGGCTGCTCGCTGCCGAAATCACCCGCGAGCAGCTGTACCGCCAGCTTCACGAGGAACTGCCCTACGCGGCTACTGTCGAGACCGAATCGTGGGCGGAGCGGCGCGACGGCAGCGTGCGTATCGACCAAGTGGTTTTTGTCGAGCGCGAAAGCCAGCGAGCCATCGTGCTGGGCAGGGGCGGACGGCGTATTCGGGCGTTGGGCGAGGCGGCCCGCATTGAGCTGGAGGCGATCTTCGAGCGTCGCGTCCATCTGTTCCTGTTCGTCAAGGTTCGGGAATCATGGGGCGACGATCCCGAGCGTTATCGGGACTGGGGTCTCGATTTCAACGCCTGACATTTTCCGCTCGCGCCATTCGGGGATCGGCTAAAATGGGCGCATGGAGTGGATCGATCAGGCCATCATTCTTTCCGTTCGCAAGCATGGCGAAACTTCGGCCATCGTCAGCCTTCTGACTCGCGCCAACGGACGCTACGCCGGGCTCGTGCGCGGGGGGGCGGGGAAAGGAGCGCGCGGCATCCTGCAGCCCGGAAATCGCGTCGATGCCCGCTGGCGGGCCCGGTTGGCCGAGCACCTGGGCACGCTCGCTTGCGAGATGAACCACGCTTACTCGGCCGCCGTGCTCGACGAGCCCGACCGCTTGGCCGCACTGTCCGCCGCCTGCGCGATCACCGAGGCGGCGCTGCCCGAGCGCGAACCCTTCCCAGCCGTTCACGACGGCCTGGTGGCCTTGCTCGACGCCATAGAGAACGGCGTCTGGCCGGTCGCCTACGTGCGATGGGAACTCGGCTTGCTGGCCCAGTTGGGCTTCGGCCTCGATCTATCCGAATGCGCCGCCACCGGTCGCAATGACCAGCTCGCCTACGTATCGCCGAAAACGGGCAGGGCGGTTTCGATGGCTGCGGGAGAGCCCTATAGGAGCCGACTTCTGGGGCTGCCGGCCTTCCTGGTCGCGGGAGGCGGCAATGGTGCGACGGATGAGGCCGTGGTCGAGGGACTTCGCCTGACCGGCCACTTTCTGGAACACCACGTTTTCGCCGCGACGGGGGCCACCATTCCGGCGGCGCGGCGGCGCCTCGAGGAACGCCTGCGGCATGCCGCAGGAGCGCCATGAATTGATCCTTTGATGCGTATGCCCGCTACATGTAGTATCCCGCTCCACGTCCACGACGACAGATCTACGGGTACGGACTGATCATGACCAAAGCCGCCCCAATCGGAGAAATCCGTGACACGCCGCTCGCCGAGGCCCTGGGCGAACGCTACCTGTCCTATGCGCTGTCAACCATCATGTCGCGTTCGCTGCCCGACGTGCGCGACGGTCTCAAGCCGGTGCATCGGCGGCTGCTTTACGCCATGCGTCAACTCAAGCTGGACCCTGCATCGGGTTACAAGAAATGCGCCCGCGTGGTGGGCGACGTCATCGGCAAGTATCACCCACACGGCGACGTTGCCGTTTATGAAACGCTGGTACGGTTGGCCCAGGAATTCGCCGTGCGCTATCCCCTCGTGGACGGCCAGGGCAATTTCGGCAACATCGACGGCGACAATGCGGCGGCCATGCGCTACACCGAGGCGAGGATGACCGCGGTGGCCCAGGCGCTGCTCGACGGCATCGACGAGAACGCCGTTGATTTTCGCGATACCTACGATGGCGAGGACAAGGAGCCGGTTGTCCTGCCCTCCCGGTTTCCCAACCTGCTGGCCAACGGCGCGGCGGGCATTGCGGTGGGCATGGCGACCAACATTCCGCCGCACAATGTCGGCGAGTTGTGCGACGCGCTGGTCCTGCTCAACAGGACGCCGGCCACCACCGTCGACGAGTTGGTCGCGGTGGTGCGCGGGCCGGACTTTCCCACGGGCGGCGTCCTGTCAGAGGCACCGGCCAGCATTCTTGAGGCCTATCGCAGCGGGCGCGGAAGCTTTCGCCTGCGGGCCCGTTGGCAGACCGAATCCCTTGGTCACGGCCAGTACCAGATCATCATTACCGAGATTCCCTATCAGGTACCCAAAGCGCGCATCATTGAGCGTATCGCGGAGTTGCTTGCGGCCCGCAAGCTGCCGATGTTGGCCGACGTCCGCGATGAATCGACCGAGGCCGTGCGGGTGGTTTTGGAACCGAAGAGCCGTACGGTCGAGGCCGAACACCTCATGGAGCACCTGTTCCGCCTGACCGACCTCGAGGTGCGTGTCGGCCTGAACATGAACGTGCTCGGTGCCGACAACACACCACGCGTCATGAACCTCAAGGAGGTGCTCGTTGCCTTCCTGGAGCATCGTCGCGAGGTGCTGGTTCGACGCACCGAGTTCCGACTGGACAAGATCGCCCACCGGCTGGAGATCTTGGGCGGCCTGCTCGTCGCCTACCTCAATCTCGACGAAGTCATTCGCATCATCCGAGAGGAGGACGAGCCGAAGGCCGAACTGATCAGGGCCTTCGGGCTGACCGACACCCAGGCCGAGGCCATCCTCAACATGCGGCTCCGCCACCTGCGCCGCCTCGAAGAACAGGCCATCCGCACCGAAAACGCTGAGTTGACGGCCGAGCAGGCCGATCTTCGAGACCTCCTGGCCAGTCCACAGCGGCTGCGCAAGGTGATCGGCGCCGAAATGCAGGATATCCGCAAGGCGTTTGGTCCCGACGCCCCGCTCGGCAAGCGCCGCACCGAGATTGGCGATGCGCCGAATGCCGTGGTCGTGCCTCTTGAAGCCATGATCGAACGCGAACCGATCACCGTGATCTGTTCGGAGAAAGGCTGGATTCGCGCGATCAAGGGCCACATCGAGGACTTTTCCGAGGTTCGCTACAAGGAAGGGGATCGCGGCAGGTTTGTGCTGCACGCCCAAACCACCGACAAACTGCTGGCCTTCGCCACCAACGGGCGCTTCTATACCGTCGGCTGCGACAAGCTGCCTGGTGGACGCGGCAATGGCGAGCCACTGCGCCTGATGATTGATCTGGCCAACGGTCACGATCTGGTCGCCTTGCTGGTGTGCCGCCCGGGCGGGCGCCTGTTGCTGGCCGGCGAATCAGGGCGCGGCTTCGTGGTCGAGGAGGATGCCGTCATCGCCCAGACGCGGGCCGGCAAGCAGATCCTCAACCTGGTGGATGGCGAGGAGGCGGCCGTGTGCACGCCGGTTGGCGCCGAGTCCGATTCCGTGGCCGTCATCGGCAACAACCGCAAGCTCCTGGTCTTTGGTCTGGACGAGGTTCCGGTGATGACACGCGGTCGCGGCGTCATTCTGCAGCGTTATGGCAAGGGCGGTGTCATTTCCGACGTCATCACCTTCAAGTTCGCCGACGGTCTGACGTGGCCGGCGGGAACCCGAACCCGCACCGAAACCAATTTGACGCCCTGGCGCGGCAAGCGCGCCCAGGCCGGCCGGCTGCCGCCCGGAGGGTTCCCGCGCTCCAACCGGTTTACAGGAGGGCCGCTTGCCTGATAGGAAGGCGGGGCCGGAGCGTCGGCACTCGAGACAGGATTGAGGGAGAGAGACATCCATGCGTGGTCCGATAAGCGCCCAATCGACCCTGGCTTCCGCCCTTTGGTCCTCGGCCGCCGGTACCGGCTGGCTGCGGGCTGTTGTGCTGGCCGCCGTCGGTAGCCTGCTGCTGACGGCATCGGCGAAGATCCAGGTACCGTTCTGGCCGGTCCCGATGACCATGCAGACCTTCGCCGTTCTTGTGATCGGCATGACCTATGGGCCGCGCCTCGGCGTGGCGACGGTGGTCCTGTACCTGGCCCAAGGGGCGATCGGGTTGCCGGTGTTTGCCGGGATGGCGGCCGGGCCGACCTATCTGGCGGGGCCGACCGGAGGCTACCTGGCGGGTTTCATGGCGTCCGCCTTCATCGTCGGCCGGCTTGCCCGGCGCGGCTGGGGTCGCAACCTGCTTCAGGGCGTGGCCGCCTTCGTCATTGGCGACGTCGTGCTGTTCGCTTTCGGCATGGCCTGGCTGTCGGTCCTGGCTGGCTTCGAGACGGCGATTGCGGCCGGCCTTCTGCCCTTCTTGCCGGGGGAGGCATTGAAGATCGCCCTGGCCGCGGCCTTGACCGTGGTCGCTTGGCGGGCCGTGGAGCGGAGGCGGTAGACGGCTTCCCTCCGCCAGCTGGAAAAAACGTGAAAGGCCTCCGGTTGCGGCGGCCTTTTTCGTTTGTGGAGGATCGGCGGCCCTAACCGAACACCGCCTTGGGCAGCCAGGTGGCCAGGGCCGGGAACCAGGCCACCGCCGCCAGGCAGACGATCTGCATGAGAACGAATGGGACGGCCCCCTTGTAAATGTGCATGGTCGTCACCGAGGCAGGCGCAACGCCGCGCAGGTAGAACAGGGAGAAGCCGAAGGGAGGCGTCAGGAAAGAGGTCTGCAGATTGAGCGCCATCATGATGCCAAGCCATACCGGATCGACCCCCATGGTCAGCAGGACCGGGGCTACAATCGGTACCACCACGAAGATGATTTCGATGAAGTCAAGGAAGAAGCCCAGAAAGAACATCACGAGCATGACCACGAAGACGGCACCGAAGGTGCCGCCGGGCAGGCCGCTCAGCAACTGGTGAACCACGTCGTCGCCGCCGAAGCCCCGGAAGACCAGCGAGAAAAGTTGGGCGCCGATGACGATGACGAAAACCATCGAGGTGATGCGTGCCGTCGACCGGGCGACGTCGCCCAGAATGCCGCTTGCGCGCACCCGCACCAGGGCGATCGTGGTGCCCCAGACGATGCCGGCGCAAAGAAGAACGGCCGCTGCGATGCCGACCAATCCGGTCGCCGGGATATGGTCGCGGGCCAGGCGCAGATCGACAAAAGCGGTCAGGATGAGGACGCCGATCAGGCTGAACGCACCGACGACGACAGCCGGTCCGCGACCGGCGTTCAGTCTCTGGCCGGCCAACAACAGCGAGCCGATGGCGCCCACCGCGGCTGCCTCGGTAGGGGTGGCGACGCCTCCCAGAATCGAGCCCAGTACGGCGACGATCAGCGCGACCGGGGGGACCAGGGCATTGAGCACCTGGAGCGCGAATGCGAAGCCCTGGGGGCCGCCCTCGTCGCGCGGTACCGAAGGGGATGTCTCGGGCCGCAGCCATGCCACGACGATCTGGTAGAGGATGTAGACGCCAACCAGGAGCAGGCCGGGAATGAGGCCGCCGGCGAAGAGATCGGCCACCGATACCGACTCGGGCGCGAAGATGCCCTGGTTGAGCTGGGCCGTCTGATAGGCTGCCGACACCACGTCCCCCAGCAGGACCAGGACGATCGAGGGCGGGATGATCTGGCCCAGGGTGCCGGCCGCGCAGATGGAGCCGCAGGCCAACGCAGGATGGTAGCCGCGGCGCAGCATGGTGGGTAGCGCCAGCAGGCCCATGGTGACGACGGTGGCCCCGACGATGCCGGTGGAGGCGGCCATCAGGGCACCCACCACCGAAACCGAAATGCCGAGGCCGCCCCGCAGGCGACCGAACAGCATGCCCATGGTGTCGAGCAGTTCCTCGGCCACCTTGGAGCGCTCCAGCATGACGCCCATGACGATGAACAGCGGCACGGCGACCAGCACGTCGTTGGTCATGATGCCGAAGATGCGCTGCGGATAGGCGCTAAGAAAGCTGGCGTCGAAATCGGCAACCACCATGCCGATGCCGGCGAACAGCAGGGCGTTTCCGGCCAGCGTGAAGGCGACCGGGAAGCCGGCCAGCAGGAAGACGCAGGCCGAGCCGAACATCAGAAGCGAGAAGGTTTCGGCGACGATCATAGCCGGTCGTCCGTCGGGCGGGGGGCGGGCCAAGGCAGGCCGGCCAGGATGACGGCGGAACGGATGGCCATCGAGACGCCTTGCGCGGCGAGCAGAAAGGTGAACGCCAGGATCAGGCTTTTCAGCAGGAAGACTCCGGGGATGCCGCTGGTTTCCTTGGAGCCCTCGAGGACCCGCCACGAGGCCGCCACATACGGCCACGACACCCAACCGATCAGGGCGCAGACCGGAAGCAGAAAGGCTAGGGTGCCGACCAGGTCGATCAGCGCCTTGCGGCGGGGGGGGGACTCCCGATAGACGATGTCGATGCGGACGTGCTCGTCATGCAGGAGGGTGTAGCCGACGGTCGCCATGAAGAGGACGGCGTGCATGTAGATGACCGATTCCTGCAGCATGATCGAGCCGATCCCGAAGACATAGCGCATCAGGACGATGGCCACCTGGATCAGAACCATCGGGACGACGATCCAGGAAACGGTCCGTCCAACCGCTCGGTTGAATGCGTCGATACTTCGCGCCAGCGCCCCCAGCAACCGCACGCAGAGCCTCCATATAAGTTCATCCGGAAAAAACGGGGCGCACTATGGCCGATCGGCCGGTGCATGTATAGGGGCAAGCCGTCCCGCGCCACCCGGCGGCCGTGCCCTTCGTGGGAAGGCACGGGCCGCGGATGCCGGGCCGATCGCCTCAGTCGCCATACTTGAAGGGCAGGAGGCGGGCGTCGAGGAACGCCTGTTCGCCGTAGCGCGACCAGCGCATCGCCTTTTTTCGGAAGGCGACGAAACTGGCGTAGATCTTCCCGGTAAGGTCGTCCGACGCTGCGACCTCGGCCATCACTTGGCCGGCTGCCTCGCCGATCGCCTTGACGATCTCGTCCGAGAACTGGCGGAGCTGGACGCCGTGCCTGTTGACGAGGGTGTCCAGCGCGTCTGAATTGAGGGCGTCGAACTCTGCCGTCACCAACTGGGTTTCAGCGGCGGTGGCGGCGCGGATGATGTCCTGTTGGGTCGGCGTCAGGCTTTTCCAGACGTCGAGGTTGACCGAGAAGTCGAGGTTCGACCCCGGCTCGTGGATGCCGGGATGGTAGTAGTACTTGGCAACCTTATGAAAGCCGAAGGCGAGGTCGCTGTAGGGTCCGACCCATTCGGTGCCGTCGATGGCGCCGGACTGCAGGGCGGGCAGGATCTCCTGGGGCGGCAGGTTGGTGACGGCGACGCCGAGCCGGCGGAAGACCTCGCCGCCCAGGCCCGGCATCCGGTACTTCAGACCCTTGAAGTCGTCGAGCGTCTTGATCTCCTTGGCGAACCAGCCGCCCATCTGCACCCCGGTGTTGCCGACCGGGAAGGGCTTCATGTTGAAGCCTGCCGCCAGTTCGTCCCATAGATCCTGGCCGCCCCCGTAATAGAGCCAAGCCGCCATTTCTGGCGCGCTGAGGCCGAAGGGCACGGTGGTGAAGAAATTGAGCGCCTTGGACTTGCCTTGGAAGTAGTAGGAGGCCGAATGGTAGCAATCGGCGGCGCCGCTGGAGACGGCGTCGAAGACCTCGAAGGGCGGCACCAATTCGCCACCGGCGTAAAGCTTGACGGTCAGCTTGCCGTCGCTGAACGCCTGGATGCGTTTGGCCAGTCGTTCGGCGCCGGTGCCCAGCGCCGGAAAGTTCTTGGGCCAGGTCATCACCATCTTGAGGTCGCGCTTGCCCTGCGCGAAGCCAGGATTCGGGAACGACGCAACCATTGCCGCGCCGGTGGCGCCGGCTGCCGTCGTTAGGAACTTCCGTCGCTTCATGAAAATCGTGCTCCCTGCATTGCCGTTTTTTCAATGCGCGAAGGGGGCAACGCAACGCCTGATCCCCGCGCGGTCAAGCGTCAACTAGGGTTTCCGGGCGGACAATTACAAGTAGGCGTCCACGGACGGGCGTTTGATCACCGATCAGGCGGAAAGGGCGGATGACGGCGCCGCCTGCTCTCTCGGCAGAAGCTTCCAGCCATCCGGCG
>JAVEYE010000099.1:0-10896 GCA_034003665.1 Rhodospirillales bacterium | reverse complement strand
CGCAAAGTGGACAGCGACTTACTTTTATGAATTCAATGAAGACCTTGGTGGCGGCGAAACCCTCTACTATCATTATGACACGGCGAACGCGCAGGACGTGGGCACGGAGCCAACGGCAACCTTTGCCGTGACCGACCATTGCCGGGTCATGGCGCTTTATACGATGCCGGGGCCAAAGCGGATTACGCTTGGATATGCCACGGGTAGCGACGCGACCATGGGCGGAATCGAAATCGAGCCTATCGGAAAGTATTACCATGCCGGGGTCACGGTCTATTGCGACCTGCTTGACGCCTCCGATTTCACGGCGGTTGCCAAGCCAGCCAACGGGTACAAGTTCGATGGGTGGTATTCGTCCGCGACTCCATCCAGCGGGGCGCTTGTCAGCGTTGCAGCACAGTACACGCAGACGATTGAAACGGGGTCAGTCAACACGCTCTATGCCAAGTTCTCGCAGGATACAGAGGCGGTGTACGAATGGGAGGGTGAGTCCGTAACCAAGATGGCTGTCTGGCGTTCCAAGCGGTATGTCGGCACAAAGCCGATGAACATGACATCGGCTCGGGTCTATTCCGACGGATACCCGGTATCGATGAGCGTCTATTCGGCGTCTTCCCCGGACCATCCTGTCTTGGAAGGAAGCGCGGCCAGCATCGACGTTCTGGACCAGGACGCCAGGCGTCTACCCATGCGCAGGCCGGAGAAGTACGTTGAGATCGAAGTCCGCAGCATGGAAACGGTTGCGGAAGTCGCGGTTTCAACCGCGATGGAGGGCTTAGTTCAATGAGACAAATACAACCAAAACTTCCGCATGGAAGCGTGTCTGGTGCTATCGTCAAGGACAAGAGCACGCGAGATGTAATTATGCGCCTGAACGAGAACATTGTTGCGCTGGACAAGCGGGTTAAGGAACTCGAAAAGAGTTCGAGGGGAGCGTAACTATGGCAACTGGAATTTTAAGCGGCGTGACGCCAACTTACGGATATCCAAACGGTACGGTTTTCAACCTCGCTGGACAGGCCATGTATGGTGCCACGCAGGTTGTCGATCCACAAGCGACGGCGGGGTCGGCGTCGGCTGTCTATCAGAACGCAGGTGATGCGGCAGCGGCGGGAGCGGTTGGCGCGGCTCAAGGCGGCGTGAAGGCGGCCCAGGGCGGCATGGACGCCGCACAGGCGGCGATCAGCAACGCGAACCAGTCTGTTTCACAGATGAACCTGTACGCATCGCAGGCGGGGCAGGCGGCCGGTAACATCACCGGCCAGATCGCCAACGTCAACCAGGCGGCGGGACTTGTTGGCCAGTCGGCGGAGGCTTTGACGCCCTACGCGAATCAGCTTAACGAGTACGGGCAAGGCCTTCATGCGCAAGGCTTGAATCTCTACAGTCAAGGTAGTCAATACCTGACAGGCGCAAGCGACATCATGGGCATGAACGCCAATGCCGGTGGGTTGACAGGCGCGTATGTCCAGGCGTTGCAGGCCATCGACCCCGACCGTTATGTTTCAATGGCGGCTGGCGACACGCAAGGCGCGTTCAGTAACGCAATGGGCCAGATGCAGCGCGCTTTGGCGCGGCAGGGCGTTGACGCATCGTCTGGCAGGGGACAGGCAATGGCCCGGCAATGGGCTACGGCGGCGGCGGCGGCGTTGTCGGGGGCAAAGACCAGGGCCAGACAAACGGGTATTTCAGAGCGGTTTGCTGCCCTTGGTTCTGGACTTACGCAGGCACAGGGGCTTGCCGGTACAGGCGCGAACATCCAGAGCGCGGGCATGAATGCACAATCGCAGGGTGGACAACTTGTCCAGGGCGCGGCGAATGTGGTTGGCACGCAGGGGCAGTTGTACGGCCAGCAGGGGCAGTTGTACGGCACGGCTGGGCAACTCTACGGAACACAGGCCAACGCCTACACCAATGCCGGTCAGTTGACGCAGGGCGCGGGTCAGCTTGCGTTGGGGGCTGGCGGTCTCGCTGTCACTGCGGCCGGCCAGCAGGTTCAGGCGGGGAACGCGTTGGCCAACGCGCAGGCGAACGCGGCGACTTACTACGCGCAGGTGGCACAGGGATACGGACAGATTGCCGGTAGCGGCGGGTTGATGCAGGCGCTATTCGGTTAGCAGCGGAAAGGGATAACGTCATGGCAGCACTTGGAGCAGGAGCGGGGGCATTTGAGGGTGACAATGCGCGGGCGCAACGGGCGGCACAGGCCGCGCAACGCGCGGAGCAGGCGCGTCAATTCGACGCGCAGTTGCAGCAACGTCAGGCTGAAAACAAGCAGGCGGCGGCGGAGCGTGCGCAGAACCGCGAGGACACGCTTAACATGCGCGCGGAGGATCGTGACTGGCGGCAGCAGGAGAGCCAGCGCATGCAGTCCAATGCCGACCGGCAGTTCGGCTTGCAGGCTGGAGGACAGGAGTTCAGCCAGCAGCGCGCCGAGAAGCAGGATGAATGGACGAAGGCTCTGAACGAGCAGAACATGGCGAGGCAGAAGCAGGAGATGGAGTTTGCCACAACGAAGTTCGAGCAGTGGAAGACGCTTGCCGACCAGGAGCGCGAAGAGTTGAGTCAGCGGAAGTTGCTGGGGCAGACTGGCATGGCTTCCCTTATGCGGCTGGCACAGGAGAATGGCGGTGTCGCTCCGTTGCGAGCCGTCCAAGCCGTTGGTAAAGACTTGGGCCTTGACCTTGAAGGTGCGTTCTTTGCGGAAGATGGTCAATTTGTCGTCAATGCGTTTTCGCAGGATCAGCAAGGCAGGCGCGTTGCGGTTCCCAACTTCTTTACGCCAGCCGTTCAGGCGCAGATGATGCGTTCCATGCCGGGTATCTTCGGCGAAGCAGCAGCCAAGGCTGTTGAGTCTTCCGCGACCGACAAGCGGGAGCACGCGCAGGCGATGGAACGTGACAAACTCCGGTATGACTCCTACGCCGAACGCAAGCCTACCGTCGTCAGCGCGGGTGACAAGGCGAAACTTGGTGCGTTGTCGGATGAACTCAAGGAAGCCTACGACTATTTGCGGTATGCAGCCCCGGAAGACAAACCACAAGCACAGACGCATGTTGACGCCCTTCTTGCACAGATCGACGCCATAGAAGGCGGCGGGCAGGCGCGACCGGCGCAGTCGCCGCAGAGCGACATCCAGACTCGGGCGCAGCAGATCAAGGCCGAGGTCGTCAAGAAGTACGGCAACACTCCGAGGGCGCGGGAAGAGTACGAACGCATCATGAAAATGTCCATGCAGGGCAGGAGATAAACATGGCAGACCTACAGTTTCCGGCTTTTGACGAAGTTGAGATTGGTGGTTCAGGGGGCGTTGGCGACAATGCCTTTCCCGCTTTTGATGAAGTTGACATCCCCGACTTCGACAGTGTGAGCATTGACGATGGAGGCAAGAAGCCACGCATTGGCATCCGCGACACGCTCAAGGCGCGTTCGCAGCAACAGACCGGCGTCGAGCCAGAGAGCACGACGGCGGCGGTAGCCGAAAACTTCCCGATCAACAGGGCGATGCGTTCTGCCGACCAGAAAGCCCTTGTGGACATCTACGAGGGCAATTTGCCGGACTACAAGAAGAAGCCGCTGGACAAAGGGGCGCGGCGGTATCTTGGTGAAAAGGGCGTGGCGCGGTACGAGCAGGAGAGCGACGCTGATCGTCTGGCCGGGTATCTGGAACGCCAAGGTGGTTTTGCCAAGGAATCCGTGCGCATGTGGCGGCAGTTTGATGAGCCCAAGGCAACGAATCCCGAGGAGCGGGAAGCATCGCTGAAGGATTGGATCAAGCGTGACGCCGAACGAGAATTGAAAGACCGCATCGAGGCCAAGCGCGCGGCGGGCAAGACGCTTGACGAACACGAGCGGAGCATTTGGAACAAGATGGTGGTTGGTGCGGCGGAGAACGCAGGCTACATGGCGCAGTTCACTGTGCCAGGGGGCGTGGGGCTATCGGTCGCCACGTCCGCCGCAGACCGCACGGCGCGGCTATCCACCGATGAGTACGATGTCGATGATGACGGCAACCTTTATCTGAGCACGGCTGGCGACGATGAAGGGACGGCGGCGATCAAGGGATTGGCCGGAGCTGCCGCGGAAACCGCTATAGAGGTCGTCGGCGGCAAGGTGGCCGGCAAACTGCTTGGTAAGGGTGCTGGATTGATTCTCAAGGGAGTTGCCAAGAAAGCCCCGGTATCGGCCCGACTGATTGGCAAGGTCATCAAGAAGTACGGGGCGATAGCGAAGGCGACCAAGCTTGGTGATCCTATCGGCGAGACATGGTTTGAGGAATACCCGCAAGCTTTGGTGGATTCTGGCATCGGTCTTGACCTGAAGCAGAGCGAGATGGAAGGCAAGCCGTTTGCGGAACGCATGGTGCAGGCGCACAAGGATTTCGACCCGGCAGAGGTCATGCTAAGCATGGCGTTCATGATGGGCGGACAGGCGGCTATGTCCACGGCATCCGCCACGATGGATCACGCGACGCTGAATCGCAACCTTGACAACAGCCTCAAGCTGTTCGGCGGACTGGAAGACGCAGACCTGAAGGGCGTCTCGACCAAGGACAAGATTCTCATGGCGCGGCGCGTGGCCGGAACCATGACTCCCGAGAAGGTTGAGGTGTTGACGCGGCACCTGGACGCCAAGGCCCAGCAGGCGTTGAAGAAGGCATACGACCGCCAGAATTTCTACGACCAGGCCCAGGCCGAAGGCGTCGAGCCGACCTTCACCCTTGGCGGAGACGGCAAGAGTCCCTACGTGGACACCAAGAGCGGCATCGGCATCATCCCCGAGGGTGGCAAGTTCCGTGTCGTCAACCGCGACGGTGCGGACGTTGGGGTCTTTAACAGCGCCGGTGAAGCCATTGCCGAAGCCAAGAAGCAATCGCAGGTCAACGTGGTTCTCGACCAGCAGCGTCAGAAGAAGGCTGACTATGCCCTGAAGGAAGCCGAGCGGCTGGCTGGCGGTATGCCCGTCCGCGTGTTCAACACCGAAGCCGAGATGTTGCAGGAGATACCCGAGATCGGCGAGTCGCCGGACTATCAGGAAGGCATTACCGGCGTCCGGCACAAAGGGGGCATGGTGCTCGTCCTCGACAACCTTATCAGCCCGTCCGAAGTTGTCAGGACCATCATGCACGAAGGCGGGGCGCACGAAGGTATCCGGCGAGCCCTGGGTGACAAGGCGGGGCTAGACACGTTCCTTGGCAAGCTGGGCGGAAAGCAGTTCGAGGTTGGCAAACGTAGGTTGAAGCTGGGCGGGCAAGAGTTTGCGGACCAGTTGACGGAGGCCGACGAAGCACTAGCAACGGTATACGAGAACCGCTTGGCCGAACCGACCGCGTACCAAAAGAGCGTGTCATGGCTGCATGGCCAGTTGCGCAAGGTGGCCCCGAACCTGAAGTACACGGATGCTGACATCGAGGTGCTGATGGCCGATGCGCAACAGAAGGTGCTGCGGGCCGAAGGCGGGTTTGACGGAGCCTACGTTGGGCCGGAAACCGGTCGCGGTGCGCGTGGCGCCGTGGAGCAGGCGCAATACGACCAAGACATGTTGCGGCGCGAAGAGTCGTTTCCCAAGCGGCAGGAGCAGTCACAGGGCCCTGACATTGAGCCAAGGAAGGAGCAGCCCGCGCAGGCCGTCAACGCCGACAAGGCCGAGGTCGAGAAGGTCAACGAGCGGTACGCGCAGGAGAACCCGCAGGCATATCGCGAGGCCATGCAGGCTGCACGCGGCGACGTGGTGCAGGCCAACAGGATTTACGAGGAGATCACGGCGGAAACGCCGGAAGATTCAGCCGAGACTCCATATACCCCCACCGCGCCGACTAGCCCGCCGCAAGCGCCCGTCGCGGATGCTCAAGCGGCCAATGAGCCGGGGGTCCCACATTCACTGTCCCCCGACGCCTCTACCGTGGAAGCGGCAAGCGATCTCATCGAAACGGAGCCTACCGATAACACGCCTGGCGGACGCGCCAGAGTGGGGGATGTTGTTCAACAGGAGCCGCCCGTCGCACCAGAAGCAACTATTAAGGAGTCCTTAAAGGTTGCTACGGACACAGCGCAGGCTGCACAGGCTGCACGGAAGCCCCCGGAGTTGATGACGCCGGAAGAGCGTGCCGCATCCGTCACTCCTGAGCAGTATATCGACATGGCCTTACGCCAAGCGAAGATAGGAGACGAGGAAACGGGACGACTGGCGGATGTGGATCGCGCAACCGTGACTGGAAACGCCGAAGAAGCTCACGCAAATCTATTGCAAGAAATGGCCGAGAAGCACAATCCGCTCAATGCAGATGCCGTTGAAACGTACTTCCCGAAACTGGATGCAGACGGTATGTACAAAGACCGTCGCGGCAATAAGTGGGAGTGGACTGGATACAAACTTCCCCCCGGCTACGTCCGCGAAGGCGACCGGTACGTTTTCAAGGGCGACACGCCTCCCGCGCCAAAAGGCGGGAAGAAGGGCAAGGCGGACACAGCGATTGCCGATGTCCCAGGTGGACAAACGGCTCCCCCCGCGCCCCCGGCTCCCCAAGAGCCAGCGCGGCCTGCAATTCCGTCCGCCCCCGCCGACGAGGATGCCAGCAGGCAGGAAGCCTTGCGAAAGTCGAAAGTGTTTGCGGAAAAGCTCCAGTCGAAGTATCCTCCTGTTGACGTTCGTACCGACGAAATCCGTGTCCAAGCTGAGGGGTTCAGGCAGTTCAAGGAAGACGCTGACCCAGCGACGGGCGTTGTTGAAGAGCAGCGATTGACGGGGCAGCCATATTCGCTGGCCGAAAACCCGATTGTCGTCATGGAGATGAACGACGGGCGCAAGGTCATCGTGACTGGTCGTCATCGGCTTGACCTGTATAAGCGTAATAACATTGAGACAATTCCGGCGCACGTCATCCGCGAGTCGGACGGGTGGACGCCTGATGATGCAGGAGTGCTTGACGCATTCCTGAACATACTGGACGAGAAAGGAAGCATTCATGACTACGTTAAGTTCTTTGACAAAACCGAAGCCACCGCCTCCGAAGCGGAATCAAGTGGGCTTACCTCCCGAGAGAAGGGGCGAACTGCGTTCCTCATTTCTAAAAGTGCTTCGCCTGATGTCCGAGCCTCCATCAACTTCGACGCCAAGTACCGGCGACGCAGGGAAAACGGCGAACACGCCGACATAACGGCGGCGCAGGCGGCAGCGATTGCCGAAGCTGCACCTGTTGGCGAAGCCCCGGAGAACGAGGCCATACAGCGGGAGGTGTTACGCGATGCCTTCAAGGGCATGACACCGCTTGAGTTGCGCAACCGGGCGCAGGTCTATAAGCGCCAGATTGCTTCATCTGGTATGCCCGAGTCAGCGGAGATGGATTTGTTCGGCGACTCCGGGGCTGGGTTGCGAGAGCAAGCGGACAGGATCGCTGATGCCATTTCCGCCAAGCAATCCGAACTCATGAACTTGCGCGCCGTCCTGAACAATGCCATCAACCGTGGCGACGCGCTTCAACTGACGAAGGCGCAGGCCAAGGCGCTTGGGATTACCAACGTCAAAGACAAGGCCCAGTTGCAGAAGGCGTTGGACGCCACCAAGATGGAGCTTGCGTACTGGAGCGTCGAGTTTCTGGATGAAGGCCGGATGAACCAGGCGCGGCAGGCGGCGGGGGTGCCGGTGGTGGATGATGTCCCGAAGCAGCCAATTATGCGGGAAGTTAAAACTGGCCTCAAGGGGCAGACGAAGACGGTGCCGGTGGAGATTCCGACAAGCGGTGAACCGACGACCACAATCGTTGGACGCGGGGAGAGTGATGCGAAGCCTGGCCTGACGCTTGAGTCCGTGACCACCGATGATATTGACGCCGAGGCCAGCGCCCGTAATGCAGAGGCCGTCCGCAAGTCGATGATTGAGCGTGCAGCGTCCCCGTTGGAGGGCAACGCTGGCGACCTGACGGCTGACCTGTTTGGCGAGCAGGAGGGCGAGACGCCGCTGTTCAACGCACGACGGGACGGCCAGTCAGCGGCCTCGCAAGCGGCACAAGCGCCGGGGGAGGATTCTTCTCAGAAGCCCGCCGCACCAGCCCGCTTCCCGCGCGGCGCGATGGCGAATACCGTCTACAACGAGGACGGCGTGTCATACACCGGACGCATTGTGTCGGAGGACTCCGGCAAGGGAACTGTGACGATCAGGGCCACCAAGGAGCGCAAGAAGGGCCTCAAGGCCACGGCTGGCGACTACGGGCTGGACAAGCAGGGGCGTCAGATCACGAAGGATGTGACCGTGCCCGCCGAGCTTGTGCGGGTCATCGACGCGGTGGACAGCGGGGCGAGACGCACTGCCATCGAGCGTGCCGCGATGGATGAGATTGACCGCGAAGTGCTGGCCGAACTGAGGGATAATATCGGTGATCAGACTACGGCGGTTGACCAGATCGACAAGGTTGTGGAGCAGCAGGATGCCGACGACGCCGATCCTGACGAGGCATACGAGGGGACGCGGTTCAGGAGGGTTTCCGATCCGAAGTTAATCAGCAGGCTGGAGAATGGCAAGAAGGTAAAAGCCTACCGCGCCATGCAGCTTGTGGACGGCAAGCTGTACCCGCCTATGGCCGCGAAGGTCAATGGCGAGTGGATCAACCCGACCGATTTGAACACATGGCTTGAAGCCGAAGAGTTTCCGCAGAACGCCTTCGAGAAGAATGGCCGCTGGTATTTCAAGCTCGACAAAGGAAACGGGGCTTCCATCGAGGCGCGCTATAACCCGTACTTCCATTCATCACTGTCCCCGTTGAACGACCAGTTCACGTCGGCATCCAACAGACCGAACCTCGTTACTGTGGAGGTCGAAATACCGCTGGAGGACATCGAGAGCGGGTACAAGGCCGACAAGGCAAAGGACGCGGTTGGAGAACATGTGTGGAAGACCGGCCCCGTTGCCGCGCAGTTGCCTGCATCCAAGGCCCGCAAGGTGATTCTATCGCGCTACAACAAGGTCGTGCGCATCGTGCCCGACAGCGAGGTGGCGGAGAAGATTGCCACGCTTCTTGAAGGGGAGGGCATCTCCATTCCCGAGAACGTCGTCACGCCGTCGCTCAAGGATGAACTGGTGAAGCGCAGGGTTGATGTTGCTCCCGCCGAGGGGCGTAGCCGCAGCCTCCGCGCCTCCAACGCCACTGTCACGCCGCCCCCCGACGTTCGCTTCCGTATTGTCGCCTACCACGGCACTCCGCACACATTCGAGCCTGAACCTGACGCGCCGTTCGGCAAGGTCAAGAAGGAGAAAGTCGGCACTGGCGAGGGTGCTGCTGCTTATGGGTGGGGCGTACTCTATGCGGCAGAGAACAAGGGTGTTGCCGACACCTATACCAAGGCTGGAGACCATGCGCAGCGTTTCAAGGTGCTGGCTCACGAACTCGCCAAAACACAGGGACGCTCGAACACGGTAGAGGTTGGCGGTCGCGTGATGAGCGACTACGAGATGGCGCAACGCATTCAAGACAGAGACGCAGAGTTCATCGCCAAGCTGCCGGAAAGCATCCGCTCGAAGATCGAACAGGCAGAACGTGGCAACCTCTACACCGTCGAGCTTGACTTCGATCCAGAGGACACGCTGGATTGGGACTTGCCGTTGAGCGAGCAGAGCGATAAGGTGCGCCAAGCCCTATTCATGGACTATGGCTCGATGCAAGGATTCAATGCCGATCCTAGTGGTGAACAAATCTACCGCGACCTGTCCAACAGGGAGTCAGCGAACGAATCCGGTCTTAAAGGGCGCGTCGGCTACGAGGGGGAAAGCAAGCGCGCCGCCTCTGAACGCCTCGCCCGCCTCGGCATCAAGGGCATCCGGTACGCGGATCAGCAAAGTAGAGGCGTAGGCGTTGCCAATGGTAGGTTCAAGGTGGAACGAGTTGGTATGCGAACCGGCCAGACCACCGACAAGCCGTGGACTGTTACGCGCGGCGGCATGACGCAAGGATGGTTTGCTACCGAAGCCGAGGCTCGAAAATGGGCTGACGAGAAGAACGGCCGGATGACCTACAACTACGTCGTATTCAACGAGTCCGACATCCGCGTGGTCGGGCGCAACGGAGAGACGCTTACGCCTACGCAGGCGATGGATCAACAGGAGTCTGACACCCGCTTCCGCCGCGCCGTGACGCCGGAGCAGGATGCCGCGTACCTGGCCGCGGTCGAGGACGGCGACATGGCGACCGCGCAGCGGATGGTGGACGATGCGGCGCGGGCGGCGGGGTACAACATCGGGCCGGTGTGGCATGGAGGCGCTGATGGATTCAATGTTTTTAGCTGGAGCAAGATGGGTCAACAGGGAACAACGGAAGGCAAAGGGTTCTATTTCTCGAACGATAAAGACCTTGCCAGCGGATATGCGGACAGGCACGGTGGACGACTTATGCGGGTATTTCTGCGAAGCGGAAAACCCATAGACGGGGACAAATTGACGTTCACGCGAACACAGTTGACGCGCATTCTGCGAGACATCCATAATCGTTCTGAACAGGCAGATGAAGGTTCAAGTCCATTGTGGAACTTTGGTGACATTTCTTACGAGGGTATTGACAACGTGATTCGCGGCGCGGTCAATAATCTTATGCAGTACAGCGAGGACGATGTTTCGCTTATCGGCGGACTTATCAATGGCGGCTTTGATCCTGAATACACTTATGACAGCGTATATAAGGTTACAGGGAAAACAGGTATTGCAGAAGCGAACGCATGGGGCAAGGATGGCCACGAATTATTTGTCGCAACAGCAGCTAGTCATGTGAAACTTGCCGACCCCGTTACACGCGACGACGCTGGCCGCGTGATCCCGCTAAGCGAGCGGTTCAACGAGGGGAGCAACGACATCCGCTTCCGCAAGCAAACCGAGACGCCGGAGTTCAAGCGGTGGTTCGGTGATAGCAAGGTC
>JAVEYE010000098.1:0-11009 GCA_034003665.1 Rhodospirillales bacterium | reverse complement strand
GGTCCGGCACATGTTCTCGACCTCGGGGCAGCGGTCCGAGTAGCGGCAGCCGCGGGGGAGGGTGCAAGGATCCGGGACACCGCCCGCATGATGGGCAATTTGCCCAGGCGGCGATCGATGCGCGGCAGGGCATGGAGGAGACCCAGGGTGTAGGGGTGCAGGGGGGCGCCAAACAGCGAGGCGGCTGGTGAATGCTCGACGATGCGTCCGGCGTACATGACCATCACCTCGTCGGCGACATCGGACACCACGCCAAGATCATGGCTGATGAACAGGACGGCGGTTCCGAAGTCGGCCTGCATCTCCAGTATAAGGTCGAGGATCTGGGCCTGCACCGTGACGTCGAGCGCGGTGGTCGGTTCGTCGGCGATCAGCACGTCGGGCTGGCAGATCATGGCCATGGCGATCATGATCCGCTGGCGCATGCCGCCGGAAAGTTGGTGCGGATAATCCCTTGCTCGTGCCGGCGCATCGGCAATTCCGACCCGAGCCATCATGGCGACGGCAGCCTCCATGGCTTGGCGGCGCGATGCAAGGGTGTGGACCCGCAGCACCTCGGCGATCTGGTCGCCGACCGGAAATACCGGATTGAGCGCCGTCATCGGCTCCTGGAAGATCATGGCGATGCGCCGGCCGCGCACGGCATCCAGATCCGTCTGCGAACAGGCCAGGAGGTCCCGCCCACCGAGCCGCACGGTTCCGTCGACGATCCGTCCCGGCGGCGGCACCAAACCGAGCAGGGCAAGGGCGGTCAGCGACTTGCCGCAGCCGCTTTCGCCGACCAGCCCCACGGTGCGCCCCGCCGCCAGGTCGAAAGACACATTGTCCACCACACGTGCCACGCCGCGTTCGCTGGCGAACGTCACCGCGAGGTCACGAACTTCAAGGACGGGCTGACGCGGCATGCTGGCTTGGCTCCCTGCGGCTGAACGGCGGGTCGCAACCGCCAGTTTGCCAGAGATTGCGTGAAAACCAACAGGATCATTGCGTTCAACCGGCGATGGCTCAGACGTTACGGTTGCCGCCTTGTCGCCAAATTGAACGGCGCCGGATACTCGGCGCTGGCCGCATCAGCCGGTCCGCCATGTTTCAACCCACAGGGTCGTCGGATACTGGTGACCGGTCGGTTTCACGCCCTTCAGCCACTTCGGAAGGACGAAGGGATTGGCGCGGAAGTAGAGAGGAATGGATGGCAGTTCCTCGACGTAGATTTCCTGGAGGCGTTTCCACAGGTCCTTACGTTTTTCGACGTCCAGTTCAACCTCGATGCGCTCGATCAGGTCATCCATTTCGGCGTTTCTGAAGCCGGGATAGTTCTGGCCGGCGTAGCCGTTGGCCGGGTTGGGGATGTGGGCCGAATGAAGCGTGGTGCGCGGCACGTTCTCAGGCGATGTCATCCACGCGTACATTGCCATGGCCGGGAACTTCCGCTCGGTCAGACTCTGGCCGAACATGACGCGGGCGGGCTGGTTGCGGATGCGAACGTCGATGCCGACCTGGCGCCACTGACTTTGTAGAACTTGCTGGACCAACTCGCGGGAGCGGTTGCCGGCGGTGGTGATGATTTCGAGCGTCAGCGGCTCGCCCTCCGCATTGGTGCGCACGCCGTTGCGGGTGCGCTCCCACCCTGCCTCGTTCAGCAACCGGACCGCCCGTTTTGGATCATGGGCGTAGTGGGGAATATCCTCGGCATGGACCTCATCGAGTGGGCTCACGCTGGTATGGGCCACCGGCTGGCGGCCGGCGAACAGTTGCCTGCTGATCGCCTCGCGATCCAGCGCGTGGATCAAGGCGTGGCGCACGCGCTTGTCAGCGAGGATCGGATTGTCCAGGTTGAGGTCGACGTGCTCGAAGACAAGGCTCGGTTTATAGACGAACGTGAAGCGCCCCTCGTGCCGCTTCTCCAAGGCCAGGGCCTGATCCAGCGTCAGGCCCAACTCGCCCGCGATCATGTCGATGGCTCCCGACAGCAGGTTGGCCTCGAGCGCCGCGGTATTCTCGATCACCCGGACCACGATGCGCCGGAAATGAGGCTTCTCTCCCCACCAGCGTGGATTGGGCTCCAAAACGACATGGGCGCCGGTCTTGACCTCGACGATCAGGTAGGGCCCGAAATAGAGTCCCTCGTTCAGGGTGTCGGTGTCGAACGCGGTGCGGTGCCTGTATTCAGCCGGATCGGCGAACGGCGCTCTCTCGACATGGGCTGGCAGAAGGTCGAAATCGTTGATGGCGGCGTAGTCGAAACCCACCTTGTCGAAGTGCAGCGTGAAGGTCTTCTCATCGACGGCATCGACCTTATAGAGGCTGCGGTAAAGCTCGATGTTGGTCAGCCCGCTTTTCGGATTGCGCCCGACCTCCCAGGTGAACATCACGTCCTTGGTGGTTACCGGCACGGCATCGCCCCAGAAGGCATCCGGCCGGATGCTGTAGGTGACGGCAATGCCGCGCTTGCCATCGGGGGTGCGTTCGGGCCTGGCTAGGCCGTTCTCGATGGTGGGCAGCTTCGTGCACAGCATGCACACCAGCTTCCAGTCGGCATCGTAGGTGGTGAAGGGGCGGCGCGTCATGGCAAGCACATAGCTTTTGGCCGCCATGGAATCGATGCTGGGATGGAAGGTCGAGGGAAATTGGGTGATGCCGATGACCAGTTCGTCCTTGGCCGCCTGGGCGGCTCCGGCCAGCCCCCAGAAGAGGCCGGCCACAAGCGCCCACAATCCGAACCGCCGCGTCATCCGCCGTCTCCAACACAGCCCTTGCCGCCGATCCCTAGAATAGCAGACCGCGCGGGAAGGGAACGTTGAAGATCGCCGCGAAGATCCCATAGAAGGCGGCGCAGACGAGGACGGCGGTCAGCGCGATGCGCGGCGCCTGGCGCCGCCGTTTCTCGGGAGCGGCCAGGATCCATCCCAGGGCGAGCACCACCACGAACGTCGTGACGAAGAATCCGGCCAGCGGAACGAGCGCGACATAGGCCACCGCGATGGCCATGGCGGCAAGGGCGTGGCCGCCGTCCGAGCCTGTCTTCCGGCCACTGACGGCAATTGGGCCGCGCAGCCTCCGCGCACCCGCCCGGGCAAGGAACCCCAGCGACAGGACCGCGATGAGCGCAGCCGTGACCCCGGGCACCACCGCCGTCTGGTACTCGACATCAATCAGTTGATGCCCAACGACGGCGGCGATGGCCAATCCGGGCACCCCCAGCCAGACGTCGGCGGCCACCCGGCCAAGTCCATCGGTCGGCGCCGACTCGGCAACGGGTTTGCCTGGAGAAAGCGGCTGTCTGCCCCGCATGCGATTCCAGGCCTTGGCGATGAGTGGCCAACCCACCGACACCACCGTCATGGCGATGAGGACGAGGGAAAGCGGCCGCGTAAACAGCAATTCAAGCAGGCCGCCCGTGGCCCTGGCCAACATCATGGACTCGACCAGGCCGCGCTCCATGATCGGGCCCAGAATCACCCCGAGGGCGATGGGCGCGGCGGCCAACCCCACCTTAAGGCCGCCGTAGGCGACCAGCCCAAGGGCCATCATGATGGCGACGTCGAACGGGCTGTTGCGGCCGGCGAAGGCGCCGACCACCGAAAGCGCCAGAACCACCGGCATCAACAGGTTGGCGGGCAGGTTCAACGCCCTTGCGTAGAAACGCGACGCCGAGATGCCGATGCCGAACATGATGAGGTTGGCGAGGAAAAGAGACAGGATGAAGGTGTAGGTGACGACGGCGCCGTGCCCGGTGAACAGTTCGGCACCCGGGCGCAACCCGTGCAGCAGCAGGGCGCCATAGAGCACTGCGGCCTGCGGCGCCCCGGGAATGCCCAGCGTCAGCAGCGGGACCAGCGATCCCTCGACCGCGGCATTGTTGGCGGTTTCCGACGCGATAACCCCGTCGATGTTGCCTTTGCCGAAAGATTCCTTGTCGTTGGCCGCGCGGACCGTCTCCTGATAGGACAGCAGGCCGGCGACATTGCCGCCGGCGCCGGGAATGATCCCGACGATGACGCCGATGATCGACGAGCGGACGAGGTTTCCCCAGTGGCGCAATACGAGGAAGAAGGTGCGGCGCGTCCTGCCGCGTTCCGGCGTGAAAAGGACCAGTCCCTCCTGTCGCCTAGCCTCCCTTGCCATGATCAGCACCTGTGGCACGCAGAACAGGCCGATGAGCGCCACAATTACCTCGACGCCGCCCAATAGGTCCGTGGTGTCGAAGGTAAGACGGGCCTCGCCGGTTGTCGGCGACAACCCGATGGTGCTGAGCAGCACCCCGAAAAGTCCACCCAGAAGCCCCTTGTAAATGTTGCGGGCCGATAGGCTGGCGATGATGGTGAGGCCGAGTATGCCCAGCCAGAAATACTCCGGCGGCCCGAATTTGAGCGAAACGACGGCCAGGGCCGGTGCGAAGAACAAAAGCACGACGGTGCCCAGCAGGCCGCCGACGCCCGAGCCGGTCGCCGCCGCGCACAGCGCCTCCTCGGCCCGTCCCTGGGTGGCCATCGGATAGCCGTCGAACGTTGTGGCGATGGCGGCCGGGGCACCCGGCGTATTGATCAGGATGGCCGATATGGAACCGCCGTACATAGCCCCGACGTAGATGCCGCCGAGGATGATGAGGGCGGCCTCCGGCGACAGCGGGTACGTGAATGGAACCATCAACGCGATGGCCATGGTGCCGGTCAGCCCGGGTAGGGCACCGACCAGAATGCCGCCGGCTACCGCCAACGTCAGCCCCAGGACGTTGCCCGGTGCAATGATGTTCGCGACCGCAGGGCCCAGCCATTCCATGCCGAAACCTCAATGACAGGAGGGATGATCGGAGGGCGAAGGAACGCGGGCGGACGCCGATCCCGCCCGCGTTCCGGCTTCTAGTTCAGGAATCCGCCGTCCTTGAGGACCTTCATGTACTGCTGCTTGCGCGCCTGGATGATCTTGGCGTAGTCCTCGGGCCCATGGTTGACCAGGTGGAAGCCCAGCTTCTCCATGCCGTCGATGAACTCCTTCTTGCCGGCCGCGTAGCGGATGGCCTCGGCCAGCATATCGATCCTCTCCTTCGGCGTGCCGGCCGGCACCGTGACCCCGCGGTCGATGCCCCCCACCAGGTCGATGCCCAGCTCCTTGAAGGTTGGGGCATCCGGGAAGTCGGGCAGGCGCTCGTCCGTGGCGATGGCCAGGACCCGGAATTCGTCGCGTTTGTCGGCGAAGATGAACGTTCCGCCGTAGATCGCCATGACATGGCTACCAAGCAGGGCCGCGGTTTGCGGGGCGGCGCCGTTAAAGCTGACGTAGCTGATGTCGAGGCCCGCCATCTGGACGAACTGCAGATAGCCCAGGTGGTTTCCGGTGAACTTGCCGACGCCCCCCATGGACACCTTGGCAGGGTTCGCCTTGGCATAGTCGATCAGGTCCTGGAGAGTCTTGAAGCGGTCGTCGTCTTTGCGCACGGCGATGCCACCCGGCGATTCGGCGTACATATAGACGGGGGCGAGGTCCTCGGTCTTGTATTTCACACCCTTCGTCATCAACGGTTGGATCACGATGTGCGGCAGGTTGGTCACCGCCATCATGTAGCCGTCGGGCTTCTCCTGGGCCAGCATGGTCCAACCGACGGCTCCGCCGCCGCCTGGCCGATGCTGGGCGACGATGTCGACTCCGAGCTTTTCCTTGAGGCCGGGGCGCAAAAGGATGACCGCGGTATCGGACTGCCCGCCCGGATCGAAGGGAATCAGGAACTGTATCGGTTTTTCCGGATACTTCTCGGCGGCGACTGCCGGCGAAATGGTGGCGGAAATCACCATGATTGCAGTGGCTGCCATCAGTGATTGCAGCGCAGCCGCGCACGAATATTGTGTTTTCATTGAATCTCCCCGGAATTGATCCCTGTATTTTGCGTTTGGCGTCACGTTCTTTGTATGGTTTCCAGCCTACCAACTGCCTCCGGCGGTTTCAATCGTCTTGGGCGTTCCCCTGCGTCAAGATGGCTTGGTGCGACATCTTGACGGCACGCGATTTCAGGCACGCGCAATCCACGCAAAAGGCCGGTCCACTGGGGAACCGGCCTCCTCGCGATTTCTTAAGCCGCCCGTTTATCGGGCGCGGGTGGGAAACGCGGTCTTGCGATCAAACTCCACGTGTTCGACCAGCGACCCCTCCTTGGTGACGATCTCGGCGGAGATGGTGGCGGAATCCTTTTCTTTGACGTCGCCGACCTTGAGGTTGGGGTTGTTCCACCTGGCAAGGTGCCGCTCCATCAACCCCTTCACCTCGTCGACCGAAAGTGCGCCGTCGGCCAGAAGACCCGCCTGCATACCTGGGCCGAAGCCACGGTTGGAGAATTTGTTCTGCCGGGCCGGGCCGTAACCCTGGCCCCAGCCACCGCGCCCGCCACGCATGGCCGGACCATGGCCGCCGCGGCCGCGCGGGCCGGTCACGCCGGCATCGACCTTGCGCGGAAATTCGAGGGTGCGCACCAGGGCGCCGTCGGCGGTGACGACCTCGGCCGTGAGGGTGCTGTCATCCTTCTCCTTGACGACCCCGATCTTGAGATTCTCGAAGCCGGGACGATTGTGGCGGGCCTCGAGAAAGCTTTTCACCTCCTCCACGGTCAGGGTGCCGTCACGGTCGGCGTCGGCCCAATAGGCGCCGCGCCAGGCACCGCCGCGAGTGCCGGGACCCATGGCCTGCCAGCCTGCGCCGCCGGACCTCATGCCCGGGCCCATCCCCATACCATAGCCCGCGCAGGGACCATAGAATCCGGCCGATGGGGTGGCGGGGGCGTCGGAAGCCGCATGGGCGGCCACCGCCAGGCCGAGGGCGGCCGGCAGGACAAAAGCGGCGGCGAGAGTAAGCGGAAATCGTTTCATGATGTTTGTTCTCCGGTGCAGATGTCGTCTCGATTGCCTTCATTACACCCCCGCTCTGTAACCGGCGGATTTCCGGCAACTCGGTTTTTTGTAACCAAACATTTCAGGACGGCGGGACGACACAGTCGGTAACGGATTTTCCGCCACACCGGGCCCTCCCGAGGCTATAGTCCAGCCATGGAAAGTTCGCTCCACATTCTTGTCGTTGACGACGACCGTGAGATCCGGGACCTCCTCGGTCGTTTCCTCGGTAAGCACGGTTATCGAGTGAGCACCGCCGCAGATGGCCGTGAAATGGCCAAGGTCCTGTCAGACTGGGCGATCGACCTGATTGTCCTTGACCTGATGCTGCCCGGCGAGGACGGCCTGACGCTGTGCCGTAATCTGCGGTCCAGTTCCGACATCCCGGTCATCATGCTGACTGCCATGGGAGAGGAAACGGACCGCATCATCGGCCTTGAAATGGGGGCCGACGACTACCTGCCCAAGCCGTTCAACCCACGCGAATTGCTGGCCCGCATGAAGGCTGTGTTGCGCCGCGCCGATGCCCAGCCCGGTCGCCGCGCGGCCCGAGCCATGACCGATGGCGAGGGAGAAACCGTTGTTGCCTTCGCCGGCTGGAAATTCAACCTGGATTCCCGCGAACTGGCGTCCCCCGACGGCGTGCGGGTCGAATTGAGCGGCGGCGAGTACGAGCTTCTAGCCGCCTTCGTGTCGCGGCCGCAGCGTGTCCTCAGCCGCGACCAACTCCTCGATTTGGCGCGTGGCCGGGATTCTCAGCCGTTCGATCGCGCCATCGATGTCCAGGTCAGCCGGCTGCGCCGAAAGATAGAGGCTGATCCCGCCAATCCCCAAGTGATCAAGACGGTGCGTGGCGGCGGCTACGTGTTCACGCCAGCGGTTGTATCCCTGTGAGACAGGCTTGGCTTTCAACCATCGTCGGGCGCACGGTTGTCGTCCTTCTGCTCGGACTGATCGTCTCCAATCTTGCGGGATTCGCCTTCTACTGGACCGAGCGATCGCGGACCCTGTCGACCTCGATCGCCGGTCAGGTAGCCGAACGCATCTCTTCGCTGGCCCAGATCATCGACGAATTGCCGACTGATGAACGCCGTCCCTTCCTGCGCGATTTTCGTCGCAGTCCCGGCCTTCGTATAACGTGGACCCCTGGCGCGATGGCCGAGGGAAAGACCACCAATCCCTGGGCATTGAGAGTGCGCGATGCCGTCGTTCAGGAGCTGGGAAACGGAGGCGAAGAACGGGTACGGGTTTCGGTCGCCGATCCATCCAATCCGCCGCGATTCGAGGACGACGACGCCAATCGGCCCGCCCGCGACCTCCGGACCAACAGAATGCGAAGCGGCAATCGCTTCGATCATGGCTTCGGTCGGCGGCCGGGGTCCATTTTCAGCGAACCGAGCGGGATTCCCGAGCAGATCATGATCCTGTCGCTGTCGCTCTCCGACGGAAGCTGGCTCAACTTCATCTCTCCGATCCTTCCGCTCCGGCCGTTCTGGTCGTCCAGCATCCTGCTGCCGATGCTGGCGGCCACGCTCGCCGTGCTTGCCATCTCGGTGTGGGCGGTGTGGCGGGCGACTGCGCCGCTTGCCTTCTTCACGCGCGCCGCCGAGCGGCTTGGCCGCGACGTCAATGCGCCGCCGCTCGACGAACGCGGCCCGCGCGAGGTGCACCGCGCCGCCCGCGCATTCAATGACATGCAAATGCGCCTGCGCAGTTTCATCGACGACCGCACACGTATGCTGGCGGCCATTTCGCATGACCTGCGTACCCCGATCACCCGCATGCGGCTTCGCGCTGAATTCATCGAGGACGATGACCAGCGCCGCAAGATGCTGGCCGACCTCGCGGAAATGGAGGCGATGATCGCCGCTACCTTGTCCTTCGCCCGCGACGATGCGACGGGCGAGGCTCACGTGCCGCTCGACCTCGCAGACCTCCTCCAAAGCTTGTGCGACGCCGCCGTCGATGGCGGCCAATCCGCCAGTTATACGGGCGAACGGCGGTTTTCCTTCAACGGGGCGCCGACTGGCCTCAAGCGCGCATTCAGCAACCTCATCGACAACGCGCTCAAGTACGGAGGCTCCGCCCACGTGGCTTTGAAGCCGTCGACCGACGCCGTCATCGTGACGGTCGAGGACAACGGGCAGGGCATCCCGCCGGAAGAGATGGAAAAGGTTTTCACCGCCTTTTATCGGGTCGAGGGCTCGCGCAGCCGCGAAACCGGCGGCGTCGGCCTGGGACTTGCCGTGGTGCGCACCATCGTGCGCGCCCACGGCGGTGAGGTGACGCTGGAAAACCGCAGAGAAGGCGGACTCAGGGCTGTGGTGACGCTGCCCCGCGCCTGAGCCTTACGTCACCGCGCCGCGGCCGCCGCGGGTGGCCGACCAGCCAACGGGATCGGCCAGGAACTCGCGCACGCCGGCGATGACGTCGGGTGGAAAATCGCCGCCCGCCTCGGCCTCGGCCAATACATCCTGCCAGGTCGCCAGATAGTGAAGGCGCACGCCCTCCTTGGCGAGATCGGCCTCGGCCCCGGCGAATACCCCGTAGAAGAAGACGACGAAGGCGTCGCTGACGGCGGCGCCGGCGGTGCGCAGGGCGTTGACGAAAGTCAGCTTGCTGGCACCGTCGGTGGCCAGATCCTCGACCAGAAGCACGCGGCGGCCATCGACGAGATCGCCCTCGATCTGGGCGTCGCGGCCAAACCCTTTCGGCTTCTTGCGCACGTAGAGCATCGGCAGCGAGACTGCCTCCGCGATCCAGGCGGCGTAGGGAATGCCCGCCGTCTCGCCGCCGGCCACCATATCGAAGGTGTCCCATCCGGCAGCTCCGCCCAGCTTGTCGACAGCCATGGCGATGATGCGGCGCCGTTCCTCGGTGAACGAGATGACCTTGCGGCAATCGATGTAGACCGGGCTCATCCAGCCGGAGGTCAGCTTGTACGGTTCGGCGGGCCGGAAATTGACGGCCTTGATGTCGAGCAGAATGCGGGCGGTAGACCGGCCGAACGGATTGTCGGGGGCAGACGATGGGGACATCGATCCTCCGGAAGCGGTGGCTGGCGCCATGGAACGCGGTTGCCGCTTTTTAGAGGGAAGTCCGATGCTAGGCAATCCCCGGCGGCATGATGGGCGAAGTTTGTCTCGTCACCCGCGGACCACCAGCACAGAACGTGTGGAATGACGAACCACCCGCGCGGCATTGGGGCCCAGCAGGTAGTCGCGCATGGCCGGTCTGTGCGAGGCCATGATGATGAGGTCGGCATCAATGGCATCGGCGGTATCGAGGATGCAGGTGTAGATCGTGCCGTGCGCCACGTGCCGCTTGACGCGGAAGCCTGCCGGCACCCTCTTCTCGACAAACTCGGCGAGATCCTCCTGGGCTGCTTTGACCAGACGGGCCCCGGCATCGTCGGCGAAGTACAGATTGACCACGCCCATCGGCAATTCGGGAACCACGGTCAGGACGTGGAGTTCGGCACCGAACGCTTGGGCATGGTGCAGGGCAGCGGGCAGAGCCTTCCGCCACGAGGCATCGTCGTTGAGATCGACGCTGAACAAAATCTTCTTATACATGAGCGTCTCTTGCTGCTGCCTTGTTCACCACCACGACAAGGCCTGATGGGCCGACCAATTTGTATCAGAAATGACTGGCTGTTGCATACGCTCAACCCCAAGCAACCCCAATGAGGTACCGATACCCGACTTGGTAGGTGTTTGACGCCGTGGAATTGTGCCGCGACAGGGGGCCATTGATGGCCCTTGACCAGACCCACGCCTCACCGTTTACTCAGCCCCCATGACCAGCCCCCGTAAACTTCCCGCGACACCCCTCATCTGGGCCCTCCTAGACGACCGCGCCGGCAACCGCAGCCAAGTCCTTGGCGTGGCCGAGTCCCTGGGCCAGCGTTTCCACGTTCAGGAACTTACCTATACGGCGGCGGCGGCGTTGCCGAACTTCTTCGTGGGGGCGTCGTTCGCCGGGCTGACCGGCACCAGCCGCATCAACCTGGTGGCGCCGTGGCCCGACCTGGTCATCGCCGCCGGCCGGCGGACCGCGCCGATCGCCCGCAAAATCAAGAAGGAAAGCGGCGAGCGGACGATACTGGCTCAGATCATGTATCCCGGCGACGCC
>JAVEYE010000097.1:0-11017 GCA_034003665.1 Rhodospirillales bacterium | reverse complement strand
GACTGATGAACCTGGACCGCGCATTTCATCGGGCAATTGCGCGAGCGGCCAGAAACGTGGTTCTGGCCGACCTGTTGTCCACCCTTCACGACCGCTCTCTTCGGTTCTGGTTCATTTCCCTTTCCGATACGGACCACATGCGGCAGGTGCAAGAGGAGCACCTACGGATCCTTGATGCCATGGAGCGACGCGACGGACCCGCGGCGAAAGCCGAAATGCAAGGCCACATCAAATCGTTCCGCAGCACGATTTCCGAGAGGGTGAGGCAGACCGCGGGGCAGTAGGGCCGTCTGCGACATGGCAATGGCCCCAGACCGGTCATCCGAGTGGAAATGAGAAGATACCAACGCGTTACAGTCATAAGGAGGTTTTGATGTCGCGGACCCGTTCATTGCTATCAGGCATCGCCGCATGCCTGCTTATCGCCTCGACCGGGGCGATCGCCGCTTCGTATCCGGAACGGCCCGTTACGGTTATCGTGCCGTTCAATCCGGGCGGAGGAACCGACCAGCAGGCTCGGCTCATCGAAGAAGCGTTCAAGACCGAATTCGGACAGCCGTTGGTCTTCGTCTACAAACCGGGAGCCAATGGGGCGATCGGCGCCACGGAATTGGCGAAAGCCAAACCCGACGGCTACACGATCGCCGTCTACACATTCCCTTTGATGGTCATGAACGCGCTGACAGGCGCGGGACAATACGGCCTTGAGGATTTCGATTATCTTGGCGTGGCGAGTGTCGACGAGGTCGTTCTGGTCACGCGCCGTGACGGCGAACTGAGCAGTTTCGCCGCGCTCGTCGAGGCGGCGAAAGCGAAACCTGGCAAGCTATCGATCGGCTCGGTCGAGAACCTGGGGCCCACGCATATGGCGGCCCTTGCGTTCAAAGAACTGGGCGTCGACGTCAACGTCGTGCCCTTCCCCGGAGGGGCCCAGGGTTTGACCGCGGTTCTCGGTGGGCACATTGACGCGTTGTTCGCCTTGCACGGGGCGGTCCGCAGTTCGGAAACGAAGTTGACCTACCTTGGCATGGCAAGAAGCGATCGCCATGCCGCCTCTCCGAACATCCCCACTCTGAAGGAAAACGGGTACGACGTGAAATCGAGCGCGGCCCGCATCTGGATCGCCCCGAAGGGGCTGCCGACGGAGATTAACGAGCGTCTCGTGGAAGGGCTTCGCAAGATCTACGCGATCGACGATGTGAAGACGCGGCACGAAAAGGTCAGCCAGATCATCGATTTTTCCGGCGGCAAGGAATTGAAGGGGCTGATTGACGACTTCCTGCCCAACGCAAAGATGTTGGTCGAGAAGTACGGTAAGTGATGGCCGTCATCCCTGGGGCGAGCGCTTAAGCGCTCGCCCCTTCTACTCCCGGCGCGCGAAAGGGCGGGGCAGGGTCATAAAAATGGAACTCTTGCAGCATGTGGCGAGCGGCATCGTCAACGCGATCCAACCGGTCAACCTGTTCGTGATGGTGATCGGGATGATTTTCGGCGTGATCGGCGGCATGCTGCCGGGCATCACGGTCGTGACCGCCATCGCCCTGGCTCTTCCCTTTACCTTCAGCCTTCCGACCGATACGGCGTTGATCGCCTTGGGTGCCGTTTTCTGCGGCTCGACGTATGGAGGCGCCAATGCCGCGATTCTGATGAATACGCCCGGACAGCCCGGATCGGTTGCCACCACGTTCGACGGCTATCCGATGACGCGCAAGGGCGAGGCGCAGCGCGCCATGCTCACTGCCCTTTTTGCGTCGGCGTTCGGAGGAGTCGTTGGCGTTGTGATTCTGTTGCTTTTCTTTGCGCCGCTCTCCGAGATTGCGCTCAAGTTCGGTCCGGCCGCGTTCTTCTGGCTTGCCATATTCGGGCTGACCACGCTTGCCGCGATGTCACCCGGCAATGTCTTGAAAGGGCTTCTTGGGGGCGCCATCGGACTGTCCATCAGCACGGTGGGCCTCGATCCCGTCGCCGGTACACCCCGCTTTACGTTCGGCATTCAGCCGCTCGTTCAGGGCTTCGACATGGTCGTCGTCATGATCGGCATCTTCTCGTTCTCCCAGATGCTGGTTCTGCTCGAGGCGCCGGAGAGCCATATCGCGAAATACGTGCGCCGCCATGGCGTCGCGCGCCAGGTGATCGGGGATCTTTGGCGCAGGTGCAAGCGTGTACTCGTTCAATCTTCGGTGCTCGGAACTTTCATCGGTACCCTCCCGGGGGCGGGGGGCAGCGTCTCCGCCATCATCGCCTACAATGAGGCCAAGCGGTGGGATCGTAATCCGTCGCGTTACGGAACCGGCGTGATCGAAGGCGTCGCCGCTCCGGAAAGCGCGAACAACGCCGGAGTCGGCGGCTCGCTCGTGCCGTTGATGTCGCTGGGCATCCCGGGAAACGCGGGTGCGGCCGTGCTCATGGGCGGACTATTGGCGCAGGGGTTGGTTCCGGGACCGCAGTTGCTCGCGAACCATGCCGACATCGCCTACACGTTCATCGTCGGCTTGATCGTCGTCAATTTTGTCATGGTTCCCGTCGGCGCCGTCATCGCCAAGTTGAGCGCCCAGATCGTCCGTATCCCGAAAACGTACATCATTCCAACGGTCATTGTTCTAGCGGTGATCGGTTCCTATGCCTTGCGCAACAATGAACTTGATGTCGTCATCATGTTGGCGACCGGCACCATTGCTTACCTGCTGATCCGGGTCGAAATCCATCCGGCGCCTATCGCCCTTGGCTTGGTTCTCGGCCCCATCGTCGAACAATCGCTGTCCGTTTCCCTGCTGCTGGCTCGGGCGAAGACTTCGGTTCTCGACGTCCTGGTGTTCGACCCGCTTGCCGCATTTCTCATCGCGCTGTGCATCCTGGCATTGGTGTTGCCGATCTGGCTGGAGCGGAAAAAGGCCTCGTCATGACGACGGTTGAGATCTCCCAAGAAAAACGGCCAGTGGCTTGCCGGCAAATACGGCGGAGCACAATTGCCACGACACTCATTGTTCTTGGAACGGTCGCCGCCCTGTGGGTGGACGGGTTGGCGCTTTCTTACCCCTCGAACGTCTTCCCGGAAATGGTCTTCATCGTCATCGCGGTCCTGGCCGTTCTGGTTCTTGTGTCGGCCTTGCGCGGCGGCGCTGCGGCCTACACCAAGCAGCAACCGGTTGGACTTGCCCAAAAACGCCAGATCGTAGCCATGGTGGCGGCTACGTCCGTCTACGTGCTTCTGGTCACCATCCTTGGCTTCTACTTTTCGACATGGCTGTTTCTGTTCTTGCTTTTTTCGTTTTCCACTCTGCTTCAATCCTTGCGAAGTCGCCTGCTCTTCGTACTGTTCATGGATGGATCCATCGCGGCGTTCGTCACAGCCGTGGTCTATGGATGTTTCAGCTTGATGCTGCAGGTGCCTACGCCCGCGGGCTTGCTGTTCTAGGACACCGCCGGCAGAAGACGAAAGGACACACGTGATGTTGCGTATGGATGTAACGACGTTGAAACGTCGAATCGCTGATGTGGAACGTTCGTTGATCGAGGCCGACCTTTCGGCGCTTGTCGTGTTCGGCAACGGCAGCGCTTTGGGGTCCGGCAGCCGCAGTCACGGGTACCTGCGCTATCTATGCAACTGGGACGGCCACAATACGCCCTCGGTGCTTATTCTCGTCCCGGGAAGACAGCCTCGGTTGCTGACCCCCAACATCTTCCTGAAGTTCTTGGGCGGCGAGCTGATGTGGTTCGAGGACGTGCATTTCGTCAAACCGCCGGCATTCGGTGCCGCAACCCGCGACGCCCTCGAAGAATCCGGTCTCACAAAGAAACGCATCGGTGTCGTCGGGCGCGACGAGATGACGGTTCCGATTTGGGGCGGGTTCACGAAGGAACTGTCGGAGGTCGAGTGGGTCGACTTCACGCCGGAGATCGACCGGCGGCGAGTCGTCAAGGATTCGTTGCAACTGGCCTTTCATCGCCGGGCGGCGGAAATCTGCGACGCCATTTTCGAGACTCTTTCGCGGCAAGTTCGCAGCGGCCAGAAAACCTATCAGATTCAAGCCGAGATGGAGCGGACTGCACGGTTGGCTGGCGCGGAGTACATTTTGACCTGGCTGACGATCAAGCCGATTGCCGACTACTCGCGATTCTATAAGGAAGAATGCCTGCGCGTGCCGCAACGTGGCGATCAGGTTCTGGCCGGCATCTATCTGATCTACGACGGGCACTGGGGGCACGCGATTCGCATGGGCACCTATGGAAAGCCCACCAGTGAGCATTGCCAGGTCTTCGACATTGCCCTGGAGATGGAGGAGGCTGGGTTGGCCAAGCTGCGGCCGGGCGGGAATCTTTACGATGTCAATGCGGCGTTCGAAGCCGTGTTGGAGCGCCATTATTCCAATCCCAAGCAGCAAGGGATCTTTTGTTTCCGGGCGGCGCACGGTCTTGGGCACTCGTACGAGGATCCGATTTCCAGTCAACCCTTTCCGCAACCCTATGACGACACAACGCCACCGTCAGCGGCAGACGCTTTCCTGGAAATCAAGGAAGGAATGTTGTTCGAATTTCATCCCAACCTGTTCGTCCCGAATGTGGCCGGTGCCGCCATTGGGGACATGGTTGCCGTTACCAGCGGAACGCCTGAAATCATGACTCATTTCCCCCGACAACTTATCGAGTGGTAGAGGCGACGACACCCCAGTTCGTTACGCACAGTCGTTGCGGTGGAAGGGGACGATATCCGTCGCGTCGCGTCGCTTTAGCCCTGGCCGATCAACGGCGGCCAACGGTGCCGAAACCCGAGGTTGTCCTGGAGCGTTTTCGCGAAGTGCAGCAGGCGGGTTTCCTTGAACGGCGGCGCCACCAGTTGCAGTCCGATCGGCAGCCCTGCGGATGAATGGCCGCACGGGATGGAGATCGCAGGAAAGCCCACCAACGAGATGGCGAAGGTCACGGCAAGGTAATCGATGATATTGGCCAGCGGCCGGCCGTTGATGGATCGCACGTCGCCGTCGGCGTTGGCGAAGGGCAGAACGCCGGCCGCCGGAAGGGCCAGGATGTCAAAGCTGCGGAACAGCGCGGAAAATGCCCGCAGGATGTCCGAGCGGGCTTCCTCTGCGGCCAAATAGTCGCGGGCCAGAAGCCCTTTTCCCCGGGCGACGTTCCACACGAAGGAATCCGTCAGATCACTGGTGCCGTCTTCGAGGAGAGCCCCGTATTGGCGATCTAAAACGGCGGCGCGCAATGTCTGGAAGGCCTCGCGCACGCCTTCCACTTCGGGGCGGCATTCCGCGACCGACCATCCGTTCGCGGCGATTGCCTGGACGGCGTCTTGGACCACCTGGGCCACCTCGTCGTCCACCGGCGCGAAGCCGCCGAGATCAGCGGTGAACGCGACCCGTTCGACCGTCTCCGTCCGTCGCACATAGCCGGGGCGGCGCCAGGCGGGGACACCCATCGAGGCCGGATCGCCGCCGTCGGGGCCGGCCATTACCTCGAACATCAATGCGACATCGTCGACGGTGCGGGCCAGAATGCCGTGGGTGCTCAGGCGGTTCATCCCTGGCGGATTGGCAGGCTCGGGAATGCGGCCCGGCGTCGGCCGCAAGCCGACAACGCCGCAAAAACTGGCCGGAGTGCGCACCGAACCGCCGAAGTCGGTGCCGTGGGCAAGCATGGCCATGCCGGTCGCCACGGCAACCGCCGAGCCGCCGCTCGATCCCCCCGAGGTGCGCGAGGGATCGAAGGGGTTGCACGTCGGGCCGTGGAGGCGGTTGGCGCACACCGCCCCGAAGCCGAACTCGGGCGTGTTGGTCTTGCCCAGGATGACGGCCCCGGCCCGCCTGAGCCTGGCGACGCAAAGGTCGTCGGCATCGGGCACGTGGTCGGCGAATCGCGCGCATCCATACGTCGTTCGTAGTCCCTTGGTGGCGGCCAGGTCCTTGATGGCGACCGGGATGCCGTGCAGCGGCCCCAGCCGCCGGTCGGCGTCGACAGCGCGGTCGGCGGCCGCGGCATCCCGTTCGGCATCGGGATTGACCGTGATGAAGGCCCCCAGCATTGGGTCGAGTGTTGCGACGCGGCCGAGCGCCGCCGTCACCAAATCAAGCGAACGGGCTTCTCCGTCTCGGACCGCCCGCGCCGCCTCGGTGGCAGTCCACTGCCACGGGGCGGCGGCGGACCGATCTGCTGATCCGCCCGTCGCACGATCCGGGCGCCGGCTCAGAACATGAGATTTGGCAGCCATGTCACGAGCCCCGGAAACAGAATGATGACGACCACCATCAGGAACATGGTCGCAAGAAATGGCGTAATTCCATAGAAGACGTCGGTCACCCTGCCGTGCCCCCGGACGCCGTGGACGACATAAAGGTTCATTCCGACGGGCGGCGTCACCAGGGCCAACTCCATCATCAGCACCAGGAAGATGCCGAACCAGACCGGGTCGATGCCGAGGTGGAGAATCAGCGGGAAGACCACGGGGATGGTCCCGACCATCATGGAGAGGGTTTCCAGGAAGCAGCCCAACACCAAGTAGAAGATCACGAGCAGCCAGATCGTCGTTTGCGGGGTGGCTCCAACCTCGGCGACGAAACGCGTAAGCGCCTGAGGAATGCCCAGGATGCCGACGATGAAGTTAAGGAAGAAGGCGGCGATGATGATGAACAGGATGAGCGCCGAGGTCCTCACCGTCGATATGAACGCCTCGTGCAGGACCTTGATCTTGAATTGCCCGTTCGCCGCCGCCAGCGCTGCCGCGAGGAGGACGCCGATGGCCGCCGCCTCGCTGGGCGTCGCCCAGCCGAAGTAGATGGTTCCCATCACGACGAGGAAGATCATCAGCGGCGGCAGCAGGAAGCGAAGCCGATAGAGCTTGTCGCGAAGAGGAGGCTGTTCTTCTTTCGCCCGGCCGGCGAACGACGGCCGGATGACGCAGAGGATCAGGATGGTGGCCATGAACATGAGGGTGAGCGTCAGGCCCGGGATGATGCCGGCGATGAACAGCTTGCCGATAGAGGTTTTCGTCAGGGCCCCGAAGATGATCATGTTGACGCTGGGCGGAATCAGGATCCCGAGGGTGGCGCCGGCCGCGATGCTGCCGAGCGCGATCCGCTCGTTGTACTGCCTCCGTTCCAGTTCCGGCAGGGCGACGGTGCCGATGGTCGCCGACGTCGCCACCGAGGACCCCGAAACGGAGGCGAACAGGGCGCTGGCCCCGATGTTGGAATGAAAAAGCCCCCCGGGAAGATAGCCCAGCCAATCGGAAAGGCCGTCATACATCCGATGGGTTACGCCGCTGCGCATGAGAAGCTCGCCCAGCAGGATGAACAATGGAATGGCGGTCAGGATGAAGTCGTTCATCACCGCCCACAGGGTGGTGCCGAACACCAAGATCTGTGCCGGTCCCAGATAGATCAGCGCCCCGAGTGCGGCGCTGAGGAACATTGCCGTGGCCACATGCAGACCAAGGAACATTAGGCCGAGCATGACGAAGAAGCCGATCGCGGCGCCGGTTACGTCGATCATCGGGTGATCTCCTTCGCTTCGCTATCCGACAGTTCGCGGACGTCCAGTTCGGCGTTGATTTCTTCCTTGAGGGACGGCGGGCCGTACCGGCGATTGAGCCTGACCCTGTCCACGATCAGCAGAAAGGCGGCATGCACCGCAAATACGGTGGCGATCGCGGCGAAGATCACCAGTCCGACCACCCAAATCGACTGGGGAATCCACAGCGGCGTCTGCCACGGCGTACTGGCCAAGCTGCCGAACTCGAGGCTTTCCTCAAGGGTCGCCCAGGTCCGCCAGGCCATGAAGCCCGCGAAGCCGGCGGTACAGGTCATCGAGACCAGGTTGAGAAAAGCCAGGACCGGCGCCGGGGCGTGAACCAGGAAAACATCGATGCGCGTATGGCTGCGATGGATCAGCGCCAGCGAGAACCCGAACGCCGCCGTGATGGCGACGACGTAACCGCCGAGTTCGTCGGTGCCCTGCAATGAAAATCCAAAAAACTTGCGGGAGATGACATCGACACCGATCAGGGCCGAAAGAATGAAGCAGCCCCAACCGCACAAAATGGCAAAAAATCGCGCGGTGGTCTCTATCGCTCGCATGGCGACCGCCTCCGTGAGCCTCGCTTTGTGCAAAAAATGGGAGGAGGCGCCCACAACACTGCGGCGTCTCCTCCCGTCCGTTATGGAAGGCTAACGAATGGTGTAGCCCGTCGCCTTGCCGACCGAGTTGTTCCAGATGTCGGAACATTCAGCATAACCGGCGTTGCAGGCCTGCTTCCAAGTCGGAAGCACCACCTCTTCGACCGCCTTCTTCAGGGTTTCACGATCCTTGTCGGAGACGTCGACCGCAGTCATGTCAAATTTCTTGTAGCCCTTGCAGGCGTCCTGACCGGTATTGCAGGCGGTGGCCTCGTCCGTCAGTTCCTGGGTCATCGCCCAATAGCGCGCTTCAAGATCCTTGAAGGCGGCATCAAGGGCTTTCTGCTGCTCCGGCGTCAGCTTGTTCCACTTGTCAAGGTTCATGAAGTGGGCGTTGACGGACCAATTGATGCCGAGCGGGAAGAAGCTTTTGGCGACTTCCGGCCAGTTGCCCGTGTTGCCCGAGGTTGGGGACGTGACGGCGCAGTCGGCGACCCCGCGCTGCAACGCCGGATAGACTTCGGCGAACTGCAGGGTCACCGGCGTGGCGCCCAGCGACTGCATCAAGGCCGCCATCGTGCGGGTGTAGACACGAACCTTCAGGTTCTTGAAGTCATCCAGACCGTGGACGCCCGCCTTGCAATAGAAGACCTGCGGTCCGAACGGCCAGATCGTCATCACCCGGGCGTTGAACTTCGAGGCAACCCGGTCGCTGAACGGCTTGCGGTACGCCTCGACCACGGTCCTGATGTCTTCCAGCGTCGGCGCGATGCCGATCAGGTCGATTCCTTCAAGGAAGGGGTCGTCGCGGGCGATGGGGCCGATCGTCGACTGAACGAGATCGAATGTACCGCTTTTGGCCATGCGCAGCGTGTCCTGCATGTTGACGCTGACCACGTCGAGCGGATTGAAGTTGACCTTGAAGTCGAAGCCCGTCTTCTGCGAGAGGCTCTGATAGAACTCCTTCTCGAGTTCGATGTGATGTTCATGGGTCGACACGATGCCGATGGCGTTGAGGGCGATAGGTTCCGCCATCGCGGGGAAGGCGAGGCATCCCGCAATACCGGCGACGATAGTGATATGGGTAGCTTGTCTGTCCATCATGATCTCCTGTTTCCACACCGGGTTGGCGGATCGTAATCGCGGCAAGTCCGCCTTGTTCTATTGTCTTTGCCCGCCAGAGGGCGGGATCGTTGGGTCGTCTTCTGCGAACCGGCGTTCCCTCAGTCCAAAAACGCCAAGGCTCGTACCGGCGAGCCGGATGCTCCCTTCAGCTTCAGGGGCACCCCCTCAAAATGGAATTCTCCGACGCCGATCAGTTCCTCGAGGTTCACCAGCCATTCGTAGTGGGTGATTCCCAGATCGCGGCAGGCGCGGTGATTGGCGAAAGTCTTTTCCGTCGGCCGGTCGGTAGAGGGGCCCTCGACACCGTGCAGCTTCGATCCGCGGTCAGCCAGCCATTTCGTGGCGTCCCAGGTGATCGCCGCATTGCTGTAGGCGATGGTTTCGCGCGGCCAGTGGCGCTTGTGAAGGCCCGTGCACAAAAGGACGATGTGACCGTCCACCTTGACGCCGCATTTCTCTTCGGCCGCTTCCATTTCGGCCAAGTCGATCGTGCCCAGGTCGGGAATGTGGCGCAGGTCGAAACACACGGCCTTGCCCATGAACATCTCGATCGGCATCTCGTCGACGGGCAAGCCGTCCGGCTTGACGTGCAGGAACGCATCCACGTGCGTTCCCGTGTGGTCGAGCATGCTGAGAAAGGTGGTGGAATAGGTCTGGGGATCTTCCGGCGTGCCCTGGCCGTATTTCTTTGACGACTCGTGGGTCGTGTGGGGAATTAGAACCGGCTTCACCAGGTTCTTGTGGCTGACCATGTTGTCTTCGATCGCGAGGGTCAGATCAACGATACGGGTCATTAAGGGGGGCTCCTCTCGGCCTTTTGCCGCACCAGGATTCAGTAGGGCAGCTTGCAATTGCCAGGTGTGCGCACAAAAATTACTATCGAAATGCAATTTTCATAGACAATAAAATCATATTTTGTGTACGATCACAACCCTGATGTTCGGAAATCGTTGCCCTCTGAATAAGGCGGTTTCATCGATGGCGACGGCAAAATTGAGGTGGATTGTGGAGATGGAAGGTTTACACGGGAAAAAGCCGATGCCGAAGATCCGCTATCTCGGCTGGTCTTCTGTGATCATGCAGGGTGGGCAGGGAGACTTGGTATTCGATCCGTTCTTCCGCCCGTACTGTGGCGCCGATTTCTCGACGCTGGAGGATTTTGCCGGCGCCAAAGTGGTCTGCGTGTCGCACGGTCACCAGGATCACTACCTTGACACGCCCGCTGTCGTGGAGCGGACCGGCGCTTCCGTGGTGTCGTCGCAGGAGGTGTGCGACCATCTTCATCGCCACTACAAGGTGCCGCTCGACAAGTTGATTCCGATCCGGCCACTGGAGACGAAGACCGTCGCCGGGTACACGATCACCGCGTTCGAATGGCGTCATCGCGACGTCAGCTACGCCCAAGGCGTTTTCGGCGGCGGTCTCCTGCATGGCATCAAGTGGGCATGGACGGCCTTGACCAAGGTGCCGTCGTTCTCGCCCTGTCTGGGATTCCATGTCGCGATCCCGGGATGCCAGTCGGTCACCAATTACAGCGAGGGGTTCACCCAGAACCTCGATCTTGATCAGGCGCGAGAGGTTGCTGCGCGGTTCGAGACGGATGTGCTGATTGCCGGAGCAAACTGCGCCTTCGAAAAGTTCGTATCGGAAGGGGCGGCGGTCTTCCGGCCGTCGACCGTCGTGCTCTATCACCCTCACGAAAAACTGTTTGAGAAGATCAAGGTGGAATCGACGACGCCGGAAGGTTTCGTCAATGCCGTCAAAGGACTCCTGCC
>JAVEYE010000096.1:0-11167 GCA_034003665.1 Rhodospirillales bacterium | reverse complement strand
CCGACGATGTTTCGACTGGGCGAAAGGTCGTCCATCCACCGGTGTTTTCTGCTATAATGGTCCTCGTTTTCCGAAAGGGAGAGGTGCCATGAAGACGATTCTTCTGCCTCTGCTTGATGATGGTACGGAAGACGCCGAAACCACGGCCAACGCGGCGATCGCCACAGCTCAAATTCTTGCCAGCCGTTTTGCCAGCCACGTCGAAGGATTGTTCGTCAAGGCCACTCCGTTGGAGAGCGCGGCCCCTGTCGACATATCTCCAGCCTATTTCGAGCGCCATCAATCCTACTGGGACGAGGCCGGCACGATCGCGAAAAAGCGATTCACCACCTTTATGAATAGTCACAAGGTGACGTTCTGCGGGATCGGTGAAACCCGTGACGGCCCGACCGCGGAGTGGCGGGAAGAAATCGGGGATCGCATTCGCATCGTCGGCAGCTATGGGCGGCTCTTCGACGTGACCGTCGTCGGACGGACTTCCCTGCCTTCCACCGAACGCTGGATGCCGATCTGCGAGGCGGCCCTGTTCGAGAGCGGGCGACCGGTCATCGTGGCGCCGCCGAAACCACCGAAGACGCTGGGACGGAGGATCCTTCTCGCCTGGAACGGAAGCACGGAAACGGCCCGCACCATCGGTCTTGGCATGCAGCTGCTGCTGGACGCCGAGTCGGTCACCGTTCTTTCGGTCACGGGGGCCTTGGGCGGCATGGTGCCCGGTCCGGACGGCGAGCAGGTCGCCGCCCACCTGGTCCGCAGCGGCGTTAGGGCGATCGCCAAGACGGTCCAGGCGCGAAGCCGGGCGGCCGGTGAAGCCATCCTTAGCGAGGCTGCCGCATCGCGGGCCGATCTCATCGTCAAGGGGGCCTACACCCACAGCCGACTGCGCGAGGTCATTTTCGGCGGAACGACGAGGCATATTCTGGCCGAGGCTCAGGTGCCGCTGCTGATCGCCCACTGAGTTGAACCGGCGATTCATCCTGGCATCGCGGCGGTTCGATGTGCGACAACCGCACGTCAACGGAAGCCGAGGGACGTGTGCGCGAAATCTTCGTCGATGCCGATGCCTGCCCGGTCAAGGATGAAGTGCTGCGGGTGGCTGCGCGCCACCGGTTGACTGTCCATGTGGTCAGCAACAGTTGGATGCGCCTGCCCGAAATGTCGCTCGTCCATCGCGTCGTCGTTGCCGCAGGAACAGACGCCGCCGACGACTGGATCGCCCAGCACATCGGCGACAGCGACATTGCCGTCACGGCCGACATACCGTTGGCCTCACGCTGTCTGGGGCAGGGCGCCCTGGTCATCGGCCCCACCGGAAAACCTTTTACCGAAGACGGCATCGGCATGGCCTTGGCCATGCGTGATCTCATGGCGCATCTGCGCGAGAGTGGCGAGGTCTCGGGTGGCCCGTCCGGTTTTTCCCGGCGGGACCGCTCTCGATTCCTGTCGGCCCTTGAAGAAGCCGTTCGACGTTTGCCTTCCGACCCCTAAGGGCGATCACCAAAATCCCGCCATGATTCCACGATATGGCTGCAATCGCGGGATAACAGCGTATCTTTGAGCAACACGTGTTCCGGCCGACAATAGACTGACCGTGGTGAAAACCTCGGGGGACATGAACAGGACCTAGTTGACATGAGTCTTGGCCTTCGCGAAAGCCGAACCAAGCAGCGCCGCCAACGACGCGCCCGCTTTCTCAAGTGGCTGTTCCTGCTGGGCTGCGTCACGGCCGGCGGTGTCGCTCTTTACAGAGCGGGAGCAATGGTCTCGCAGGGCCAGATCCGGCAGTTGCAGTCGGAAACCTCCCGACTGTCAAGCGCCGTCACCGAGGCCGAGAAACGAAATCTCGACCTCATGGCGTCCACCGAACAGGCCAAGCTATCCGCCCAGGAATGGCAACGACGTTACGAGCAAGACGTTCCCAAGGGGCCAACCCAACGTCTCTATGGGCTGATCGTCCGGCAATTGGAGGCGGGAGCGGACGAAGAGCGACTTGCCTTCCTCATCGACGCGGCAAGCGAGGACCGCTCCTGCGCCAACACCCCGACGACCAAGCGTTTTCTCGTGACTACCCCGATTCCCGGAGGCACCGATCCATCGGCGCGTTCCGTCAGCTTCGCCGACAACGCCATCACGGTTGTCGGCGAAGGTGAGCCTGCCGTCAACGCCGCCGGGCAACCGGAAGCGTGGTTCGATCCGGCCAAACCGGTAACGCTATTGTTCTCCCGACTGGGCGGGGAAACCTCCAGGGTTACAGCGAAACTCCCGCTGCATCACTCGATCGTCCTGGGCAACCAGGAATACCGCTTCACGGCAACGGCCAGCGACAGTCGCGGTTTCATCAATGTGACCGCGGACCGTTGTGCATTCCCCTAGTCCTTCTCCGGCGCCTCAGGGGCGTCCGGCTGCCCGACGTCGTCCGCCGGAATGTCTTCCTTGACCTTGTCCGATTTGTCGCGTTTGGCTTGCAGGCGAGCCGCCTTCTTCGCGGCTTTCGCTTTTTCTCGCTCCCGACGTTCGAAACTGTAGTTCGGCTTGAAGGCCATAACGATCCTTTCGTGCATATGGAACAACCGTGCATGGCGACAGAGTTAAGGAAAATCGGGCCAGGATCCAGAGCAATCTCGAAATAATCGCTATCGGCCGCCCATCCCGGCCCAGGAACGGGGCGATATGGGCCACCCGACGATGCCCGAGCCTGGACGCTAGTGTCCGCCCATATCCGCGGCATGCAGTTGCAGGTATGTCTGGACAAGGCGTGCCTCGTCCTTCTCGAGAGAGGTCGAGGGCACCATCGCCTGCAACTGACCCATCCACAGATTGGCAGCAAATTCATTGGCGTGCGGAAGCGCGTGACACAGCGAACAATTGGTCGAGTAGAGGGCCCCTGCGTATTCCCAAAGCGCCTCGGTATCGGCGGTGAGCTTTTCGACGGGCAGCCACCCCTCCAAAGTCCCAGGGGTCCATGTCTGGCCGGTGTCTTCGAGCACCACCGAATCGCCCGAAGATTGAAGGGCCTCCTGTGCGTCGGACGAAAGGGAAGCGATCAGGATGCGTTTGCCGGCCTCGGCGTAAAGAACCCGATCAGCACCCTCCTGGCGCCACCCCGAAAGCCGGACCTTGACCATGCCGTCCGCCGACTCCATCGCCGCAAGCGGAATGCCCGCCAGGACCTGGCCGCCCCTGGTCTCGCCGCCGGCATCCAGGAAGAACGGCTGCGTGGCCAGCGAATGGACGGTCCCCGCATCCGCCGCGACCTTGCCCAAGGTCGCTTCAAGGTTTGCGAAGGCAACCTGCGCCAGGGGTCCGAGGTCGGGCATGGCGTGGACAAGTCCCTTGTGGCAGTCGATGCAGGTTTCGCCCTTGGTGATGGCACGCGGGTGCTGCGCCTGCGCGTCCTCGACTTGTGCCGCCACAACCATCGCCTCGTGGGAATGGCAGCTTCGGCATTCCCTGGAATCGCTGGCCTCCATGCGCGCCCAAACCCTCTGTGCCAGTTCCAGGCGCTTGGCGGCAAACTTCTCAGGCGTGTCGATGGTACCCCTGACCTCGGCGACGAGATCGCGCGTCGCCTCGATCTTGGCAAGAACATAGGGCCCCCACTCCGACGGAACGTGGCAATCCGTGCAGATGGCGCGAACCCCCGAAACATTCCGGTAATGGGCGGACTCTTGGTATTCCTGGTACGCCGTTCCCATCGAGTGGCACGACGTGCAGAACGCGATGTTGTCCGTCACCTTCATCGACAGCTGGAATACGCCGAAGAAAACGGCGCCTGCCATGGCCGACAATCCAACTATTAAGCAAATTCTAATAAAAGGACGCTTGGCCTTTTTTTGGACCCAAGCAACGACCGGTTGTTTTGATTTGTTCTGGAACTCAACATCTGAACTAAGATCATGCATGCTTGAAGCCCCAATGAACTTGACTTAGTATTCCAGATAGTCACCAATATCATAAAATAGTGACGCACGTTCTTTGCTACAGCTTTTCGCCTTACAATCACAACATGAATTTAGGGGGATCGCGATGACCCGGAAGAAAATGCGTGCGCGGGGACCGGAAGTTTCCCGCCGTGGCTTTCTTGGAGGAACGGCGGCGGTAGGCGTCGGCACGCTGGCCGGTTCGACCGTTTTCTCGAAGGCGGCCAAGGCTGCCGCACCAAAGGGGATTTTGACGACCGCCCACTGGGGCGTCATGCGCGCGATCGTCGAGGACGGCAAGTTCGTCAAGGCCATCCCTTTCGAAAAAGACCCGGCCCCAGTCACCGCGATGATCGAGGCAACGCCGTCTACGGTCTATTCGCCCAGTCGCGTGAAGTACCCGATGGTTCGAAAGGGCTAACTTGAGAAGGGGCACCAGAGCGACACCAGCGAACGCGGCAACGGCGTCTTCGTGCGGGTCAGTTGGGAGGATGCGCTCGGTATCGTGGAGCGCGAACTGAAACGCGTCAACGCGGAGACTGGTCCGGCCAGCTTCTATGTCGGGAACCTGGGCTGGAAAAGCACCGGGCGCCTGCACAATCCCCGCACCGCGCTGGTCCGCCTGATGAATCTCCACGGCGGATACTCGTCGCCAGCCGGGGACTACAGCACCGGTGCCGCTCAAGGCATCTTGCCCCACGTGATGGGCGGACTTGAGGTTTACGCCCCGCAGTCGGCTTGGCCGAGCGTGGCGGAGAACGCCGAATTGCTGGTGATCTGGGGGGCCGACCCGATGGTCACCCTCAACATCGGGTTCTCGCCGCCGGACCATCAAGGTCAGGTCGGCTTCAATGCCTTCAAGGAAAAAGGCCTGAAGACGGTGGTCATCGACCCGAAACGGACCGAGACCGCCAAACTCCTGGGCGCCGAGTGGGTCGCGCCGCGGCCCGGCTCGGATACAGCCATCATGCTGGGCATCGCCCACACCCTCTATACCGAGGGGCTGCACGATTCGAAGTTCCTGGCTGACTACACGGTCGGCTTCGAGCAGTTCGTGCCCTATCTGACGGGCAAGAGCGACGGCCAGCCGAAAGACGCCCAATGGGCCGCCGACATCGCCCAGATTCCGGCCGACACCATCCGCGACCTGGCCCGGCGCATGGCCAAGCACCGTACGTTCATCATCGGCGGCTGGTCGATCCAACGGGCCGAGAACGGCGAGCAGGCGTATTGGATGCTCGTCACCCTGGCGTCAATGCTGGGGCAGATCGGCCTGCCGGGCGGTGGCTTCAGCGTCGGCTATCATTACAGCAGCAGTTGCGCCCCGCGCGCCACTGGCGGCGGCCTGCCTGGACTGGCCGCCGGCGCGGCGCCCAAGGATATGCCGCCCCGCGTGCCCGCGGCGCGCTTGGCCGACATGCTGCTCAACCCAGGGGCCGAATACGATTTCAACGGCAAGAAGTTCACCTATCCGGATGTGCGCATGATCCTGTGGGGTGGCGGCAATCCGCTAAGCCATCACCAGGACCGCAACCGGCTCATCACGGCGTGGCACAAGCCCGAAACGATCGTCATCGTAGAACCGTGGTGGACGACGACCGCCCGGTTCGCCGACATCGTGCTGCCGGCGACGACGCCCTACGAGCGGGACGACATCGAATTGTGCGGCGACTATTCCGCCTAATTCGTCGTGCCCATGCACAAGGTCATTGATCCGTTGTTCGAGGCTCGCAACGACTACGACATCGCCGCCGATCTGGCCGATCGCCTGGGGTACGGGACCGGCTTCGGGCGCAAGGACCAACTGGTCAACATCCAGGGCTTCTACGATGCCTGCGCCACCCAGGCGAAGAAGCAGAAGATCGACATGCCCGACTTCAAGACCTTCTGGGACAGCGGCGACTACTTCGAGTTCCCGGTGACGGAAAAGGCGAAGAAATGGACCCGTCACGCCTCCTATCGGGAAGACCCCAACCTCGAGCCGCTGGGCACGCCGTCCGGAAAGATCGAGATCTTCTCGAAGACGATCGCGGATTTCGGATACGAGAACGTCGCGGGTCATGCGCAGTGGGTCGAGCCGGTTGAATGGCTGGGCGCCAAGACGGCGAAGGAGGGTGCGCTGCACTTGCTCAGTCCCCACCCCAAGTACCGCATCCACTCGCAGATGAACAACTCCGATGCCCGCAAGACCTATACGGTGAAGGACCGCGAACCCATCGAGATCAGCACCGCGGACGCCAAGAAAAGGGGTATCGCCGACGGCGATGTCGTGCGGGTGTTCAATGATCGTGGCCAGACATTGGCCGGCGCGGTCGTCACCGACGATCTGATGGCGGGCGTCCTACGCTTGCATGAAGGGTCCTGGTACGATCCGGACCAGCCGGGCAAGCCGGGAGCACTCGACAAATACGGGTCAGCCAACCAGCTCACTCAGGACCGGCCGACATCGAAGATCGGGCAAGCCACCACGGCCGGCTCGGTCCTCGTCATGGTCGAGAAGTTCACCGGTACGCTGCCGCCCGTAACCGCATTCGATCCGCCAAAGAACGGCTGATCGCACAGTAAGGGGCGGATTGGGCCGGGACCGGACGAGGGTCCCGGCCCTTTCATTGGCGGGGATCAACCGCCTTCGAACTCTTCGCGCAGGAGTTCGAGCGCCAGCCAGTCGTCCTCCGCCTTTGCAAGCCCGCTTGTGGCTTTTTCCAGATCGGCGGCCGCCCTTTCGAAGGCAGCCGGATCGCGCTTGTACAGGCCTGGATCAGCCAGGGTCAGGCGCAGGCCTGCGACATCGGCACGCATCTGCTCGATTTTTGCCGGCAGGGTTTCGAGCGCATGCTTTTCCTTGAACGACAGTTTACGCCTGGGTTTGGGTGCGGCCGGCAACGGCGCCGGAACGGCGCCCGGTTTTGCCTTGGCGGCTCGTGGCGGCAGCCCCGCCTCCCCTCTCGCTTCGACACCGCGGCCACGCTGAATGACCATGTCGCTGTAGCCGCCTGCATATTCGGTCCACCGCCCGTCGTTTTCCGAGACGATCACCGACGTCACCACCCGGTCAAGGAAGTCGCGGTCGTGACTGACCAGCAGAACGGTACCTGAATAGTCGGCCAGCATCTCCTGCAAAAGATCGAGGGTTTCGAGGTCAAGGTCGTTGGTCGGCTCGTCCAGCACCAGCAGATTGGATGGCTTGGCCAGGGCGCGAGCCAGCATCAGGCGCCCGCGCTCGCCGCCCGACAGGGCCCCCACCGGACTGCGAGCCTGGATCGCCGAAAAAAGGAAGTCCTTCATGTAGCTGACCACATGCTTCGGCTTGCCGTCGACGGTGACGGTATCGCCGCGTCCGCCGGTCAGCGCTTCGGTGAGCGTCCACGCCGGATCGAGGCTTTCCCGCTTCTGGTCCAGCACCACCCACTGAAGGTTGGCCCCCAGGCGGACGGTGCCTGAATCTGCGGTCAGTTCCCCGATCAGCAGATTGAGCAGCGTGGTCTTGCCGGCCCCGTTGGGACCGACGATGCCGACCCGATCGCCCCGCTGGATGCGGGTCGAAAAGTCGCGGACGACCATTGTGTCGCCGTATGCCTTGCTGACCGCCTTGGCCTCGACCACCAGCTTGCCCGAGACGTCGCCCTCGGCTGCCGAGAGCTTTACGGCACCCGCAACGCGGCGCTGCTCACGGCGTTGCTTGCGCAGGGACTCCAAGGCCCGCAGTCGCCCCATGTTGCGCTTTCGCCTGGCGGTGACGCCATAGCGCAGCCAGTCGGCCTCCATGGCCAGTTTGCGGTCCAGCTTGTGGCGGTCGACTTCCTCCTGTCCCAGGACCTCGTCGCGCCAGCTTTCGAACGCGGCGAAACCGCTGTCCAGGCGCCTGGCGACGCCGCGATCCAGCCAGATGGTCGACTGCGACAGGCGTTCAAGGAAACGGCGGTCGTGGCTGATCAGCACAAGCGCGGAACGGGTGGACTTCAGTTCGGCTTCCAGCCATTCGATGGCCGGCAGATCCAGGTGATTGGTGGGCTCGTCAAGCAACAGGATGTCCGGCGCCGGTGCCAGTACGCGGGCAAGGGCCGCGCGGCGCGCCTCGCCGCCGGACAGCCTTCCGGTCTGTTCGCTTCCCTCGAGCCCCAACTGCGTCAACAGGTACTGGGCGCGATAGGGGTCGTCCCCCGGCGCCAGCCCCGCTTCGACGTAGGCAAGGGTCGTCGCAAACCCTGAAAGGTCCGGCTCTTGGGCCAGATAACGGACGGTGGCGCCAGGTTGCGCGAAACGCTCCCCGGCGTCGGCCTCGACAAGGCCGGCGGCGATCTTGAGAAGCGTCGACTTGCCCGAGCCGTTGCGCCCGACCACGCACAGGCGCTCGCCCTGAGAAACGGAGAGCTCGGCCCCCTCCAACAGCGGCGTGCCGCCGAAGGTCAGGTGAATGTCCCGCAACATGAGGATGGGAGGAGCCATGGCGCCCGCTTTTAGCGTTCTCGCCCATCAAGGGCAAGGCGGGACCGAACGGCCAACCGCCACCACGGACCGTCATCCATCGGCAATTTATAAATCATTCGATTGACTGATTATTTTGGCGGACCTATCATTCGAATCATGCCGGTTGAACACGCCTCGCCCCCAGTCCGCCCCCGTCACCACCGCGCCGAGCGCGGCGACGTCACCCGCGAGAAGCTTCTTTCCGCGGCAATCGACGTTTTCGGCCGGAATGGCTTCGACGCCACAACGACCCGGGCGCTAGCCCGTGCGGCCGGCGTCAACCTTCAAGCCATTCCCTACCATTTTGGGGGAAAACAGGGGCTCTACATCGCGGCGGCTGAGCACATCGGATCGTTGATCGCAACCCACACCGCCGGCGTTCGCGAGAAGGCCGCCGCCCGCTTGCGGGAGGCCGAAGCCCAAGGCGCCACCATCGGAACGGATGAGGCCCGCGCGCTGTTGAGCGGCATTCTCAGGAAGATGGCGGCCCTCTTCATCGGCCCCGAGTCGGAGCCGTGGGCTCGTTTTCTGATTCGCGAACAGATGGCGCCGACCGAAGCCTTCAGACGCATCTACGCCGGCGTCATGAAGCCGATGCTGGGCCTCCTGGGCACATTGGTCTCCGTTCTTCTCGACGACGATCCGCACTCCGAGCACGTCCGGTTGCGAACGATGTCTTTGGTCGGCGGCGTTCTGGTTTTCCGGGTCGCCCACGCCGCCGTACGGTCGCACCTCGGGTGGGACGCCGTCGGATCCCGCGAGGTCGAGGCGGTCTGCGCCATCGCCGGCGAATTGGCGGCATCGATCGATAAACCGCAGAAGTCGGCACAGCCTTCGCCAGAGAATAGGTAGAGTCCCCGATGAAAAAGCTGATCGCCTTTGTCGTGGTCCTCGCGGCGGCGGGTGTGGCCGGATACTATTACTACTACCGCCCATTGCAGGAGAAGCCGCAGGCGGAAACCGGCCTTGTGCTTCAGGGCAACGTCGATATCCGCGAAGCCGATCTTGCCTTCAATGTCGGCGGACGGATCGAGAGCGTCGAAGTCGAGGAAGGCGCTGCCGTGGAGAAGGGCCAGTTGCTGGCCTCCCTCGACGCCGCCATCTACCTCGCCGAGGTGGACGTTGCGGAAGCTCAGGTCGCGGCGCAACAGGCCGTTCTCGATCGCCTGGTGGCCGGCAGCCGCTCGCAGGAGATCCAGAGAGCCCGAGCCGACGTCGCCGCCATCCAGGCCGAACTCACGGACGCCGTGTCCGCATTGAAGCGTACTCAGGAGTTGGTGCGCGAGGATTTCGCCTCGCAGCAAAAACTGGACAACGACCGGGCCCGCGTCGACAGCGCCAGGGCACGGCTCAAGGCGGCCGAGCAGACGCTGGCGTTGGCCGTTCAGGGTCCCCGCGACGAGGAAATCGCCGAGGCCAGGGCCAGGCTTGCGGCTCAGAAGGCGGCCCTGGCCCTCGCCCTGCAGCGCCTCGACTATACCAAGCTCTATGCCCCGACCAACGGCACGGTAAAAACGCGGATGGTTGAACCGGGCGCCGTGGTCCTGGGACAGACCCCCGTCTATGTCCTGGCGCTCACCGATCCGGTGTGGGCCCGCACTTACGTGGCCGGTCCCGACCTTGGCCGCGTGCATCCGGGCATGAAGGCGGACGTGTTCACCGATTCTGAGCCCGAAAAGGCCTACGAGGGATGGGTCGGCCATGTCTCGCCGGTCGCCGAGTTCACGCCAAAGTCGGTCGAGACCCGCGACATCCGATCGTCGCTGGTCTACCGCGTCCGCGTCTACGTCCGAAATCCCGACAAACGCCTGCGCCAAGGAATGCCGGTAACCATTCGGCTTCGCGATCCCGTTTCCGAGGCGGCATCAACGGTCCCAAGCTCAAATTAGGCGGCCAAAAACGGCCCCGGAGCCCGCCCCGTGACAGACCCGGTCATCGCCATCGACGACGTGATCAAGCGCTTCCAGAGCGGCGAGCGCATCGTCACCGCCCTCGATCACCTGACGATGCGCGTCGAAGCCAGTCGCATCACCGGCCTGGTCGGCCCCGACGGCGCCGGCAAGACCACCCTGATGCGGCTCATTACCGGGTTGTTGAAGCCCGACGCCGGCGTCATTCGAGTCCTTGGCCTGGACAGCATCCGCCAAGCCCAGGGCATACAGGCCGCCGTCGGCTACATGCCCCAACGGTTTGGTCTCTACGAGGACCTGACCGTCGCCGAGAACCTCGACCTCTATGCCGATCTCCAGGGTCTTTCCAGCGCCGACCGCGAAGGCCGCTTCGATGAGCTCATGCGGTTCACCGGCCTCGGGTCCTTCCGCAAACGCCAGGCGGGGCGACTTTCGGGCGGCATGAAGCAGAAGCTGGGATTGGCCTGTACGCTGGTCGGACGTCCCCGGCTGCTTCTGCTGGACGAGCCCAGCGTCGGGGTCGATCCCGTGTCGCGCCGCGAGCTGTGGACCATCGTCAATGCGCTGGTCGAGGACGGCATGAGCGTGTTGTGGAGCACCGCCTACCTTGACGAGGCGGAACGCTGCCACGCCGTGATGCTCCTGAACGAGGGCAGGCTGCTCGACTCCGGCCCCCCCTCCATGTTCAGCGAACGGGTGCGGTCACGCACCGTCGTTTTCGCGGCGGGCGAGGCCGACCGGCGGAGCATCCTGGAGGACGCCAGGTGCATCCCCCACGTGATCGATGCGGCGATCAAGGGAAGCGATGTGCACCTTGTGCTTGAGCGGCCGGCCGAAGGCCCGCAACTCGATGCCCTGGCACAAGCCCTC
>JAVEYE010000095.1:0-11263 GCA_034003665.1 Rhodospirillales bacterium | reverse complement strand
GCGCATCCTGCCGGCCGGGCTGAAGGACGAAGCCTACGTCAAGGCGTTCCTCGACGAGTTCGGCGCCGACATCGGCAGGCCGGCCGCCTTCCGCGACGCCGCCGGACATGCCATCGCCGTCGGCGAGGAGCTGTTCAAGGACGTGCGGGGACGCTGGAAGGTGACCAAGTGGGGGCGCGAGCGCGACTCGCTGCTGCTTGCCGACGCCCTGAAGACGCCGGACGAGATCTGGGTCGACTGGTTCTTCGTGCCGCAGCTCGGCCGCCACGTGCTGCGGCGGCGCTACCTCAAGCGATTGGCGCTGCCCGGCAAGGCGGGCGGGCTGGCGGTGTTCGAGTGGACGCCGGAGGGCTGGAGCGGCGTCACGGACTTCACGCCGACGGCGGCATCCTATCTCGAGCGCCAGCGGCGGGGTGCCCTGCTCTACCGGAAAAACTGAAACGGGACCGGCCCGCCCGATCCCGTTTCCGTCACCCGTCTATGATGGCGGCGGGCGCCGCGACCGCGGTGACGATGTGCTTCGATCATATCAGCCCCGAGCCCTAGATTCCAGGCGGAGGTTTTTCCGGGGTGCGTGCTGGGAGGCAGCGGCCTAACCCGCCTCAGCCAGCTGCGGTGGGGACTGCGCCTGTATCGGGAGAAATAGCCTGCGGGTCCCGCACATCCCGCGGCGCCCGGCACCGGCGAACGAGGTGCGGCCCCGCCGATGCCTGCAGGGCAAATCATAGCGCGCTGCTTTATGGCAGACAATGAGTAAGCCGGGCGACGCACCCACCCGGCTCGCGCCGGCCCGTAACGATGCCCGGTGCGGGGCTTGGGGTCCGGCAATGAGGGGATTATGGGCGATCTTCGTCCCGGTTTCCAGGGCGGCGGCGTTGCCGGGGCCGCCGGCGCGCGCGGGGGTCCTTGGGTATCATCCCAGGGCTATAAGTCTCTTAATGCCTCTCACGGCCTCTTAAACGGCGTACGGACCGTTCTGAAGACCCCCCGAGAGGGCTCTGGGAAGCCGTTGGAGGGTCCCCGCCGATCGGCCCCCGTTGCCGCCGGCCGCGATCTGGTGTATTCGGGATGGGCCGCCCGATCCCCACGCGAGCGATCGGGCGCGGCCCGGGGCGCAAGGTTGCGCCCTTATTCATGTCCCCTGCCATTGCGATGATGCTGGCGACGGCGGCCACGGCTGCCGGCGGCCCACCCATGGCAGAGACCACATGAAATTCGGACACCTCAAGGCGACCTGCTCGATCCTCCTGCCCGACGGCGCGCCGGACTGGGTTCACCTGCTGCCGCTCGGCGTCATCAAGGGCCGCGACGGCCGCGAGTGGAAGGTGACCGACCCGCAGGCCGTGGTCGCCGCCTCGGCGGCCCGCGGCCTCGACGCGGTCATCGACTACGAGCATCAGACCGATCTCGCCGAGAAGAACGGCCAGCCGGCGCCGGCCGCCGGCTGGATCAAGGAGTTCCAGGTAAGGGCCGACGGCATCTGGGGCCGCGTCGACTGGACGGCCCAGGGCGCCGAGCGCATCCGGGCCAAGGAGTACCGCTATCTCTCGCCGACGTTCGAGCACACCAAGTCCGGGGAGGTGGTCGCCATCCTGCGCGCCGCCCTCACCAATGCGCCAGCCCTTTTTCTCACCGCTCTAGCCACCGAACAGGATGATTACCCCATGGAAGAGCTTCTGAAAGCCCTGCGGGCCGCCCTCGGCCTGCCGGAAACCGCGACCCAGGAGACCGCCCTTGCCAAGGTCGGCGACCTGGCCAAGTCTGCGGCGACCGCGGCCTCCGCGGAAACCGCCCTGGCCGCCGCCCGCCAGGCGCTCGGCCTGGCCGACGACGCCGACGCCAAGGCCATCGAAACGGCGATCGCCACGGCCAAGGCGGCCAAGGCCGACCCCGATCCGAACGCCTTCGTGCCGCGCGCCGAGTTCGAGCGGGTTTCGACCCAGCTGGCCGGCCTGGAGAAGAGCCTCACCGCCGACAAGGCGACGGCCGCCGCCGAGAAAGCGGCCGCCGCCGTCGAGAAGGCGATGTGCGACGGCAAGATCGCGCCGGCGTCCAAGGACTGGGCGATCGGCTACGCCACCAAGGATCCGGACGGTTTCGCCGCCTACTGCAAGGCGGCTCCCGCCGTCATCGCGCCCGGCGGCGGACTGGAAAGGAAACCCAAGGCCGGCGATCCGCTGAGCGAGGAGGAGAAGGCGATGTGCCGCCAGCTCGGCCTCGACGAAGCGGCGTTCCTTAAATCCCGTGACGAGGAGGTCGCCCGATGACCCTTGCCAGCGATCGCAATACGCCCCAGAAGGGCGTCGACCACCTGCAGCCCGGCGTCGCCACGGGCGTCAAGATCTACGCCGGCGCTCTGGTTGCGCTTTCCGCGACCGGCTACGCCACTCCCGGCGCCACGGCCCTGGCCCTCACCGCCATCGGGCGGGCCGACGAAACCGTGGACAACACGGCCGGACAGGACGGCGACGTCACCGTCCGGGTCAGCCGCGGCGTTTTCCGGTGGGCCAACTCGGCCGACGCCGACGAGATCGCCGCCGCCGACGTCGGCAAGCCCTGCTACATCGTCGACGATGAAACCGTGGCCAAGACGTCCGGCACCGGCACCCGCTCACCGGCCGGCCTGATCGCCGACGTCGACGATCTCGGCGTCTGGGTCGACACCCGGGTGGCGCCGATCGCGCTGGCCGCCGGCGGCCTCGCCGCCGCCAACAACCTGGCCGACGTCGCTTCGGCGGCGGCCGCCTTCGCGGCGATCAAGCAAAACGCCACCGCGCTCGCCACCGGTGTCGTCGAACTGGCGACCCCGGCCGAGGTGCTGACCGGCACCGACGAGGCCCGCGCCGTGACGCCGAAGGGCGCCGCCGACACCTTCGCAACGAAGTTCGGTGCGCCGACCATCGTCGTCGGCGAGGAGCAGGGCGGCAACGCCATCAACGTCGCCATCCAGCTCACGGACGCGGCGGGCGCTGACCTGGCGGTGCGGGGCGCAATCCTCGCCTATCTGTCGGACGACGCGGCCGGCGATTCGATCGCCGCCACCGCGCCGTCGAGCGGCTGGGCGATCGGCACCGACGGCCTGCTGATCCCCATCGTCGCCGGCAAGGCGGCCCACCTGGTCTCGGAAGCGGACGGCGACATCGACGTCACCATCACCGAGGCCGGCGCCGCCACCTGGTACCTCATCCTGGTCATGCCGGACGGCCGCTTGGTCGCCTCGGAAGCCATCACCTTCGCCGGTTAAGGAGAACCGCCCATGAAGACCCTGTTTTCGATTGCCTGCCTGGCGCTCGTCGTCGGCATCGGACTCCTCGCCGGCCCGGCGCCCGAGGCCTCGGCCCACGACGTCCGGGCCCTGTTCGACCAGGCGGCGATTCCGGCGATCGGCCTGGGCGGCCTGGTCGTCAACGCGGCGACGCTGCGCAACCTCTACCTCGGCTTCAAGACGTCGTTCCAGAACGGCCTCGGGATGGCTCCCTCGATGTGGCCGCGGGTCGCCACCAAGGTGCCGTCGACCACCCGCGAGGAAACCTATGGCTGGCTTGGCAAGGTCCCGAACATCCGCGAATGGATCGGCGACCGCGTGGTGCAGAACCTGATGGCCCACAGCTACGCCATCAAGAACAAGGACTGGGAGCTTACCCTCGGGGTCGACCGCAACGACATCGCCGACGACAACCTCGGCATCTATACGCCGCTGTTCGCCGAAATGGGCCGCTCGGTCGCCGCCCACCCCGATCAGCTGGTGTTCGAAATGATGAAGGCCGGCTTCGCGACCACCTGCTACGACGGCCAGTACTTCTTCGACACCGATCACCCGGTGCTCGACGAGAACGGCGTGGCGCAGAGCGTCGCCAACACCGACGGCGGGGCGGGCAGCCCGTGGTTCCTGATCGACGACAGCCGGGCGCTCAAGCCGATCATCTTCCAGGAGCGCAAGTCCTTCCAGTTCGTCGCCCTCGACAAGGAGGACGATCCCAACGTCTTCTGGAAGAAGCAGTTCGTCTACGGCTCCGACGGCCGCGACAACGTCGGCCTCGGCTTCTGGCAGTTCGCCTGGGGATCGAAGCAGACGCTGGACGCCGCCCACTATGCGACGGCCAGGGCGGCGATCTCCGGCATGAAGGGCGACTACGGCCGCCCGCTCGGCCTGACGCCGAAACTGCTGGTGGTCGGCCCCTCGCTCGAATCGGCCGGCCGCAAGCTGCTCAACAGCGAGAACGCCGCCGGCGGCGAGACCAACGAGTGGAAGGGCACCGCCGAGCTGATCGTCGTTCCGTGGCTGGCGTAAGGGAGGGCCGACCCATGAAGGTCCTTCGCATCACCGCCAAGCGCACCGGCGGGTTCCGCCGGTGCGGCGTCCTCCACCCGGCCTCGGCCGTCGACCACGAGGCGGGGACGTTCTCGGCCAGGGAGATCGCCCTCCTCAAGGCCGAGCCGATGCTCGTCGTTCAGGAGGTCGACCTCGCCGACCCCAAGCCCGAGCCGGAACCCGAGCCCTTGCCGGCACCCGAACCCGCGCCGGAACCGGAACCCACGCAACAGCCCGGCGGCGCGACCGAAGAACCGGCCGCGGCTCCCCCGCCTGACCGGAAGCCGGCATCCGGCCCCGGGAAGGGCGGCAAGACCAAAACGGATGCCTGAAGCCCGAGGCCGATGAAGCGGCCGCCGCGGACGGGCGGCGACCGCCGAGGCCACCCCGCCGAAGCCCCCCGGGCGGAGCCCGCCCGCTCCGCCCGGGGGCATCGTTTTGGAGATCCTGATGAAATCGACGATCGGCAGCATTTCGGATGAACGGACCGTCAACAACGTGATGCGCCATGAGTATCGCGTCCTCTCCGAGGAGGAGAAGGCGACCATGCAAGCCATCAAGGACAAGGGTCGCGAGTTTTTTGAGTTGCTCGACGCCGCCGACGCCAGCCGCGAGCTGTCGATCGCCAAGACCAAGGTCGAAGAAGCGGTCATGTGGGCCGTGAAGCACATCACCCGGTAAGACAATGTCCTACGCCACGCTCCAGGACCTGATCGACCGCTTCGGCGAGGATGAGCTGATCCAGCTCACCGACCGGGCCGATCCGCCGGCCGGCACCATCGATGAGACCGTCGCAGCCCGGGCGCTGGCCGACGCCGACGAGTTGATCGACGGCTACGTGGCGGGGCGCTATCGGGTGCCGCTGGCGCCGATCCCGGCCATGGTGACCCGCCTGGCCTGCGACCTGGCCCGCTTCTTCCTTCACGACGATCTGCCGACCGATAGTGTCAAGGAGGCCCACCAGGCCGCCCTGAAGACGCTGCGTGAGATTTCCGCCGGCACGGTCAAGCTGCAAGCCGCCGGCGTCGAGGCGGCGTCCGGCAGCGGCGGCGACGTCCTCGTCTCCGGCCCCGGCCGCGTCCTCACCTCCGACAGCCTCAAGGGCTTCTAAGATGGCCGTCTCCCTCGTCTACGACACCCGTGAACTGAAGCGCCTGTCGCGCCGGCTGCGCGACATCGCCGAGCGGACGGGGGACCTGCGGCCGCTGATGGAGGAGATCGGCGCGGCCATGGTCTCCTCGACCGTCCAGCGGTTCGAGGACGGCCGGGGACCCGACGGAAAGGCTTGGCCCAAGAGCCTGCGCGCCCGCCTGGAAGGCGGCAAGACGCTGGTCGACAAGGCGCACCTGCGCGACTCGATCACGTATGACGCGGGCGCCGACAGCGTCGAGATCGGCACCAACCTGGTCTATGCCGGCACTCACCAGACCGGTGCCGAGATCCGGGCGAAGGTGGCCGATTATCTGAGCTTCCGGGTCGGCGGACGCTGGGCCCGCAAGAAGAAGGTGACCATTCCTGCCCGTCCCTACCTCGGGATCTCCGCCGCCGACGAAGACGAGATCGAGGCCATCGCCGGCGACTACTTGGCGGAGCCGCTGCAATGATCGCCGCCATTGAGAACGCCATGGTCGCCCGGGTTCTCGCCGCCTCAGAAGCCGACGTTCTCGGCTATCGGCTGCGCGCCGTCGCCGCCTACGCCGGCGAGTTCGACAATGGCCTGCGCACCGTCATCAAGTCGTTTCCGGCCGTGTGGTTCACCTTCCGCTCGCTCGGCCGCGGCGTCCCCGGCGCCGGCGATTCGTGGACCATCCCCGCCATCTTCACCGCCTTCGTCGCCACCACCAACCGGCGCAACCAGCAAGCACGCCGGCACGGCGCCGCCGGCGAGGTCGGTTCGCTGCAGCTGGTACGCGACGTCCGCAATCTCCTTCTGGGCCAGCGCCTCGGCCTCGAAATCGAGCCGCTGGCGCCGGGGGCGGTCACCGGCCTAGTCAACGGCGTCGTCGATGGGATCGCCGGCAGCATCTACGCCTGCGACTTCCATACGAGCTGGCTGGACCTGGCGGCCGGCGACGTCGCCGACGCCGACCTCGACGACTTCGCGACCTTCCACGCCGACTGGGACGTCCCGCCGATCGGCAACGTCGCCGGCCCGCTTCCGGCCGACAACCCCGACGCCTCCGACACCGTCAACCTGGAGACCGACTGACCATGTACCTCAAGCCCGCCGACCCGAAGATCAAGGTCCGCAAGCCGGACGGCAGCCACCTGGCGCCCGAGGGCGAGGATCTTCCCGACACCCCCTATTGGCGCCGGCGCCTCAAGGACGGCGACGTCATCAATACCCGCCCGGTCAAGGCCGGCAAGAGCAAGGAGTAGCCCATGATCTCCTTCGACCTCATCCCGATCGACGTCCGCACGCCGGGCCAGTACGTCGAGTTCGACAACAGCCGCGCGATCTCCGGCCTGGTTGCGATGCCCCACAAGATCCTGGCCATCGGCCAGCGCCTGGTCACCGGCACCATCGCCGCCGAAATCCCGACCCGCATCACGCAGGGCGACCAGGCCATCCAGTCCTTCGGCCGCGGCTCGATGCTGGCCGGCATGCTGGTGGCGGCGCTGAATGCCAACCCCTCGACCGAGACCTGGGCCATCGCGCTCGACGACGATGCCGCCGGCGTCGCGGCCATCGGTTCCTTCACCTTCGGCGGGCCGGCCACTGCCGCCGGTACCGTCTACCTTTACGTCGCCGGCACCCGGATCAAGGTGGGCGTGGCCAGCGGCGATACCGGCGCGGCGATCGCCACCAAGGCGGCGGCGGCCATCAACGCCGAGGCCGACCTCTGCGCGACGGCGGCGGTCGACGGCGTCGACACCATGAAGGTCAACGTCACCGCCCGCCATAAGGGCGAAGCCGGCAACAGCATCGATCTGCGCACCAACTACTACCAGGGCGAGGCGCTGCCCGCCGGCGTGACCGTGGCGATCGCCGCCATGGCCGACGGCACCGGCAATCCCGACGTCGCCGACACCATCGCCGCCATGGCCGACGAACAGTACAACAGCATCCTCATGCCCTACACCGACGCCGCCAACCTCACGGCCCTGGAAGCCGAGCTGGAGCGGCGCTGGGGCCCGATGGTGCAGATCGAAGGCCACGCCTACGCGGCGGCCCGCGGCACGCACGCCGCCCTCGGCACGCTGGGCGACTCGCGCAACAGCCCGCACCTGACGATCGCCGACGCCCACGCCTCGCCGACGGCTCCGTGGATCTGGGCGGCCGTCATGGGCGCCGTCATCGCCTTCAACGGCACCAACGACCCGGCCCGGCCGTTCCAGACCCTGGTGCTGACCGGCGTCATGCCCGAGGCCGAAGCCGAGCGCTTCACCCGCGAGGAGCGCGACCTCTTGCTCCACGACGGGATCTCGACGCACCTCATCGACGCCGGCGGCCGCGTCCTCATCGAGCGGGCGATCACGACGTACAAGACCAACGCCTTCGGGCTGCCGGACGCATCCTATCTCGACGTCAACACGGTCCTGACGCTGGCCTACCTGCGCTTCTCGGTCAGGGCCCGGGTCTCGCAGCGCTACCCGCGCCACAAGCTGGCCGACGACGGCACGCGCGCCGGCGCCGGCCAGGCCATCGTGACGCCGAAAGTCATCCGCGCCGAGATGATAGCCCTCTTCAAGGACTGGGAGGAGGCCGGCTTGGCCGAGGGCATCGAACAGTTCAAGGCCGATCTCATCGTCGAGCGCGACGGGACTGACCCCAACCGGCTCAACGCCCTGATCCCGCCCGACGTCGTCAACCAGTTCCGCGTGTTCGCCGGAAAGGTCCAGTTCCGGCTCTAAGGAGGCTCAAGAATGCCCAGTTCAAACCAGGTACTCGGCCGCGCCTACGTGAAGGTCAACGGCAGCCTGCTCAAGACCCACAAGGGTGCCAAGCTCGACCCCGGAGGCGTCACCCGCGCCCCGGTGGTCGGAAACACTGTCCATGGCTTTGCCGAGGAGGCCAAGGAGCCGACGCTGGAATGCGAAATTTCCGTCGACGGCAACTTCAAGCTGGCCGACCTCAAGGACATCACCGACGCAACCGTCACGTTCGAGGCCGACACCGGCCAAGTCTACGTCCTGCGCAATGCCTGGATCGTCGACCCGCCGGTGATGACGGACGGTGAGGGAGGCAAGGTTCCGCTCAAGTTCAGCGGCATCAGCTGCGAGGAGGCGTGAGATGGAGTCGACGATCCGCATTCCACTCTCGGCTCCGATCTCGGCGAACGGCGCCGAAGTGCGCGAGCTGGTGCTCCGCCGCCCGAAGGTCAAGGATCTCAGAGTTATCGACGACGCCAAGGGCGAGGTCGACAAGGTTGTCACCCTGGCTGCCCACCTGGCGGACGTACCGCCGTCCTCAATCAACGATATGGACGCCGCCGATTTCGTGAGGTTGGCGACGGCCCTCGCCGGTTTTTTCGGAGTGTCCCTGCCAACTGGCGCGACGTGAGGGGTGACCTCGCGGCTGTCTTCCACTTCCAGCCATCCGAAATTGGAGAGCTGGATCTAGACGAGTTCCTCGACTGGCACAGGCAGGCGAGACGGGTTCATGAGCAGTCTTGACGTCAGCGTGGTCATTCGCGCTATCGACCGGGCGACGGCCCCGCTCCGGCGCATCAATCAGGCGATGGGGGCCGTCGCCGAGCCGTCCCGCCGCGTCGGTTCCGCGCTGTCGTCTGTCGGGCGCGAAGCCGGGGCATTGGGGATCAAACTCGCGGCACTGACCGGCGGCGCCGGCTACCTCTTCAAGACAATGTTCGTCGACACGGCCGCTCAGTTCGAGCGGTACCGCACCATACTTGAGCAGCTCGAAGGGAGCGCGGAATCTGCCAGCAAGGCCATGGACTGGGCCTCCGACTTCGCGACCACCACGCCGTATGAACTCGACCAGGTGATGGAAGCGTTCGTCAAGCTGCGCTCTTACGGGATGGAGCCGATGAATGGCCTACTGCGGACCTTGGGCGACACCTCGGCAGCAATGGGCAAACCATTGATGCAGGCGGTCGAGGCGATGGCCGACGCCGTGACCGGCGAGAACGAGCGGCTGAAGGAGTTCGGCATCCGGGCACGTCAGGTCGGCAGCCGCATCGTCTACGAATACACGGTCAACGGCCAGACGATGCGCAAGGCGGCGAAGGCCAACAGCCGCGAGCAGATCCAGGCAGTGCTGGCCTCGATCTGGAACGAGAAATACAGCGGCGCCATGGGTAAGCTCTCGAAGACGTGGGAGGGCATGATCTCCAATATCTCCGACCAGTGGACGCGCTTCACTAACCTGGTCATGGAGGCTGGGGTATTCGAGTGGCTTAAGTCGCGACTGGAGATGGTCCTCTCGACGATTGATGCGTGGGCGAGCGACGGCCGCCTGCTGGCGTGGGCGCAACAGCTTGGGTCCACATTGACCGCGGCATTCGATCGGGTGTGGACAATCCTTCCCGATGTTTGGAATGGACTTCAGCAGGTCGGGCGGGCGATTGCCTGGCTGGCCGACATCGTCGGTGGTTGGCGCAATCTGATCATTATCGCGGCCGCCGTGGTGGCCGGGCCGCTATTGATGGCAATCGGCCAGCTCGGGGTCGCCCTCGCCAACCTCGGCCTCGCTGTCGCGGCCACTCCAGTCGGCTGGTTCATCGGGGCCGTTGCCGCCATTGCCGGCGCCGCCTACCTCATTTACCGGAATTGGGAAGGCATCGTCGCTTGGTTCGGCGGACTCTGGGACAGGGTGTTGTCCGCGATTGATGCGGGGGTCGCCGCGATCTCTGGCGTCTTGGGCGCATTCAATCCGGTGAACATCGTCGCCGGCGCCTTCAACGACTTGGTCGCCTACATCACGGGCGTCGATCTGGCGGCACTCATCGGCCCGAAGATCCGAGCAGCGCTGGATGGAATCCTTCCGGATTGGGTAGTGCGGGCTATCGCCGGCAGCGACGCGCCGAAACTCGCTCCTCCGGCCACCCCGATCGAGCACAAGCGTGCCGAAAAGGCTGAGGTCGGCGGCGAGATTGTCATCCGACTCGAAGGAGCGCCGCGGGGGACTCGCGTCAGCCGCCTCCGCTCGGCCAATCCGGACGTGGGTCTGGATGTGGATCTCGGCCAGATGATGGTGACCCCATGATGGGCCTAACGCATGGCCGGATCATCGGCCCTGACGAACCAGGGGCCGGAGACGATGGATTCGCGGTCCTTCCATTCGAGAGCGCCACTCTCCATGCGCACCAGTACGGCTCGGATTTTACGTCCGGAATCGGTCACGTGATTTTCGTCGAAGTCGACCACGGTGCCGGTTGGAACGCGCCAGTCCCCGAAGTACAGCCGAACGCCGGGCCAAATGTTGCCCGCCGCTGGCTTCCAGTCCACCGCCGGACCAGTCGGCACGGCCGTCAGCGGGTTTTCATACCGCCCGTCGTCGAGAAACTTCATTTCAGCAAGAGGATGGAAGGTGTCGCTGCCGTCCGTGTTACCCGCCCACCCGCACGCTTCGGCGCTGATGCTCTTCCTGGAAAGGACGCCGTTGTCGCGCCCTCCGCCCAGTACGAAATGGAGAACGTGCCCGTCGTCTCGCTTGACCTCGACATAGACCATGCGGGTCCATCCCCAACCTTCGGCTTGGTAATCGAAAGGCTCAGCCGGGAGATCAGCCTTCAGCAACGTGTAACGCTTCCCGAAGCCGTCGGCGATGGCCGGACAAGCGGTCAGAAAGGCCTTCACGGCGCGTGCAATGACGGTGCGATCCTCTTCGCTCGCCTGCTCCGGAATTTTGATGGTTATCTCGGCTGGCGCCGGCGGCACCGGATCGTCGCAACCGGCCAAGAGTGCCAGAGCCAGGAAAGCCGCAAGTGTCCGCATCGTCACGTCTCCCGTGCGGATGATTTTCGGGCGGATGCTACCGCGCGAGCC
>JAVEYE010000094.1:0-11271 GCA_034003665.1 Rhodospirillales bacterium | reverse complement strand
TCTTCGCCCGACCTCGCCGAACTGGCGAAGGCGATGGTCAAGGTGCAACAGGCGCTCAATCCGGCGTGCAAGGACGCCGAGAACCCGTTCGTCAAGAACCGCTATGCGACACTCAACTCCGTCATCGACGCCTGCCGGGACGCGCTGACCGCGCAATCCGTCTGGGTGGCTCAGTACCCGGTGGCGGCGGAAGCCGGCCATCTCGGCCTGGTCACCAAGCTGGTGCACGGCGATTCCGGGCAGTGGCAATCGTCGATGATGGTGATGCCGCTGCCGAAGAACGACCCGCAGGGCTACGGCTCGGCCCTCACCTACGCACGCCGATATGGCCTGGCCACCCTGGTCGGCATGGTCAGCGAGGCCGATGACGACGCCGAAGCGGCGATTCCGAGGCAGAAGAACAAGGCCCGGCGGCACCATGCTCCCCAGGCCGAGGCTGCCGACCCACTGGCCGGGCTGCCGCGCATCGACGGCGTCGAGTACCGCACCGTTGCCGCCAACAACGGCAAGCTCTGCATCACCGCCTCCGGCAACGTCCGCGACAAGCGCGCCTTCCTTCAGGAGGCGGGTTTCCGCTGGGACGGTAATCGCAAACTCTGGTGGCGCTACGCCGCCTGAACCTTCCAAGGTGACCCATGACCGATCATCCCAGGGCCATCGGCCTGCTGGCGCACGTGGCCCGTGGGCTGCTGCGCCATGACCAAACGCGGACGGCCCAGACGTTGGGCGACCGCTCCACCTATGTCGGGCTCTCCGACGCCGGGCGCGCCGTCACCTGCCTGCGGGCGGCGGTCGCGTCCAAGCTCGACGGGAACCCCGTTCATCCCGACCAGATCAACCACTGGCTCCAGAACGGAGCCGCAGGATCGATCGTCGAGATCCTGCGCCGCCAGATGGTGCTGCAACGCGGCCATTGGCTGGAGGCCGGCCTGGAGGCGGTGTTTCGCGCCAACGGCGCCCAACTGATCTCCCAGTTGGAACTCATCGTCCCCGGTCCGGTGCCGTTGCGGGCGCACGTCGACTTCACCTTCGTTCGCAACGCGTCCCGTCCGGCCATCCGGGTTCTGGAGCTCAAAAGCACCGAACACCTGCCCCAGACTCTCTACCCCGGCCACGAGGCGCAGCTCTACGGTCAGATCGGTCTTCTCGCCCGGTTCTGGAATCGGCCGATATTCGGGGCAGCGGGGCAAAGCGGACAGACGTTTCCCCAACTGAGCCGACACCTCTTCGGCATCACCCTGCCCGACCATCCGAAGGACGTCGACATCGAAGGCTGGGTCCTCTGCCTGGCCATGAGCGACGTCAAGGCGTTCGGCCCCTACCGGCCGAGCAAGGAGATGCTGGGATTATGCCTGCGCACCGCCGAGACCCTGTGGACGACGACGCAGGACGTGAAGGCGGGACGGATCGACCTCGACAGCGTCGCCACCTGCTCGGGCTTCCACCCCCTGTGCGACTGGTGCGACCACGCCGACGGCTGCCCCAAGTTCGACGCCGATCCGGTTCTTGACTCGGCCCTCGATGCCGAACTGGCCGCCTTGTCCAGCCTCAAGACGGACAAGGCCGACCTGGAAGCCCGGATCGATGCCCTTGAGGCCCGCGTCCGGCGTTTCTGCCGGCGCGCGGGTAGGAATGCGGGGTGGCTCTCCACGGGCCGTTTCCGCTTCAGAACCTCCCGTATTGCGGGGCGCAAAACCATCGATAGCGAGCTCCTGCGTACGGAGCTCATCAACCGCATCGGAGCGGCGCAAGCCGATTCCGTGCTCACCCAATCGACGACGGAAGGTCGCGCCTATGAGCGCCTGACCGTCGCTTCCATCAAGGATCCCCAGACATGACAGACCTTCAACACCTGGAAGTCGCCGACCTCGACGCCGGCGAGATCTTCAGCGGCCAGCCTTCGGGGCGCATGGTCAAGGGCTATGCCGCGCCTTGCGCCCACACGCCTGCCGTCGATCCCGACTACCTGTTCCACGATGCCATGCGCGAACTGGTGGTCTGGTTCATGAACCCGTCCGATCCGCTTTACGTGTTCGGCCCGACGGGCAGCGGCAAGTCCAGCCTGATCCGCCAGGTGGCGGCCAAGCTGAACTATCCGGTATTCGAGATCACCGCGCATGGCCGGCTGGAGTTCGCGGACCTGGCCGGTCACCTGACGGTGGAGAAGGGCTCCATGCGCTTCCAGCATGGACCCCTGGCGCTCGCCATGACGTTCGGAGGCTTGTTCCTTCTGAACGAGATCGATCTCCTCGATCCCGCCACCGCCGCCGGGCTGAACGGCGTGCTGGACGGCTCGCCCCTGTGCCTGCCGGAGAACGGCGGCGAGGTCATATGCCGCCATCCCATGTTCCGCTTCGTGGCGACTGCCAACACCAATGGCGGATCCGATGACTCGGGGCTCTATCAGGGGACGCTCCGCCAGAACCTCGCCTTCATGGACCGCTTCTGGCTTTGCGAACTCGGCTACCCCGACCCGGATGCCGAGACCAGGCTGCTGGAACGCTTGGCCCCCTCCCTGCCCGACGATCTTCGCCGCACCATGGTGGACTATGCCAACCAGGTGCGCCGCCTGTTCATCGGCGAAGGCGACAACCAGCAGCCCGGCGAGACCATCGAGATCACCTTCTCGACCCGCACCCTGATCCGCTGGGCCGACCTGACCCAGCGGTTCCAGCCCCTGGCCCGCCAGGGAGTGCAGCCGGTCATTCATGCGCTCGATCGCGCCTTGGGGTTCAGGGCATCCCGCGGCACCCGGGCGCTGCTCCACGAACTCGGCCAGCGGATGTTCGCGCCGCCGGCCGGCTGATCCCCTCTTCCTCCCTCACCCCCTCGTTCCTTGGACGGGAGTCGGCAACGGCTCCCGTCCTCTTTTTGTCAGGAGAATCCCATGACCACAGACATCACCGTTCTCAAGCAGCTGACCGCCATCCGGCTCGACGTCAACATCTGGTCGGCCCGCAAGAAACTGACGCCCGCCGACTTCGGCACCTCCAACCTGCCGCCCGAGAGCCTCGCCTCGCTGGGCAGCAAGAAGGTCTGCAACCCGGAAGACCTTCGGGTCTTCGCGGCGCTTAAGGCGCGGGCCGTCGCGCTCTTGGATCGCCATGGCGTGCGCTTCCTCGGCGGTTGGGCGATCCCCGAGACCGCAACCCGGGCAGTAATCGATGCGCTCGAAGCCATCGGCAACGACTTCAGCCAGGCCAAGGACGCGTTCCTCGCCCGCTATGACGACGCCGTGCGCAACTGGATCGGCCAGAACCCCGGCTGGGAGAAGCTGATCACCGGTTCCGTCGTCGATGCCGACATCGTGCGCTCGCGCCTCGGCTTCGCCTGGCAGATGTTCAAGGTCGTGCCGCCCCGCAAGGCCGATGCCGGTCGGCCCCTGGTGGATGCGGTGGCCGGCCTCGGCAACACGCTGATGGGCGAAGCGGCGAAGGTCGCCGACGAGGCATGGGAGAAGAGCTTCGTCGGCAAGACCGAGGTCTCTCTCAAGGCGCTTTCGCCCATCCACGGGCTGCGCCACAAACTCTCAGGTCTCAGCTTCGTCGAACCACGCGTCGCTCCCGTGGTCGATCTCATCGATGCCGCCCTGGCCACGCTCCCCGCCAAGGGACCGATCGCCGGGGGCGATCTCGTCATGCTCCAGGGCCTGGTCTGCCTGCTGCGCGATCCGGTAGCCCTGATCGAGCACGGCCAGAAGATCATCGACGGCCAGACGCCCGACCAGATGCTGCGCCAGTTGGTGACCCGTCCCCCCGCACCATGTGTCCCGGCCGCGGATGACGAAGAGGAAACCGAGGACGACGACGCGCCTTTTGCCGATGTGAGCCATGAGCCCATGCCGCAGGTCGACAGCCTGGGTCTCTGGTGAGGAGGCGGATCATGAGAACCCACTCCGTCCTGCGGTGCCTACCCCTGCTGGCCGACGTGCTGGGAAGATCCTACGGCGTGACGGTGGAGATCGGAGGCCGCGATGCCTTCACCACCGGGCGCACCATCCGCCTGCCCAGCCTTCCCGCCGAGGCCGACCCCTCCTTCCTGGGACTGGTTCGCGGTTACATCGACCATGAGTCGGCCCATGTCCGCCACACCGACTTCGAGGCGATAACGAAGGAAGCCGTCAGCCCATTGGAACGTCACATCTGGAACTGCTTCGAGGACTGGCGGGTGGAGGAACTGCTCGCCGGTCGCTTCCCCGGATGCCGTCAGAACTTCCGATGGCTGATCCGCCACCTCTTCCTGCATCGGCCGTCCCCTCGCCGATCGCCGGCCGATCGGGTGGCCGACTGGCTGCTGACCACCGTGCGAAGCTGGGCCGTCCCCGACCTCGCTCTCCAATGCCAAGCCGAGGCCAAGGCCATCGAGCGCCGTTGGCCGGGGTTGGTCTCGGAGATGGAGGCCATCCTCGCCCGCATGCAAATCCACTGCCCGGATTCGCTGGCCTGTCTCGCCTATGCCCGGGAGGTGGTTGCCTGTCTGGCAAGAAGGGATGGCTTCGATACCCTGATCGCGGCTCCCGAGTTCCCCAACGACCTGGGGCAGCTCATGAGGCAGGAGATCGGCGAGAAGGTCGAGCAGGTGGGGCGGTGCGCAGTGGCCACGATCGGCGAGAAGCCCCTGGCGCCGCTCACCGGCCAGCAGTTGGCCGACATCGCCCGCATCACCGCCGGCTTGCGGGCGCGCTTCCACGGCCTGTTCCAAGCCTCCCGGCTGGTTCGCCAGATGCCGTCCCGCCGTGGCCGGCTCGACTGTCGGCGCCTGCACGCAGTCAGCGTGAACGACCCGGCCGTCTTCCTGACCCATCGGCGCAAGCCGGCCGTCAACACCGCCGTGCACATCCTGCTGGATGCCTCCTCCTCGATGCGCCAGCGCATCGACCTGGCCTGCCAGTGTTGCGCCGTGCTGGCGCAAGCCCTTCGCCAGACCGGCGTCTCGGTCGCCCTGACCGCCTTCCCCGGCGCCTCCCTCGTCTCGGGCGGTCCCACCGTGGCGCCGATCCTGAAAGCCGGGGAGAAGCCCCACGGCAATCTGCTGGTGACCCCCAGCGGCCAGACGCCTCTTGCCGAGGCGTTGTGGTGGGTGCTCCAGCGCATGGCGACGGCAAGGCAGGATCGCAGGATCATCCTGATCGTCACCGACGGCGCGCCGGACAATCCGTCCGGCACGCGGGACGCGATCCAGGCCGCACGATCCCTCGGCGTCGAGGTGTTCGGCCTTGGCATCGACGCGCCCTGCATCGTCGGCCTGATGCCCGGCGGCAGCGCCAGCATCGAGCGGTTGGAGGCGTTGCCGGCGGCCCTCTTCGCCCTGCTCGGCAATGCCCTGGTCAGGCAAGGGAGGGCGGCATGATGGACTACGAGATCTATCCGGAAACCTGCCCTATCCAGCCCGAACCGAGATTGCCCGCCCGTACCATCGCGACCGTCGTCGGCGGCATTGCCGGGGCGGCCATGGCCGTCGCCGAGGTCGTCGAGGAGGACTCGCCGCTCTCGATCCCGGCCCTGCTGATCGCCGCATTGGTCGGGGCGCTGTGGGGGGCTCACGTCGGACGAGCCCTCGGAACCACGGTCGACGAGCTCCTTCCGGACAGGTCGCGCTGCCCTCGGGACAACGAAGAACTTGCCATCTGAAGAAACAAGGCGGCCCGGATGGGGGGACCTGTCCGGGCCGTCGCAATTAACTTGCGGAATTCCTGATGCCCGTCAGGACGGCGTTATTTTCCTCGATGCCGTGGGCTCCTCGAACTCGCGTATCGACCTGGCGGCGTGACCATGATTCGACCTCTCGCTCGATCAGCCCCAAATCAATGTCGGCATGACCGCGTTTCCGGGAGACTCCCGGCACGACGACGCGGTTCCCACCGTGGTGCCGGTCCTGCGGCACGGTCAACGACCGACGATCGTGGTCCGTCCCCTGGCTTCGGGGGCACCTCGCTCGGCTAGGCGTTGTGGTGGCTGATCCCGCGCATGCAGGGGCTCGCCGAGACCCGCATCGTGGTTATCATCACCGACGGCAGCCCCGACAACCCAAACATGGTGCGTCGGGCGCTGGCGGCCGGCCGCGCCCTGGGGATCGAGTTCATCGGCCTCGGCATCGCCACGCCGGCGATCACCGAGCTGATGCCCGGCACCAGCGGTACCATCGATCGTCTCAGCGACCTGATGCCGATCTTGATCGAGACGGTTCAGCGTGCCGTCCTTCGCAAGAATAAGTAACCGCCTTGTGAGGGGCGCTTTCGGGCGCCTCTCAATTCTTCAACGTCGCGGCACCTTGTCTCCGCTCATGTAATAATTTGCACAAAAGTGAATATTGTATAGAGAAGAATTCGTCCGGCCTGGTTTACGTTTTCCGAAAAACTTATCTCGGTAATGGTAGTATGTATTCTTCTCTATGCACAACACTTGATAATTCTGGAGACGAACCATGACTTACACCTATCGCGATAACATGACGAATACCATTATGGACATGATTGCCTACATGCGTGCCAGGTACAGGAGGGTGCAGCCCATCCGGCTGGATATCCATTTTCCAAAGAGAGGCTATTACCAGGATGGATCGAATGACGAAATTATGAACTTCTTCAAGAACCTACACAGGCACTTCTCACATCATGTTATCGAGATGCTGTATTGCGCAACAAGAGAACAAGTCTCGAGTCACAATCCTCACTATCATGTTTTCATACTCGTCGATGGCGACAGGCACAACGGCATATGGGGTGTCTTCGAAATTTGCTGTCGCATTTGGATTACGATCATCAGGAAGCGCCTCATGGAACAGGGATTGACTGAGGAAGACATTGGAAACATCGACATGACCGGATTGATCCATTACCGCAAGGAGGATACCCGTTACGACCTTCCGAAGATGGAGGTGATGTGCTGGCCCAACAAATCTGCAGAAGGTGAGGAGCGGGATCGCCAGCAAAGATTGTCCGACCAGGTCGCCGACAATGTTTTCAAACACGCCAAATACATCGCCAAGGACATCACAAAAGGCCAGAATCCTCCTGGAACTCGTGAGTTGTTCGCTTCCAGAATCCCCAGAGCATTTTGATGACTCCTACCAGGCTTGATCAATGACTAGTCGAGATCAGGGGGGGTGGATCTCTTCCGAACCAACGGGAGATCCAGAACGCCCGATTCAAAGAATGGAGGTAGCCATGTTCCACCTCATAGGCGTGCTGGTGGTCACCGGCTTCGCCCTCTATGGGGTTGCTCACTTCGTCGAGGCCCACGTCGTTGCGGACAAGAAGAAACGCCTCTCGTAAATCCCGTCCCGATAGCCCGGAATTACGGGAGCAGTCGTTTCTCAAGTTCAGTGCCTGCCCCTCGATCCTTAACTGTTGGCCCGGATCCAAGGTTTTTGTGTCTGACCCGGTGCCGGATTGCACTGCGCCGTCACCGGCAATGTCATCGGCAAGCCGACATTCCGGATGGTCAAGAACGGAACCGTGCCGATGCTCGACGTGACCGTGGTCTACCCGGAACACGATGGCAAAACATCCGTCTGTCGGGCCACTGTGTTCGGCGACCAGGCCAAGGCGATTGCCGGCAAGGTCGGACCCGATTGCACGGTCGGGATCGAAGGCATGGTCACCGTGAACTCGTGGGAAAAGGATGGAGAGAAGCGGCACGGGCTGGCCACCCTCGCGCGTCGAATCAAGGTTATGGATGAGGGGCATGAGAGTGTCCGCTTGCCACGAGCCCCTTGGGAAGACTGAACGACATCGGCAGCCTACGGAAAGCGTCCCCAGGTCATCAGGCGCCTGACCCGTCATGGGGTTCGGCGCCTGATTTTCTCCTCACGTCATGTATTTTTTCGAGGAGAATGCGGCGGCGTACCGAGAATTCGGATCCCGGCCGGACCGCCACTTCTCATTGACGAACCGTTCTCTGCCCCTTCATCGATAGCCAAAAATCCCCAGGAACCGCGCGGCTCCGGGCGGAAAGCTGTTGACTGCGACCACTCCCGAATCGGCGACATCCACTCTCTCTCGGCCCATTCTCTCTGCACCTGTTGACCTCGGGCATTCAGTACCCGTTTTTCAACACATTGAAATCACGTGATATTTCCGACTCCGGAGCTGTTGACTTTTCGCAGAACTTTTGGGGAACGGCGAGAGTCCGGGGACGAACTCTGATGGCGGGTTTCCACCCCTTTTGCTTTCTTCACCGATACGTCCAAAAGCGGCATCTTTTTGGCGAACCTCGAACCGCCGGCCGCCGGTTCGTTCTGTCACGTCACGTCGGCCACCGTCGCGTCGTTCACGCCGACCTCGGCAAGAACCTGGAACTTCTGCTCGATCGACCAGCGTCGCCGGCGCTCCACACCGATTAGAACCTTTTGCCGTATCGTCCACCTCCTTGACGACATCAATAACGACGTCGTTAGCGACGTGAACTTACCTCACCGCCCCAGGCCCGATAAGGCAGCCAAACCGGCCGGTTACGTCTGCTTCAATGAATTTGGTGGGTGGACGCCCCCTCCGACAGCATCGATGTGCGTCCGGAGGTGACGATGTCGATCCTGTGGGAGGAATACCGCGCCGATCATCCGGACGGATATGGGATATCTACAATCGCTGTCATTATGTTAATTAAAATTACTTAAAACAATATTTAATTGACAAATTATTACATGAGGTCTATTGGTCCTACCATCGGTATTCGATCTTTTAGAAGTCGATCTGATGCTCAGCCTGCGCTCCCGCCGATCACAGGCAAGCGGATTCGTTTCAGCCATTCGCCATTACGCTGAACCATCCCGCGATCATCACCCGGCTCAGGACCGGTTGGCTCGGACAAGAGGAATGACCATGAAAGTAAGTGCCGTAACGTCTTACCCAGTCCATCCGGGCTGGAGAAAAAACCTGATTTTCGTCAAGGTGGAAACCACGGAAGGGATCACTGGGTGGGGAGAGGTTTACACCCAGTATGACCGCGACCCAGCCATTAATTGCCAAGTGGAGATGCTCGGCAGCTACCTAGTCGGGCGGGACCCGTTCGATATCAAGTATTTCACGCAAATGGCATACGACGACTACGCGCAGCGCCGATCGTCCTTGGAATTCTTGTGCGCCCTGTCAGGCCTTGAGGCCGCCCTCTGGGATATCGTCGGCAAGGCATCCAACCAACCTGTATACAAGCTGCTTGGGGGCAAATGCAGGGAAAAGATCCGAGTGTATGCAAACGGGTGGAGCTACAAGATGCTCTCCCCGGATGACTTTGCCCGCGCGGCCGCCGAGACCATCGCCCTGGGTTATACAGCGCTGAAGTTTGATCCCCTGCCGCGTCCCTGGCGAACCTATATTCCGCGCGAGCATGAAGCCCATGCGGAGAAGGTCGTCAAGGCAGTCCGGGACGCCGTCGGCCCGGATGTTGACCTGCTCATCGAACTCCACCGCCGCTTGGCGCCTATGCACGCGATCCGCCTGGCCGACCGCCTCGCGAAGTACGATCCGTACCTGTTCGAGGAACCCTGCCAGGCGGAAAACATCCTGGCCATCGCCGAGGTTCGATCGAAGACGCATATCCCCATCATGACTGGGGAAAACATTTTTGGAAAAGCTGGCTTCCGGCGTGTGTTCGATCATCGCGCCGCCGATCTCATCAATCCCGACGTGGCCAATTGTGGCGGCATCCTGGAGTTGAAGGAAATCGCCGCGATGGCAGAGCCCTACTTCATCGGAGTGTCGCCACACAACTACAATTCCACGGCCTTGGCATTGGCCGCCACCATTCATGCATCCGCGACCATGCCCAACTTCCTGATCACGGAGTATTTCCTGCCGTTCGTTGAATTCTGCGACATCCTCTTCCCGGGGCAGCAGATGAAGCCGGTGAATGGCTATATCGCACTGCCTGACAGGCCGGGGCTGGGCATGGAGCCGGACGAAGATGCCCTCCGGTCCCATCCGGCGAAGCCCTTCCCCCGCCGGGAACTGCCGTTCCCCAAGGATGAGAGGACCTGAGAGCGGCGCGTCCCCCGGGGATATCCGGCAGCGTCGGAACATTTCTCCGGGGGTCCATCGCGCGAGGCCTCACTCGACCATTCCCGTTGCAGGAGAGCACGAGAAGGCGGCCATGAATAAGATCATTCGGAACAGGGAAATATTGGGCGGAATTGTGTTTTTCGCCCTCAGTCTGTATCTGTTTTACGAAATATCCCATTTTCCAACGACACTTGAGCGTTACCGCTCGCTCGGTCCGGCAGTCTTTCCCAAGCTGCTGAGCTGGGCCATGCTTTTCCTGAGCATCGCTTTATTCTGGCAGGGACTGAGGAAGAACCGATCTGCCGTGCTTTCCTTCAAGTTTTCGTCCCCCGCCTTCCGGTCCACGGCATTCATAATTTTCATGCTGATCGCTTACATCGTCCTGGTGGACGCCATAGGGATCATCCTGTGGGGGATGGCATTCATGATTGCCGTTCAGGTCGCGTTGGGGGAGCGACGGCCCGCGATGATCGCTGGGATCTCCGTGGTTGTCGTCGGGGGGATTTACGGCGTTTTCTCCACGCTGCTGCGCGTTCCCTTGCCTGGAGGAAGCCTTTTCGGCTGATGCCGGAGAGAAACAAGTGGGGCGGGGCTATTTCGCCGAGGGCCCCCAACGGCTCAAGAAGGTCGACTTGATATAAAGGCAAGATGGGACGTCTTTTCATGGAACTGTTTCTTACCGGTCTCTGGAATGTCCTCCATCCTACGATGCTGTTGGTGATATTCGGCGGCACGCTGCTGGGGATCATTGTCGGATCGCTCCCGGGATTGAGCGCGACCATGGGGGTCGCGATCCTGCTGCCGGTCACATATTACCTTGAGCCCGCAATAGGGCTCAATCTGCTCCTGGGAATTTACGTGGGAGGTATTTACGGCGGGTCGATTTCCGCCATTCTCCTGAATATCCCGGGTTGTCCCGCTTCACTGATGACGACCCTGGACGGTTACCCGATGAGCAACCGTGGGGAAGGTGGGCGCGCCATAGGCCTTGCGACCACCAGCTCCTTTATCGGAGGCATAATCGGTGTGCTTGCGCTGATTTTTGTCGCCCCCATTCTGGCCGGCGCAGCTCTCGGCTTCGGTCCCGCGGAGTACGCAATGCTGGCGTTCCTCGGGCTTTCGGCAATCGTCGTCGTGGCGGCCAAGTCCGTTGTCAAAGGCTTCATCGGCGTCGTGATAGGCCTGCTCATGGCGACGGTCGGTATGGATCCAGTCGTATCGGTGCCGCGGTTCACCTACGGCAGCATCGATCTCAATTCGGGCATTAGCTACAT
>JAVEYE010000093.1:0-11504 GCA_034003665.1 Rhodospirillales bacterium | reverse complement strand
GCTTGCCGAGTCTTCGATCTCCGACCCCGTGGAGGATATGTCCGTCAGGCTGCCGAAATCGGTAAACATGCGCCCATTGATCGGTACTTCCGAGGGCAGCCCCAACGGAAACGTCATCTGGACGGTACCAGTATAGAAGATTTCACCGCCGAGCGCATCGTCCGTGGAGATGTCGCGCGGCCCGATGCCTCCGGTCTCGAAGCCTCGCAGATCGTCGCCGCCGATAAAGAACCGATCAGGCAGAGCCACATCCTTGCCCAACCCGACGATCCAGCCCGTGTTGCCGCGAAGCTCGAGGGTCCAGTCGTCGGCGACGGGGAAGAACTGGGCGCCGATGAGGCGGTTGCGGATGAACCGCTTCGACCCTCCGAATCCCGCGAGGTCGTTGACCACTCGGCCGTAGAACCCCTCGGTCGGCGAAAAACGGTCGTCGCGCTTGTCGTAGGTGAGGTTGTGGCTGACCTGCGACAGCGTCTCTTCCCCCTCCGCCTCCTTGACGTAGCGCGAAGCGTCCGTCTGGACGTTGGAAACGTCGCTGAGCTGGAACGTATAGGTGAACCCCTGCCGCAAGTCCTCGGTCAGCGGATAGTTGGTGCGTAGCGCAAACCCCTGTCGCTTCAGATCGTGCGAGCGGCTATCCTGAAGGTCCTGCTCGACCCAGAAAATGTCGGTGCCTGCCGCCAGTTCGCGGCCCATGAAGTAAGGATCGGTAAACGCGAAGTCGACCTGCGTTCCCTTGCCGGCCACGGTAAAGCCCAGCTTGGTGTCGTAGCCCTTGCCCAGAAGGTTCCGCTCCCGGATGGATACGTCGCCGAGCGGCCCCTGCTCGGTGGAGAAGCCGGCGCCGAAGGTCAGCGCGCCGGTGGATCTCTCTTCGATTTCCACCTCAAGCACCGTCTTGTCCGGAGCGCTGCCCGGAACCTGATCGACCCGCACCTTGCCGAAAAAGCCCAAGTTCTGTATGCGCTGGCGCGACCGGCTCAATTTCGACGCGTTGAACGCGTCCCCCTCGACCAGACGGAACTCCCGGCGGATGACCTGATCCTCGGTTCGCGAATTGCCCTGGATTTCGATCCGCTCGACGAAGACCCGGGGTCCTTCGTTGACCTCGAAGGCGACCGAAATGGTGCGCGCCTCGCGATCGCGGTTGATGCGTGGCCGGACGTCGACGAACGGGAAGCCCCGCTCGCTGACCGCCAGGCTCAACGCATCGTTGGTCTCGTCGACGGCGTCGGCATCGTACCAATCACCTTCCTCGATCTCCACGACGTCGCGGACCGCCTCGGGATCGAGATCGCGCAGCGCGACGCGGAGATCGACCGGGCCGAACTTGTACCGCGGCCCCTCTTCAACCGTGAAGGTGATGAAGAAATCCTTGCGGTCAGGCGTCAACTCGGCGACCGCCGACACCACCCGGAAATCGGCGAAGCCTTCCGACAGATAATGGCGGCGCAGCAGCTCTCGGTCCAAGGTCAGACGATCCGGATCGTACCGGTCGTCCGACGAGAAGAAACGGAACCACCGGGTCTCGCGGGTGCGGATGACTTCCTTGAGATCGCCGTCGTCGAACTCCCGGTTGCCGATAAAGCGGATCTTTCGGATTTCCGTCTGCTCGCCTTCGCTGATCTCGAACACCAGATCGATGCGGTTCTGGGGAAGCTGGATGACCTTTGGCTCGACGGTGGCGGCAAACCGGCCGCTTCTTTGATAGAGCGTGAGGAGCCGCTTGACGTCGGACTGCACCTTGGTGCGGGTATAGATGACGCGGGGCCGCAGCGTCACTTCCGCTTCGAGAGCCGAATCCTCGAGGTGCTGGTTGCCCTCGAAGGCAATGCGGTTGATGACCGGGTTCTCGATGACGGCGACGATCAAGGCGTTCCCGCGCGGACGGATCGTGACGTCGGCGAACAGGCCTGTGGCGAACAGGCTCTTGAGCGAGCGGTTGATGCGCAGCGGATCGAACGGGTCGCCCTCGCGGATCAGCAGATAGGATCGGACCGTCGCCGGCTCGATGCGCTGGGTGCCCTCGACGATGATTTCACGCACCACCGGCGCGGATTGCGCCGCCGCCCGCCCGCCGGGGAGGCCGATCACCGCCATGCCCAAAGCGATCACAAGAACTCGAAGGATTCGCTGCAAGAAGTCCCCCAGGACGCATCCGCCCGATCAGGTCACGAGCTGCTTGATGAACTCAATGAACTTGAAATGATACACCAAGTCGTTCCACGTGGCGAAAATCATCAGGAGGAATACCAAAATCAAACCAAATCGGAAACCGTATTCTTGGGTGCGAGGCCCCAAAGGCCGGCCGCGCACGGCCTCCGCCCCGAAGAAAACAAGGTGACCGCCATCCAGCATCGGTATGGGAAAAAGATTGATCAATCCCAAATTGATCGACAATACGGCCATGAAATTGACCAGGTTTACAAACCCGCCGGCCGCCACTTCGGCCGACATCTGGGCAATCCTCAAGGGGCCGCCGACCTCGTCAGCCGGCTTGGCGCCGACGATGATCTCGCCCAGATAGCCGAGAATCCGGCCGCTCATGACGACGGTGGTTTCCAACGCCTTCCAGACCGCCGTCGCCGGCCCGTACCGCAGATAGCCGACCTGGGCGGCGTCGGCGGTAACGCCCAATTGCCCCACCTCGCGGGTGCCGCCCGCCGGATCAGGCACCGAGACCACCCTCGGCACGACCTTCACCGCATACTCGGCATCGCCCCGACGCAGCACGATTTCGGTCTCCGCTCCGGGCAGATCGGCAATGGCCCGCCTGAGATCGTCAAACCAATGCATCTCCTCGCCGGCCACCGAGAGGATGTGGTCTCCCGGCTGGATGCCCGCTTGGTCGGCGGCGCTATCAGCCTGAACGGTTGCCACCACCGGCAGCAGCCGTGGGCTGCCCGCCAGGGCGAAGAGACCACCCAACAGGACGACGGCAAGCAGAAAGTTGGCCAGCGGGCCGGCAGCCACGATGGCCGCCCGCTGTCCCAGCCGCTTGTGGGCGAAAGAGACCTTCTTCTCTTCATCGCTGAGCGCTCTCTCCCGGCCCTCCTCGTCCTCGACGAGGTCGCCCTCGCCAAACATCTTGACGTAGCCGCCGAGCGGCACCGCCGAGACCTTCCAGCGCGTTCCCGATCGGTCGTTCCAACCGAACAGCTCGGGCCCGAAACCGATGGAGAACACCTCGATGCGCACGCCGCAGCGGCGGGCCACCCAGTAGTGTCCCATCTCGTGCACGAACACGAGAACGGTGAGGACAAAGACGAAGGGAACGACGTTGTCCCAGACGAGAGAAAACAATTCCATCAAAGGGGGGATCCGTTCACCGTGGCTGGAGCGATCACAGGCGTCCGGAAAGGCGCGAAACGAAGCCCCGGGCGATCTCGCGGGCATCGGCGTCGGCCGCCTGCACGTCCTCGAGCGTCCGCACGGGACCGTTGGCGGCGGCACCGAGCGTCCTCTCGACGACGCGCGCGATGTCCAGGAACCCGATCTCCCTTTCCAGGAAGCTGTGAACCGCCACTTCATTGGCGGCATTCAATATGGTGGTCGCGGCGCCGCCGGATTGCAATGCCTCGCGGGCCAGGCGGAGCGACGGAAAGCGTCCGGGATCGGGGTCCTCGAACGTCAGTGTGCCGATCTCGGCCAGCGACAGCCGCTTGGCCGGCGCCGCCATCCGCTTCGGCCAGCCCAAGGCGAACGCAATCGGCGTGCGCATGTCGGGCGTGCCCAGCTGGGCGAGGACCGAGCCGTCGACATAGGCCACCATGCTGTGGATCACCGACTGCGGATGAACCAGAATATCGATGCGGTCGGCCTCGACCGGGAACAGGTGGAAAGCCTCGATCAGTTCCAGCCCCTTGTTCATCATGGTCGCCGAGTCGACAGAGATCTTGGCGCCCATCGACCAGTTGGGATGAGCGACGGCCTGCTCGCAGGTGACCCGCGCCATGTCGGCCGCCGGCATCCGCAGGAACGGTCCGCCCGACGCCGTCAGGATGATCCGCTCGATGCACTCGGGCTTGTCGAAGTCGAGGACCTGGAAGATGGCGCTGTGTTCGGAATCGACCGGCAACAGCACGGCGCCGCTGCGCTCGATCTCGGCCATCATCACGGCGCCGGCCGACACCAGGCATTCCTTGTTGGCCAACGCCACCATGGCGCCGCGACGGACGGCGGCCAGGGTGGGGCCCAGGCCGGCGGCGCCGACGATCGCCGACATCACCCACTGGGCCGGGCGCGAGGCGGCCTCGATCAACGCCTCGGATCCTGCCGCCGCCTCGATCCCGCTGCCGGCAAGCGCCATCTTGAGGGCCGGATAGCAGGCGACGTCGCCAACCACCGCCAGACGCGCCCGCAGGCGACGGGCCTGCGCGGCCAGGCGCTCGACATTGGCGTTGCCGGTCAGGGCCTCGACCCGAAACACCCCGGGATTGCGCTCTATCAGATCGACCGTGCTGCAGCCGACCGACCCCGTCGAGCCCAGGATGGTGACGCTGCGCGGCTCCGCCGCCGCCAACGGGGAAACTACAGCCATGCCAGCACGCGATCCTGATCCACCATGGCGATCAAGGCGGCGACGACGACCGCCGCCAGCAGCCCGTCGACCCGATCCAGCAGACCGCCGTGGCCCGGCATGATGCCCCCGGCATCCTTGACGCCGAAACGGCGCTTGACCCATGATTCAAAAAGGTCGCCCATTTGCGCGACCACCGCCAGCCCGGCGCTCAGCGCCGCCAGTCCCGCCCAGGTTTCTGCCCCGACGAGAACCGCGAAACCGCCGCCGATCGCCGCCGCGCAGGCCATTCCGCCGGCCAGCCCCGCCCACGTCTTTTTCGGGCTGACCCTGGGCGCCAACTTGGGGCCGCCGATCAGGCGGCCGAAGACATAGGCGCCGGTGTCGGTGGCCCACACCAGGATGAACAGCCAGTAGACGGTCAGCCGCCCCACCTCGTCGCGCAGCCAGAGAAGCAGCAGCGTCGGCAGCCCGATGTAAAGAACACCAAGGGCGATCCAGCGCGAGCCGCCCCAGTCGCCGACCGGATGGCGACGGTCCGCCTCGCGGCCGCTCGCCGCCGCCCACCCCCAGGCCAGCACGCTGCCGGCCGCCGCGAGGGCCAGGCCGGCCTCGGGACGCCCCACCGCCGCCGCGAAAAGCGCGGCCAACACAAAGCCGCTTCCCGCCAGCGATGCCGGCGCCCGCACCGACTGCCCGCAGAGATGGCACCACTCCCACCACAGGATGAGACTTCCTGCGACAACCAAAGCCGTGAAAAACGGAGCGCCGAAATGGATGGCGGCCAAAACCGGGGGCAAGGCGACAACCCCCGAGACGACGCGCGTCATCACGCCGCCCGGTTTCACGGCGTGCGGCTCAACCAACGGTCCCGCCATACCGTCTTTCACGGCCCTGATACTCCCGGATGGCCTTCTCGAACTCTTCCCTCGAAAAATCCGGCCACAGCGAGTCGACGAAGACGAACTCGGTATAAGCCATCTGCCACAGCAGAAAGTTGCTGATCCGCTGTTCGCCGCTGGTCCGGATCAGAAGATCCGGGTCGGGGAGATCCGCAGTGAAGAGATACTGGCCGAACAGGTCCTCATCAATCAGCGCGGCCTCGATGCGGCCCGCCTGCACCGCCATGGCGAGACGCCGCGCCGCGTCGACGATTTCCTGGCGGCCGCCGTAGTTGAGCGCGATCACCAGGGTAAGACGGCGGTTGTCAACGGTCCGCGCCTCGGCGTCCTCAATGAGGGCCACGATGTCGGAGGCCAGCCGCGAGCGCTCGCCGATGACGCGCAGCCGCACGCCGTTCTTGGTCAGCGTCGAGATCTCGTTGCGCAGATAGAGCCTGAGCAGGCCCATCAGGTCGCGCACCTCGCCCTCCGGTCGGTTCCAGTTTTCCGACGAGAAGCCGAACAGCGTGAGGATCGATACCCCCATCTCGGCCGCCGTCTCGACGATCGTTCGAACCGTCTCGGCCCCCCGGCGATGGCCGGCCGTGCGCGGCAGGCCGCGCGCCCTCGCCCACCGTCCGTTGCCATCCATGATGATGGCGACGTGAAGGGGCGGCGAAGCGATACCGTTGGCGAGAGAGAGCGCTTCCATCAACGTCAGACCTGCATGATCTCGGCTTCCTTGGTGCCGAACAACTCGTCGATCTTCTTGATGTGCTGGTCGGTCGCCTCCTGGATCAGTTCGCTGTAGTCGCGATGCTCGTCCTCGGAAATTTCGCCGTCCTTCTCCGCCCGCTTGAGGGCGTCCATGGCGTGCCGGCGCACGTTGCGCACCGCGATGCGGGCTTCCTCGGCGTACTTGCCGGCGATCTTGGTCAGCTCGACCCGGCGCTCCTCGCTGAGCACCGGAATCGGCACCCGCACCAGCTGACCGTCTACCGACGGGTTGAGGCCGAGGCCCGATTCCAGAATGGCCTTCTCAACCGCCTTGACCAGCGAACGGTCCCACACCTGCACCGTCAGCATCCTGGGCTCCGGAACGCCGACGGTACCCACCTGGTTCATCGGCATCTGCGCCCCGTAGGCCGTGACGGTGATGGGTTCGAGCAGGCTGGTCGACGCCCGCCCCGTCCGCAAACCGCCGAATTCCTTGGACAACGCCTCCACGGCCCCGTTCATCCGCCGCACGGCGTCTTTTTCGATCGCGTCGAATACCGCCTCGCTCACGTCCACCTCCCTAACTGATCATCGTGAAAACGCCGCCGCCGGTGACGACGTCTCCAAAGGCACCAGGATTGTGAAGCGAAAAGACCAGAATGGGAACCTTGTTCTCCCGGGCCAGAACGATGGCCGAAGCGTCCATCACCCGCAGGTCGCGGTCCAGCACCTCGCGATAGCTCAGCGCGTCGAACCGTTCCGCCGTCGGATCCTTCTTGGGATCGGCCGAATAGACGCCGTCGACCTGGGTCGCCTTCATCAGGGCGTCGCAGCCCATCTCCACGGCCCGCAGCGCCGCCGCCGTGTCGGTCGTGAAGAACGGATTGCCGGTGCCGGCCGCGAAGATGACGACGCGGCCCTTCTCCATGTGGCGGATGGCGCGCCGCCGGATGTAGGATTCGCAGACCGTGGCGATCGGAATGGCCGACTGCACGCGGGTTTCGACGCCCTTGGTCTCGAGGATGTTCTGCAGCGCCAGCGCGTTGATGACGGTGGCCAGCATGCCCATGTAGTCGGCGCCGGCCCGCTCCATGCCGGCTTCCTTGGCCATGCTGCCGCGGAAGATGTTGCCGGCGCCGATGACCACCGAAACCTGCACGCCCATCTCGGTGACGGCGCGGATTTCCTCGGCGATGCGGTTGACGATGGCGAAGTCGTAGCCGAACTCCCGCTTGCCCATCAGGCCCTCGCCCGAAAGCTTGAGGAGAACGCGGCGGTATTTCGGTTTTGGCGGCATGGCACCTTCCGTTAGGGTCACGCAAAAACGGCCGCGGCACCTCCACGGCCCGTCCGGAGTGGCTCCCCTCTCGTCCAGTCAAGCCTTGCCCCGGAAACGGCGGCGATCTTACACCATCCGCTCCCGGCCGATAGCCACAAATTCGGCGCAAGTCGCCCGGCGGATGCCGCCGGGCGACCCAGCGGAATTCAGCGGCCGGCGGTCGCCGCCACTTCGGCGGCGAAGTCCTCGTCACGCTTGGCCAGGCCCTCGCCCAGGGCAAAGCGCACGAAGCCTCCCACCGATCCCCCGGCGGACTCGACCACGCCGCCGACCTTGCTCTCGCCGTCAATGACGAAAACCTGGTCGACCAGGCAGACTTCCTCGTAATACTTGCGCAGGCGCCCTTCGACCATCTTCTCGATGATGGCTTCGGGCTTGCCGCTGGCCCTCGACTGGTCGATCAGCACGTTGCGCTCGCGCTCCAGCAGGGCCGGGTCGAGGTCGTCGCGCGACACCGACTGCGGGTTGGCGGCGGCGACGTGCATGGCGACCTGCTTGCCCACCGGAGCCAGCTTGTCGGCATTCGCCCCCTTGAGCGCCACCAGCACGGCGATCTTGCCAAGACCGTCGGCCACCGAATTGTGCAGGTAGGCGCCGATCGCGCCCTGCTCCACCTTGAGCGCCGCGGCGCGGCGCAGCGACATGTTCTCGCCGATGGTGGCGACCAGGTCGGTCAATTCGTCGGCGACGCTGTGGCTGGTGCCGGGATAGGCCGCGGTCTTGACCGCCTCGATGTCGCCGTTCTTGTCGAGCGCGATACCGGCGACGGTGCGCACGAAGGCCTGGAACTTCTCGTTGCGCGACACGAAGTCGGTTTCGGCGTTGACCTCGACGACGGCGCCGGCGTTGCCCTTGACGACCAGGCCGACCAGCCCCTCCGAGGCGATGCGGCCGGCCTTCTTGGCCGCCGCCGCCAGGCCCTTCTTGCGCAGCCAGTCAACGGCCGCCTCGATGTCGCCGTCGTTTTCGCCCAGCGCCTTCTTGCAGTCCATCATGCCGGCGCCGGTGCGCTCGCGCAGTTCCTTCACCAGGGACGCGGTGATCTGTGCCATTTCAACCCTCGTTCATGAATTCCACTGTCAGATGATGCGAAGCCTCGCGGCGGGACGTCGCCGTCCCGCCTTCGATCAGGCCTCGGCCTTGGCGCCTTCGTCGCCGCCTTCCGCCGCCGGCGCCGCCTCGGTCACGACCTCGGCCTCGCCCTCGTCGTCGCCCAGCGACTCAGCCAGCACCTCGTCGCTCTCGCCGACATCGCCGCCAACCGCCGTGATCTCTTCCTGGATGCCCGACAGCACCGAGGCGACCATCAGTTCGCAATACATGTTGATGGCGCGGATGGCGTCGTCGTTGCCGGGGATCGGATAGTCGATGCCTTCCGGGTCGCTGTTGCTGTCGAGCACGGCGATCACCGGGATGCCGAGCTTCTTGGCCTCGGCGATGGCGATGGCTTCCTTGTTGGTGTCGATGATGAACAGGATGTCGGCCAGCCCGCCCATTTCCTTGATGCCGCCCAGCGCGCGCTCCAGCTTCTCGCGCTCACGCGTGAGGTGCAGCAGCTCCTTCTTGGTCAGCCCCTTGACCTCGCCGTCGAGTTGTTCCTCCAGGGTGCGCAGCCGCTTGATGGAATTGGACATCGTCTTCCAGTTCGTCATCATGCCGCCGAGCCAGCGGTGGTTGACGTAGTACTGGCCGCACTTCCGGGCCGCCTCGGCGATCCGCTCGCTGGCCTGGCGCTTGGTGCCGACGAACAGCACGCGGCCGCCGCTCGACACCACGTCCTCGACCGCCTTCATGGCGCGATAAAGCATCGGCACCGTCTGCTGCAGGTCGATGATGTGGATGCCGTTGCGCACGCCGAAGAGGTACGGGGCCATCTTCGGGTTCCAGCGGCGGGTGTTGTGGCCGAAATGTACGCCGGCCTCGACGAGCTGGCGCATGGTAAACGTGGGGAGTGCCATGGGTCGTGTCCTTTTCCGGTTGAACCTCCGCGGGCTTCGTCCGACAAAACCGGACACCGGAGCGACTGACGGCATATGACGCCGCGGCCGCGCGCCCGCGTGTGGGATTAGGGGGCGGTTTGTAGCGCCGCGCCGCAGTGATTGCAAGGGCAAAGGGCGGAGCCGCGCCCGATTGCTACCTCGACCCCGCGCTCGGACAGCCGGCGGGCCGGGCCAGCCGGTCGGCGGTAGAAGCAATGGCCGACCCGTTGACGGGCAGCCCGCAGTCGCGCTGGAAGGCGCGAAGGGCGTTGCGCGTCTGCTCGTTCATGCGCCCGTCGGCCCGGCCGGTCGCATAACCGTGCCGCCGCAGGCGTTGCTGGGTCATGCCGACGGACGAATCGCGCAGGCGGACGACGGGTTCCGCCGGAAGCTCCCCGGCCACCTGCCACTCCGCCGTCGGGGACGCCGCGACGGCGCCGCCCGGGCCGCCGACAACGACCAGCGCCGCCACCGCCAAAACCATCCTCCACCGTGTGGCCCTCGACATCTTTCGCCTCCGCTTTCCTCATCGAATATGGGCGTTCGGCGGGCCGATCTCCAGGCCCATCGTCGGCGCCGGCCGTGCCGGGGACGGCTCGGCGGCTCGGCGGCGCGACGGCGCCCGATCGCCGGTTTCCCCATTTCCTCGCGTCCCGCGCCTTGCGACCGCAGTGGTCGCCGAACCTTGACTTTTGCATGTTTTTGGGATATCATTCATAAAAAATGGCATTTAGTCGTCATGGCCGGACTTGTTCCGGCCATCCACGCCTTCACAAGCGCCGAAAGAAAGACGTGGATGCCCGCAACACGTGCGGGCATGGCGGCCTTGGGGAGCGGTCAACGATCCAAGACCCCGTCGTGACGGCGGATAAAGTCAGACCGGACAGCCGGGGACTGGGCTCGGTCACGGATTGCACGTCAATTCATTGATATAAATACGAAAAAACGCAAAATGACGACATTTGACGACACATGACGACGAATGACGACTTTTCTTCCGGACCCTTGCGGTTTTTCCAGCCGACTTCAAGCGGTCGGCCGATACGGACGAAGCCGAATACTCGTCATGTCGGGGCGAAGCGGGCCGTCACATCTCCTCGGCGGCGATGACGCCGGGGATTTCCTGGACCGCCCAGATCAGCGCCGGCGACACCTTGTAGCCGCCGGGCAGCGCCACGTCCACCTCGGCCCCGGCGTCGAGCCCGCAGACCAGCTTGACTCGGCCCCGCCCGCGGCCCTGCCCGGTCAGCGTCTCGCGCAGGCGGGGCAGCGGGGAGGCCGAGGCCAGGCGAACCTTCATGCCGGGGCTGGCGCCGGCCGTCGCCTCCTTCAGGGAGGTGATGGCGTGCGTGGTGAAACGCACCCCCTCCCCCTCGAACTGGACGGACGCCTTGATCAGAATCGAGTTGCCGACCTCCAGCAGGTCGCGCGCCGCGGCCAGCACCTCCGAGAACACCGTCACCTCGAAGACGCCCGAGGTGTCCGAGCAGGTGACGAAGGCGTAGCGGCTGCCCTTGGCCGACGTGCGCTCCCGTTTGGCGATCACGGTGCCGGCCAGCGTCACCTGGCCCGAGCGGCCGGCCGCCAGGATGCCGGTGACCGGCTGCGCCCCGACCCTTTCCAGGCTTTTTCCATAGGAATCGAGCGGATGGGCCGACAGATAGAAGCCGATGGCGTCGAACTCCTCGCGCAGACGGTCCATCGCCGTCCAGTCGGGGGTGTCGGGCAGCTTCTCCTCGGCCATCGCCACCGGGGCGGCGCCGCCGAACAGGCCCATCTGGTTGCTGGTCCGCTCGTGGGCGGCGGCGGCGGCCTGGCGCAGCAGGCGGTCGATCCCGTCAAACACCTGGCGGCGGTTGGCGTTCAGGCAATCGAGCGCGCCGGCCCGGGTCAGGTTCTCCATCTGGCGCTTGTTCACCGCGTGGGCGTCGAGCCGCCCGGCAAGATCGCCCAGGCTCTTGAACGGGCCGCCACAGCCCCGCTCCTCGACCAGGCCGCGCATGGCCGCCACGCCGACGTTCTTGATGGCGCCCAGCGCATAGCGCACCGCCCCCTTGGCGCCGTCGACG
>JAVEYE010000092.1:0-11527 GCA_034003665.1 Rhodospirillales bacterium | reverse complement strand
ACCGCGCCGGACCGTTTCGGAATCGTCGTCGGCAATGTTGGTGTCAAAACCGAGCGCCAGCCCGCCGGCCGCCTTGATGTCATGGCTTTCCAGCAGGCGTAGCGTGGCCGGGACATCGATGGCGTCGGGGCGGCGCAGCGGAATCTCGATGAAATCGAAACCGGCCCCGGCGACGCCGGCGATGGCGCGTCGCGCTTGTTCGGTGGTCCAGCCGCCCGCCCATACCAGGGCGTGACATCCAAGCCTGTTCATGCCGTCACCCGCTGTTGACCGTGAACGGTGTTTTGACGTTTGGCGAACATGGGAGTACGTTTTGTCCGAGCGTGTCCAGAGATCGTCGGAAAAAAAAGATGCCCAATCCGTTTGCCTCCAATCGGCGGTCCATCGGATGAAGGGCCGGGAACGCAGGGACGCCATCTTCGAAATCGTCCGGCGCCGCGGTTTCGTTGTGGTCGAAGCGTTGGCGGAGCACTTCGATGTTTCGTCGCAGACCATCCGGCGCGACATTCAGCACTTGTGCGACGCGAACCTGCTGGTCCGCCATCATGGCGGCGCCGGCCTGCCGTCGAGTATTGTGAAAACGGACTATGCGGCCAAGCGCGTAGCCTGTCTGGTCGAGAAGGAGGCGATCGCCGAGGCCGTTGCCGACTATTTGCCGGACAATGTTTCGCTGTTCCTCAGCATCGGCACGACCACGGAAATGGTGTCCCGAGCCTTGCTCAAAAGACACCGTCTCAAGATCATCACCAACAATCTGCATGCCGCCGAGATTCTGCACGCCGAAGCCGAATTCGACGTCTCGGTCGCCGGAGGGACCATTCGGCCCCACAATGGCGGCATCGTCGGTCCCCTGGCGACCGGATTCGTCGAGCAGTACCGAGCCGATTACGCAATCATCGGCATCGGCGCCGTCGATTCCGACGGCACGCTGCTCGATTTCTATCCCGATGAGGTCAGCGCCGCCCAGGCGATGATGCGTAACGGGCGTCGGGTGCTGCTGGTGGCCGACCATACCAAGTTCTCCCGCACCGCTACGGTCGCTCAGGGGAAGCTGAAGGACGTGTCTGTTTTGTTCACCGATTGTGCCCCGCCGGCGCCGATCGCCCGCCTGATCGAGAGGAACGACATCGAGGTCGTTCTTTGCCCCTCCCGGCGACCGTGAGTGTCGTTGCCGGACGCCCACAGCAAGCCGGCGGGCGATGGTCCCACGCCTTGCATTTCTTCCGCGGACACCCGTTGCGCACTTCATCTTTGTTTTTGCGGATATGTTCATATTTGAAAATGTTATTGTATATGAATGTTCAAATTCGTACAATTTCTTCGAGGTCGGCTAGCGAATAAGGACATAAAGACCTAGCCGGCATGGGATGGCATCGTGGGGAGCCAGGAGCGGCGGCATGCATCTCTCAGCGGGAAAGTTATGGTCCCTGCGACGGCTCGCCGATGCCAACGGCCGCTTCAAGATGGTGGCGGTCGACCAGCGCCCCCCCATCATGGACCTTATCAAGCAGCGCAAGAACGTCGCCGACGCCAGTTACGAGGACGTGGCGGCCGTCAAGGAAATCCTGACCCGCAATCTGGCGGCCGACTGCTCGGCCATCCTGCTTGATCCGATCTGGGGATATTCGCGCTCGATCGCCCAGGTTCGGCCCGGACAGGGGCTGTTGCTGACGCTCGAGGACCACGCGTTCGAGGAAACCGCCGGAGGACGCATTTCCCGGGAAATCATCGACTGGAGCGTGGACAAGATCAAGCGGGTCGGGGCCGATGGCGTCAAGCTCTTGGCGTGGTATCGTCCCGATGCCGACGACGGCGTCTGCCGGCACCAGCAGGACCTTGTTGAACGCGTCGGCCGAGCCTGCGCCGAGCATGACATCTGCTTCCTCCTCGAGTTGCTGGTCTATCCTTTGCCCGGCGAACATGGCCAGACCAGGGGTTACATCGAGCATTCCGCCAAGCGGCCCGAACTGGTCGTCGAATCGCTGCGCACCTTTACCGATCCGCGGTTCGGCGTCGACATCTTCAAGCTTGAAAGCCCGCTTGCCGCCCCGCACGTTCCAGAGCCCGATTCCGGCGAGGCTGGAGCCTGTCAGCGGTGGTTCGACGAACTCGGCCGGGCGACAACGCGGCCCTGGGTCATGCTGAGCGCTGGCGCCGACATGAGGGCGTTCCGGCACATCCTCACTTACGCCTATCGGTCCGGCGCCAGCGGCTATCTCGCCGGGCGGGCGATCTGGTGGACGGCGGCCCAGATGTTCCCCGATCTGGGGTCGATGGATCAGGCCCTCAAGGCGGATGCCATTGCCTACATGCGAGATATCAATCGCTTGACCGATGATCTTGCGACCCCGTGGCAAAGCCATCCGGCCTTCGTCGCCGAGGCGTCCCTGTGTGGGGCCGGTCCGCATTTTCCGAAAAACTATGGAATCGTCGCCCAGCCATGACCCTGCTCTCCCCCCGCATCGGGCTCGTCGTGCTTGCCAGGCCCCAGTTCGATACCGCCTTCGCCCAGGAAATGGTGAAGAACGCATGGCAAGGACTCCGGAGCCTGGACGCCGAATTCGTCGGTACGCCTGATCTGTTGTTCGATGCCGATGCCGTCAACGGCCGGCTCGCCGACCTGCAAAGCCGACCGCTTGACCTTCTCCTTATCCTCCAGGCGACCTTTACCGACGCCAGCATGACCGTGACGTTGGCCGAGGCCATCGATGCGCCCGTCTTCCTGTGGTCGTTCCCCGAGCCGCGCACCGGCGGCCGTTTGCGCCTCAATGCAATCTGCGGCGTCAACTTGGCGGCTCACGCCCTGGGGCGGGCGAACCGCTCCTACGACTATGTCAACCGCCAGGCCGACGATCCAGCCGCCATCGCCGAGATCGAGTCCGCCGCCAAGGCCGGCGCCGTCCGCCGAATGCTGAAGGAAACGCGCATCGGTGTCGTCGGCAGGCATCCCGCCGGTTTCGATTCCTGCCGATACGATCCGGACTCGCTGCGGGCTCGTCTTGGGATTTCGGTGGAGCCCATCGATCTTGAGATCCTTTTTGACCTTGCCCGTTCGATCACCGACGACGATGTCCGTGCGATCCGTGATCGCGTCGGCTCGGAAATCGAAGGGCTCGACACCGTTGATCAGGACGCTCTGGATCAAAGCTTGCGCGTTTACGCGGCCCTGCGGCGCACCGCGGACGAGGCAAACCTCGCCGGTCTCGCCGTGCGCTGCTGGCCGGAATTCTTCACCGAGTTGGGGGGGGCGGCCTGCGGTCCCATGGGCATGATGGGTGAGGACGGAACCCCCTGCGGCTGCGAGGCCGACGTTCTTGGCACGGTCTCGACCCTCATCCTGCGCTGGCTATCCGGCGCGGCCGCCTTCAACTCGGACCTGGTTGACGTCGACGTCGCCGACGATACGGCGGTATTTTGGCATTGCGGGCAGGCTCCGGTGTCGATGGCCGACCCGGATGGACCGCGGCGGGCGACGGTGCATTCCAACCGCAGGCTGCCGCTGCTTTATGAGTTCGCCTTCAAGCCCGGCCGCATCACCCTGGGCCGCCTCAGCCAGTCGAAGAACCAGTTCCGGCTGGTGGTCGGCGGCGGCGAGGTTCTGAAGCGGCCGATCAGCTTCTCGGGGACGTCAGGCGTCGTCCGGTTCGACCGGCCGGCCGGCGCGGTCATGGACGCCATCATCGGCGAAGGATTGGAGCATCATATTTCGCTGGCCTACGGTGATCATCGTCCGGTCTTGCGGCGGCTGGCGCGGATGCTCGACATTCCGGTGCTGGAACTGACCTAGCGGGGGTGCGGGAACGAATGGCTGGCGTAGAACTTCGCAAGGTCGTCAAACGGTTCGGCGACATCGAAGTCGTCCACGGGATCGATCTCGTGGTCCGGCACAACGAGTTCGTCGTGCTGGTCGGTCCGTCCGGATGCGGCAAGAGCACGGTTCTTCGCATGATCGCCGGTCTGGAGGAAATCACCGCCGGCGAGATCGTCATCGGCGACAAGGTAATCAACGAGCTGGCGCCCAAGGACCGGGACATCGCCATGGTCTTCCAGGACTATGCCCTGTATCCGCACCTGACGGTCTTCAAGAATCTGTCGTTCGGGCTGGAGATGCAGAAGGTGCCGGCCGCCGAAATCCGCCAACGGGTCGAGGCGGCGGCGGCGATCCTCAACATCACCGAGTTTCTCGACCGCAAGCCCCGCCAGTTGTCGGGCGGTCAGCGCCAGCGAGTCGCCATGGGTCGGGCCATCGTCCGCCGCCCCAACGTCTTCCTGTTCGATGAGCCGCTCTCGAACCTCGATGCCAAGCTGCGAACGCAGATGCGCACCGAGATCAAGAAACTGCACGAAACGGTCAAGACGACTGTCATCTATGTGACCCACGACCAAGTCGAGGCCATGACCCTGGCCGAACGGATCGTCGTCATGCGCGACGGCCACGTCAGGCAGATCGGCTCGCCGGACGAGGTCTACAACCACCCGAACTCCATCTTCGTCGCCGGCTTCATCGGGGCACCGACCATGAACTTCATCGCCTGCCGGCTGACGGAAGGTCGGCAAGGCCTTTGCCTGATGTTGCGGGACGGAACCGCGCTGCCCCTTCCAGCCGATCTGGCTGGGCGCTATGTCGCGCACAAGGAACGGGATCTCATTCTCGGCCTGCGCCCCGAGGTCTTCCACTTGGATGAAACAGCTGGCGCGGATGGCCCCAGCAGGGCACGTATCGCGCCGGTCATTGGCGTCGTCGAGCCGCTGGGCTCGGACACTCTGTTCTTCTTCGATCTTGCGGGGACCGAGGTGGTGGCGCGGATGCCGCCGATGGTCGGCCTCAAGCGCGAAGACACCCTTCCTCTCGTCATCGACATGGGCAAGATGCACCTCTTCGATGCGGCGACCGAACAGGTGGTTTAGGACGGGAACGGACATGACCAACCCCTTGACCATTCCCAAAGAGCGGCTGACCAGGTGCCCGAAGATCCCCGTCGAGGTCCTGCCCGACGATGCGGCCGTCATCCGCCGTTTCGCCGATGACCTGCTGGCCGAATATGCCGCCGCAAAACGACTGGGCCGCGACAAGGTCGTTTTCATCCTGCCGGTCGGACCGGTCGGCCAGTACGAAATGGTGGCCGAACGATGCAACGCCGAGGGCATCAGCCTGGCCGACCTCGTCGTCGTCAACATGGACGAGTATCTCACCGCCGACGGCCAGCAATGGATCGGCACGGATGACCCGCTGAGCTTCCGCCGCCACATGGACAGCCATTTCTTCGGCCGGCTTCACCCCGACCTGGCGCCGCCGCCCGGGCAACGCCATTTCCCCGACCCGCGGGACGTCGCCGCCACCCCTCGTCTGATCGCGCGCCACGGCGGAACAGACGTCTGTTTCGGCGGCATCGGCATCACCGGCCACGTCGCCTTCAACGACCCGCCCGAGCCTGGAGAGCCGGTGGCGACTGAGGCCTTCGCCGACCTGCCGACCCGGATCGTCACGTTGTCTCGGGAAACCCGGCTGATCAATTCCATCACCACGTCGCGCGGCAACATCGACCGCATTCCGGCCCGGGCGGTCACGGTTGGCATGCGCGAAATTCTGCACAGCCGCAAAGTCCGCATCTACATGAACCGGTTTTGGCAATCGGCCATCGTGCGCAAGATCCTGCACGGACCGGTCAGCGCGCGGGTCCCGGCGTCGCTGCTTCAGGGCCACGGCGATGTCCGTTTCGTCATCGCCGATTTTGTCGCGGAACTGCCCGAGCCGCAGCTGCGCTGAGGGAAGAGAGGGAGGCCGAGCCTTCCAACGTCGATCGCCCAGAAACAAGGAGGAGGCACCAGTATGGCACGATTCGGGCTGATCGGTTATGGACTGTGGGGGCAGCATCACGCGGCCGCCATCGTCAAGGCGCCGGGCGCCGAACTGGCCGCCATCGCCTGCGGGGACGGCGCTTCCGCCGACGCCGCCCGTGCGGCCCATCCGGACGTTCCCCTTTACGCCGACTACCGCGAGTTGCTGGCCCGCGAGGACATCGACGCCGTCGATGTGGTGGTGCCCAACCACCTGCACTGCGAGGTGGGCGTTGCCGCGCTGGAGGCCGGCAAGGATGTGCTGCTCGAAAAGCCGATGGCGTTGACGGCTACCGAATGCGACCGGCTGATCGAGGCGGCCCGGCGCAATGACCGCGTGCTGACCATCGGCCACGAGTTCCGGCTGTCCACCCAGTGGGGCGCCTTGAAGGAAATCATCGGACGCGGCGACATCGGCGATCCCCTTTACGCCAACGTCAGCCTCTTTCGCTTCCCCTATCGTCCGGGCACGGGCTCCTGGCGCTACGAGCCTGGCAAGGTCGGCTCGTGGACGCTGGAGGAACCCGTCCACTTCTTTGATTCCCTGATGTGGTATTTCGAACCGTGGGGCGATCCGGTTTCGGTGTCGTCCATCGGCAGTTCGAAAAGCCGCGATGCCGGCATGAGCGATAATTTCACCACCATCCTTCGCTGGCCGGGTTCGCTTTACGCCGTCGTGACCCAGACTTTGGGTGGTTTCGAGCACCATCACATCATGGAGATCGTCGGCACCGACGGGTCGATCCGCACCTGGTGGTCCGGCACCATGGACCGGACACGCGATCCGGTGTTCGAGATCAAGGTTCAACGGAAGGGCCGGCAGACCTGCGAGGTCCTGAGGGTTCCCCCCTCCGGTGAACTGTTCGAACTGGAGGAGGAATTGAGGCGGGCGGTAAAGGCCTTCCGCGAACGGGCGCCGATTGTCTCCGGCGAGGAGGCCAGGAAGCGGATCATCGTCTGCCTCGAGGCGGAGCGGTCGCTCGCGGAGGGAAAGGAACTGGCCCTGCTTTTCTAGCCAAGGGCGGCCCACCGCATCGCGCCCGGTAACGACAAGACGACGGCCCGCCGGATTTCCGGCCGAGCCGAAGCAGTGAAAGAAACAGGAGAGGACACCATGACTCTGAAACGTTTGACACCGATCGCCATCGGCGCTGCGTTCGCCATGGCACTTGGTCTCGGGGCGACGGCGGCCCAGGCCGAGAAGAAGATCTCCGTGCTGACCTGGAACATTCCGTATTTCCAGGAAGGCTTCAACAAGTGGGTCGAGGCCTACAAGAAGATCCACCCCGACGTCACCGTCGAGTGGCTGGACAAGAAGGGCACGGAGTGGAGCACCTTCTACCAGACCCAGGTGGTGGCCGGTACACCGCCCGACATCATCGACGTGCAGGGCGGCCTGTGGCTGGAATACGCCTCGCAGGGCGGGTTGGTCGATCTCACGCCCTATCTGGCGAAGGACAAGGAATACACCGACAGAATCTATCCCGAGTTCCTCAAGAACTGGGTGTTCGAGGGCAAGAACTACGGCGTGCCGCTTTACGTCACCAAGAGCCTTCTGTTCTACAACAAGCTGATGTTCAAGGAGGCCGGCCTATCTGAGCCGCCGGCCACCTTCGATCAACTCATGGACTATGCCGCCAAGATGACGAAGGGCGAGAAGTCGGGTTTCATGACGCTCAACTTCGACTGGCTCTACTGGCCTTTGTTCGCGGCCAACGGCATAGACCTGCTGACCCCCGACCTCAAGAAAGCGGCCTTCAACACACCCAAGGCCGTGGCCCTGGTCGAGCGGCTGGCCAAGGCCACCAAGGACGGCGTCATCAACAAGATCAGCTGGACGGGCCGCTGGGTAGAACCGAACGGCGCGTTCGCCGCCGGCACCGTCGGCATGCTGAACGCCCATGCGCCGGCCTTCCTGTGGTTCAAGAGCAAGGGCCCGTGGGTCGACGAGACCACGGTGGGGGCGACGCAGTTTCCGGGCGGTTGGTCGACGCCCAACTCGCATGCCCTGCTGATTTCGAAGGGCACCAAGTATCCGCAGGAGGCGTGGGACTTCGTGAAGATGGCCACCAGCGGTGACGGCGCCTACGTCTTCGGAACCGGCTCCAACAACCTGAGCGGCGACAGGATCACCAACGAGAAGCTGCTGGCCTATTTCTCCCAGCAGATTCCGGCCGTGGTGCCGGCGTTGAAGACGCAGTTGGCCGAACTCGACAAGCTGACCGGCAATTGGCCGATCGCCAAGGACGCCCAAGTGAAGGAAGCCTTCTATCCCGAACTGCAGGCCGCCCTGCTGGGCGACAAGAGCGCCAAGGAAGCGCTCGACGAGGCCGAGAAGAAGGTCAATCGGGTGCTGAGCCGTCGGTGACGGCGCGGCGATCGAGGGCTTCGGCCCTTAACGGGCGGGTGCCGGGCGTTCCGGCACTCCTCCCTTCTGCCGGGGCTATCCAGGGGAATTGAGAGATGGTTTTCCCCATACGCAGGAAACGAACGCGGGAACTGTTGCTCATCTGGTTCTTTCTCGCGCCGTCGCTGCTGATCTTCCTGCTCTATCGGATCATTCCGCTGGCGTGGAACGGCGTTTTGTCGTTCGAGTTCTGGTCGCCCTACAAGCCGACCGAGTTCGCCGGCCTCTACCATTACGAAGAAATGTTGTTTTACGACGGCGTGTTCTGGCAGGCCTTCTGGAACACCGCGATCTTCATGGCGAGCGCCCCTATCGGCATTGTCATAGCGCTCCTCATCGCCATCCTGGTCGATACGCCGATTCGTGGCCGCAACGTCTATCGGACCATCGTCTTCATGTCGTATCCGGTGATGACGGTCGCCGTCGGCATCATCTGGCAATGGCTCTATAACGAGAAGGTCGGGCTCATCAACTACGTGCTGATGTCACTGGGTGTCGTCGAACAGGGCATTCCGTTCCTGGAAACCGCCGACTTGGCGCTGCCGGCGGTGATCGTCGCCTCGATCTGGCAGGTTCTGGGCTTCTACATGATCATCCTGCTGACCGGCCTTCAGAACATTCAGCCCAGTCTCTACGAGGCGGCGGCCATCGACGGGGCCAATGCTTGGCAACGCTTCCGGCGTATCACGCTGCCGCTGCTGCGCCCCTCGATCTTTCTCTGCTTCGTCATCGGCATCATCAATTCCTTCACCAACTTCGACCTTATCTACGTGATGACCGACGGCGGCCCGAGCCACGCCACCGAACTGCTGATCACCTACATCTACCGGGTGGCCTTCAAGCTGGCGCAGTTCGACTACGCGGCGGCGCTGACCATCGTGAACTTCCTGTTCTTCGTCTTCCTGGCCTGGCTGGCCAACCGGCTTGCCGGCGGCGAGGCTGGCGCCGTGGAAACGGGCTGAGGAGACCGTCATGAACCGCTTTCCGAAATGGGTGATCCACCTTGGGCTCGGCATCATCTGCGCGGCGATGATGGTGCCTTTTTACTGGGTTCTGAAGACCAGCCTGACCGGCGAGAACATCTTCGCCTACCCGCCGGCCCTCCTCCCCGAGAATCCGCACCTCTTCTATTACGTCGACGTCTGGTATTCGATCCCCTTCTTCCGCTATCTGGTGAACAGCGTCATCGTCTCGATCATCGTCGTGGCGGCCAATGTCGTGCTCAACGCGATGGCCGGTTTCGCCCTGACCCGCGACTTCATGGGCAAGGGCGCCATCATCATGCTTTTCCTCAGTTGCATGATGATCCCGTTCCAGGTGACCATCATCCCGGCCTACCTCATCACCAAGGAAATCGGGCTGCTCAACACCCACCTGGGCATGGCGCTGCCGCTGTGTTCGACCATCGTCTGCATCTTCGTCTTCAAGGCCAGCTTCGACGCCATTCCGAAATCGCTGATTGACGCGGCGCGCATCGACGGCGTGCCCGACTGGATGATCATCTTCAGGATCATGGTGCCGCTGTCGCAGTCGGCCATCGCCACCAACATCATCCTGGCCTTCATTTGGTCGTGGAACAACTTCCTGTGGCCGCTGGTCATCATCCGCGACCACGACATGCAGACCCTGCCCTTGGGGCTCGCCCGCTTCCTGACGGTGGTCGAGGATTCGACCGGGGCGCTCTACGCCTTCTGCATCATGGTGCTGGTTCCCGGCCTCGTCATCTTCCTGCTGGCCCAGAAGCAGTTCATCGCCGGCCTGACCTCCGGCGCGGCCAAGGGATGAGGGAGCGGGGCGATGAACTGGCGGGTCTGGCTTCTCAACCGCTACACGGTGACGCTGGGGACCATCGCCATCGTCACCATGCTGTGGAACCTTTACATCGGGATGAACGACGACGGCATCATCAGGGGACGGGTGATCGGCCCAGACGGCCAGCCGGTGGCGGGCGCCACAGTCATTCTGTCGGAACGCACCCTGCTGGTCACCGCGCCGCGCGACCGCGCGACGACCGGTCCCGACGGGCGATTCGCCTTCACCGGCCATACCTTCCACCGTATCTGGCTGGAGGCGGACAAGCCCGGAGTCGGCGCTTACCCGCAAACGGAATACAGAATGTATTTCAAGGGACAAAACATGGTTATTGACAACCCGCTTCAACTTGAACCGTCTGGCGGCCGATTGGAAAGACCATCATGACCGGCACGTCCGCCCGCGCCTTGGCCCGTTTCCTCGGGCTGGCCGATGGCGCGCGCCTGGTGATCGCCCACCAGGACGACGTCGGCATGTGCCATGGCGCCAACGTGGCCTTTGCGCGGCTTGCGGGGCGCGGCTTCATCACCTGCGGATCGGTCATGGTCCCCTGCCCCTGGTTCCGCGAGGTGGTGGCCATCGCCGAGGCGGACCCGACGCTCGACATCGGTGTTCACCTGACGCTGACCGCCGAGTGGGAGCATTATCGGTGGCGGCCGCTCAGCACCTCTTCCAAGGCGTCCGGCCTGATCGACGACGACGGCTTCATGTGGCGCCGGGTACCCATGCTGCGCGACCATGTCGTCGCGGAGGCCGCCGAGGCCGAGATGCGCGCCCAGATCGACGCCGCGGTGGCGGCCGGGCTTGCGATCACCCATCTCGACACCCACATGGGGGCGGCCCTGACGCCGGAGTTGATCGACGTCTACATGCGGCTTGGCCGAGACTACGGCCTGCCCATCCTGTTTCCGCGCGGCGCCAGCGGCTATATCGAGGTACTCAACATGGGCGAGGTCGATGCGACGATCTATGACCAGCGGGTCGCGACCATTGAGGCCGCGGGGAACCCGGTCGTCGACCACGTGGCGCTGACTCCCGGCGCCCCGTCCTCCGAGAGCGACAAGGCCTACCGCGAGCTCGTCTCCGCAGTGCCGGCGGGATTGAGTTTCCTGGCCTTCCACTGCTGCGCGCCGGGCGATATCGAGGCCATCGTTCCACCCCGCGCCCACTGGCGGACGGACGAGTTCCGCATCTTCCAGGACCCCGATTTCCTGGACTGGACGGCCGGCACCGGCATCCACCTGATCGGCTTTCGCGACATTCTGGAATTCATGCGCTGAAACGGTCGGAGGGCCGTCACGGCGCCGGTTGCGGTCTTCCCGGCGGAGCTTGGCGCACCTGGATGGCCGCGACGCCGGCCAGGGTCAGCGCGGCACCGGCCAGCACCTTCCACGTCAGGGGCTCGTCCAGGGCGAATCCGGCAATGAGCACGGCGAACGCCGGGGCCATCAGGGTCAGCGGCACGATGCG
>JAVEYE010000091.1:0-11644 GCA_034003665.1 Rhodospirillales bacterium | reverse complement strand
CCATCACCTAGGCGCGGCCGGCGTTTGCCGCGGCCATCCCCGGTTTGGCCCTGACCCCGGGTTCGGGCGCGGCGCCGGCGTTGCCGCCGCCGACCGTCTCGGCCCTTTCGTCCATCACTTCCCCCAGGCCCTCATCTTTTCATAGCGGGCGAAGATGTCGGCCGGCAGATAGCTCTTGTAGAAATCGTCGGCGACCGCGTTCAGGGGTTGGGTGTCGATGGAGATCACCTCGATTCCCGACTTCTTCATGGCCTCGAAGGCTTCCTTGTCCTGAACCGCCCAGGCGTCGTTGATGAAGCGTTCGGCCGCTTCGCCGGCATCGAACATGGCCTGCTGCACGTCCGGAGGCATCTTCTTGAACGTGTCCTCGCTGACCATGAACATGTTGATGGTGCGCACATGGCTGGTCAGGATCAGGTACTTCTGAACCTCATGCAGTTTGCCGTTGTAGGTGTTGACGACCGGGTTTTCCTGGGCGTCGACGACGCCGGTCTGCAGGCTGGTGTAAAGTTCCGAGAAGTCGATGGGCGTCGGGCTCACCCCAGCCTGGCGCCAGAATGCCTGCCAGACGGTGACGGGGGGCACGCGAAGACGCAGCCCTTTCATGTCGTCGAAGGACCGGACAGGTTTATTGGAGGTCATCTGGCTGGCCGGCTGAAAGATGGTGGTGAGGATGCGCACGTTGATCTTCTTGCGCATGTCCTCGTAAAGCTCCTTGCCGAGATCGGACTTGATGACGCCGCGGAAATGCGCGTCGTCGCGGTATCCGAAGGGCAGGGCAAGCACGACGGCGGGTTTGTAGATCGCCTCCAGGGATGACGCGCTGGTCTGGGCGAAATCGAGAAGCCCGTTGACGACCGCGTCCTGAAGGGTGTTCTGGCTGCCCAACTGGCCTGACGGATACAGGGTGACGGACACCCGTCCCTGCGAGGCCTTTTCGACCTGCTCCTTGAAAATCGCGGCGCCTTGCGAGATCGGATGAGCCTGAGCGAAGGTCAGGCCGAACCTCAATTTGAATTCCTGCGCGTCCGCCGATGACGCCACGCCAACGGTGGCCGCCAGTCCCAACGTCATGCCGATCACGGCACCCTTCGCTGTCAGTCTCATTGAACCCTCCTTGCCTGCCGCCATGCGCGGTTCGATACATCAACGAAAAAGGTAACGCATGTTTCATTTGAGGTCAACGATGGTCGATAAATCCCAAGAGAGGATAAATAATATATTGATAATAAAGATGAATTTTTGGAAATTATGAAACGATAGTTACAAAAACGTTGACAGGGGATCGGAATGATCCGACAGTAACCGCCTCAAAACTGGATCGGGAGACAACGAATGAAGGCCGAGTCGACCGCGCGGCTTGCGAACGAATGGACCACGCGCTGCGAGCGTCTGCTTGAGGGCTTCGAGCCCTCCTTCGAGTTCAAGCCGGTGGATCCACTGCCGGCATCGGAATACGAGGAGCGTCTCAGGCGACTCCGCCGGGAGGCAGTGGTTGGCGGCTACGACGCCATCCTGCTGCACACCGACATCATCGGTTGGTATCACACCTCCAATTCCTACCTTCGCTATCTGTGCGATTGGGCGAGGGAAGGGCTTCTGGTGGTGCCGACCGATTCGGACAAGCCGCCGGTCATGCTGACCTTTTTCGGCAGTTCCGTGTTGCTGCCGCCGTTCGGCGAGCCGCTCCTGGTCGACGAGATCTGGCAGGTGGCGCCGTGGAGCCGCGAGTACCTGGATCGGCCGGGCAACACCGCCGTCAAGGCCGCCCAGGCGACGGCCGGCGTTCTGGAACGCTTCGGGTTGGCGAGCGGCAGTTTCGCGGTAATCGGCGACCGCACGTCGACGCCTTATTGGGCGGCGCTTCAGAAGATTCTCCCGAACGCGGCCATTGCGCACGAAAACGGCATGCTCGACCGGGTGCAGCGGGTCCGCTCGCCGGGCGAGCAGGCTCTCATCCGCGCCGCCGCCCAACTCATCGACATCGGCATCCAGGCCGCCTATCACGTGACGAAACCGGGTGTCACCGATCACGAGATCTATGCCGCCTTCACGTATGCCCAGCTGGCCAGGGGTGGAGAAACCGGCGACGGCTACCAGATCGGCATCAACCGATGGGGCACGCACTGCGGGAAGCCCTACGGCCATGTTGTCAGGCCCGGCGACCTGATCAACCTCTATGTCTCGAACGTGACCTACCGCGGCTATTACGCGCAGATCGCCCGGATGATCGCCGTCGGTCAAATCACCGCCAAACAGGAAGAGGTGCTGGCGATGTGCGTCGACGGCGTCAAGCGGGCGATCGCTCGGGTCAAGCCCGGCGTCCTGGCCAGCGAGGTGAACAACGCCTCCTTCGAACCCTTCATCGAGCGCGGCTACCTGGAATCGCCGGAAGCCCGAACCATGCCCTTCAACTGGGAGGCCATGCCGGATGGTTCGCCGCGACTGTTCCCCAATCAGTATGTGCCCGACGAGGACTGGGAGCGGATGGGGCGGCGATTGATGCACGTCTATCCGGCCACGCACGGTCCCCACAATCCGAACATCGGCCATTCGGTCGGCATGCCGGCGATGCCGACCTACAACATTTCATCGCACAACTACGACCGTCTCGAGCCGGGCATGACCTTCGTTCTGCATTCCCAATGGCTCCAGCCGTTGGAGGCCGGATGCAACGTGGGGGACTGCGTGCTGGTCACCGAGGACGGAGCGGAAGTGCTGAGCTGCCATACCCCGCTCGAGGCCCATCGCGTTCCGGCCTGATTCTGTGAAACGGCACGGGAGGCAACAAGCAAGGAGAGCAAGAGCGCCGCAATTTGCCAACGCGCCGACTTTGATCTCGTCTTTTGATGGAAAGGGGATTCGATAATGTCTGGACGCATGCATCGACGAGCACTGGCCGCCGCGACGGCCGTGCTCGCCATCGCCACCCTGGTCGCCGGCAACCCTCAACAAGGTCTCGCCGCCGATGAACCCGTCAAGCTGATGATTGCGAATCAGCAATGGCTGGACGCCCTGCGCGGCAAGTCCCTGTGGGAGGCCATGCTGAAGTACGAGAAGGTGGCGCCGAACGTCAAACTTGAGCAGGAGGCGATTCCCTCGTCGGCGTACGCCGATAGGCTGACGACCGAAATCGGCGCGGGACAGGGGCCCGACATCGCGATCCTGCAGGACTCGCTCTTCTACGCATTGGCCGGGGCCGGCTTCCTGGTGCCGCTGGAAAAGGCCGTCGACGGGGTCAGCCTCAACAGCACCAACGACGACGGGATGATCGACGGCAAGCGACTGGGCGTCGCGTGGCAGCGCGCCCCTTACGCATTGCTCTACAACAAGAAGCTGGTGGCCGAAGCTGGCGCCCAGGTGCCGACCGACGTCCAAGGGCTGATCGATTCGGCCAAGGCCGTCAGCAAGGCCTCCGGCGCGATCGGCTTTGCGACACGCCACCAGATGGCCGAGGTGTCCAACTGGTTCAAGGATTTCCAGAACTGGGCCTACGGTTACGGGGTCAACTGGGCGACTCGCGACGGCAAGCTGACCATCGATACTCCCGAAGCGGCCGCCACCCTGGCGGCTTTCAAGTCGGTCTACGATGCCGGCGTTGTGCCGATAGGCGACGACATGACGACGCAGCGCAGCCGCTTTAAGGAAAACAAGGGGGTTTTCTGCATCGACAACAGCGGAAGCGCCCTGAACATTGCGTCCGGCGGCGCGCTGAAGTCCTCCGACCTGGCGGCAGCGCCTCTTCCCTTCAAGCACCCGGGGGCACATCAGCAGCTGTTCATCTCCATCAGTAAGCACAGCAAGCATCAGCAGGAAGCGATGAAATTCATTTCCTGGCTGGTCAGTGCGGACGGTCAGCAGGAACTGCGTAAGGTGTCGGGGGCGGATCCGTTGGCGACGGACGTGCCGGTCGCCGACGACTATCTGGCGGCCCATCCGTGGTCGAAGACCTTCGCCGAGCTGGGGGTCAATACGCGCAGCACCCTGATCCCGGGCTACGAGGTGGAAACCGCTCAGATCATGCGGGCAGTCATGGAAGCAGTGGAACGCGTGCTGATCGCCAATGCATCGCCCCAGGAATCCCTGGCCAGGGCCCAGAAACAGGTCGACGCGAAGTTCGCGCATCGACGCTGAGCGGGCCAAGAGGGGGGAGGACGACATGCGATCGGCCACGGCCAGGGGACGCTCCGACATCAGGCAGGCCCTTAGTCCTTACGCATTCGTCCTCCCACCGCTCGTCTATCTCCTGGTCTTCATGTTCTGGCCCTTGGCCCGTCAATTGTGGATGAGCCTGACCGATACCCAGTTGACCAATCCCAATGGGGGCCGGTTCATCGGCCTGCAGAACTACGAGTATCTGATCTCGGATCCGAGTTTTTACGGCTCTCTCAAGATCACCCTTTACTACACGGTCGGCTCCGTGCTGCTGGGGGTGGCGATCGGCATGATATCCGCCCTGGCGATCAACCGCCCGTTCCGGGGACGGCCGGTGGCCCGGGCCATTCTGCTTTTCGGCTGGGCGGTGCCCAACGTCGCGTCCACGCTGATTTGGCTGTGGATGTACAACGGCCAGTCCGGTGTCTTCAATGACATCGCCATGGCGATCGGCTTGGGGCGAGTGCCCTGGCTGACAAGCATGGACATGGCGCTATGGTCGATCTTCGCGGTGACGGTCTGGCACGTTGCGCCGTTCGTGATGCTCGTCGTCCTTGCGGCGCTGCAGTCGGTGCCGGAGGAGGTCTGCGAAGCCGCACGGATCGACGGGGCCGATGGGCTCAGCGTGTTCCGGGCGGTCACGCTTCCGCACATTCTCCCGGCGGTCCAACTCGTCGCCCTGTTGGTCGCCGTGTGGTCGATCCGCCGCTTCGAATTGATCTACCTGCTGACCGGCGGCGGCCCGCTGGAGAGCACAAGCACGCTCGTCGTCACGCTCCGCCAAGTGGCATTCGAGAACTACGAATTGGGGTTGGCCGGAGCCTATGGCGCCGTGGGTTTGGTTCTCGCGCTCCTCGTCGCGGCCGTCCACTACCTGATCGACCAGCGTCGCATGAAGGTGATGGCCCAGTGATGAACAGCAAATCGATCGTCCTGCGCGTCTTGCGCTATCTCCTGATTGCCGCGCTGGTGACATTTGCCGGCTTTCCAATCTACTGGATGGCGAGCACGGCGCTTTCGACCACCGCCGAGCTCTTCAACACCGGACAGGTTCCGTGGCCGCAACTCCAGAACCTGCCCGACCTTATTTCGGAACTCGGCAAGGTGCCCATCGGTCGCTGGCTGTTCAATACCGGCGTGATCGCGACGGGCACGACGGTCCTGAGCCTTCTCTTCGGCTCGCTCATGGGCTACGGGCTCAGCCGATTTCGTTTTCGGGGGCGCGGCGCCATGGGCTTCCTGTTGTTCATGACCCAGGTGCTCCCCGAGGCCCTCATCGTCGTTCCCCTCTATGCGATGTTCATCTCCATGGGACTTCTCAACAACCTGACCGGCTTGGTGTTGGCCAACGTCGGCTTCTCGCTTCCGGTGGCGGCTTTCATTCTCAAGAACGCCATTGACTCCATACCCTACGAGATCGAGGAGTCCGCGATCATCGACAGCTGCCCGCGTTTCGGCATCCTTACCATGATCGTCCTGCCGCTCATCATGCCGAGTCTGGCGGCCGCCGCGGTGATGGCCTTCTTCGCGGGGTGGAACGAGTACCTGTTCGCGACGACATTCCTGCTGGACCGCACGCTATGGCCCGCCAGCGTCGGCCTCGCCTCGTTCATCGGCCAGTACGAAACGCCGCTGTCGGCGGTGATGGGGGCGGCGCTGATCTTCAGCGTGCCGGCGATCGTATTCTTCCTTCTCGTCCAGCGCACAATCGTCTCCGGGCTCACCGCCGGCGCGGTGAAGGGATAGGCCATGCCGAAAATGACCTTCGAAAACGTCGCCAAGTCGTTCGGCGACAATCGGGTGATCGATGCGTTCAACGCGACGATCTACGACGGCGAGTTCGTGGTGCTGCTCGGACCGTCCGGGTGTGGCAAATCGACCCTCCTTCGGATGATCGCCGGGCTCACGCCGATCACGTCCGGGGAACTGCGCTTCGACGGCGAATTGGTGCATTCGTGGGAACCCAAGCGGCGCGGCGTCGCTTTCGTATTTCAGACCTACGCCCTTTATCCGCACATGACGGTACGCGGAAACATCGCCTTTCCCCTGGTCATGGACGCCTTCAAGAAATGGTACCATCTGCCGATCGTCAACTCGATCGCCCGCCGGCGCCTGATGGCCAGCCCGGCGATCGCCGGCCGCACGGAAACCATCGCGCGCCAGTTGGAGCTGGAAGAGCTTCTTGATCGCCGGCCCGCCAGCCTTTCCGGCGGCCAGCGGCAGCGGGTTGCCCTGGCTCGCGCCCTTGTCCGCAATCCGTCATTGTACCTTCTGGACGAGCCGCTATCGAACCTCGACGCCAAGTTGCGCACCCAGATGCGTTCCGAAATCTCGGCGCTTCACCGCAAGGTCGAAAAGACGTTCATCTACGTTACGCACGACCAAGTCGAGGCGTTGACGATGGCCACCCGAATCATCGTGTTGAACAACGGCCTCATCCAGCAGATCGATACGCCCCAGGGCATCTATGACGAGCCGGCGAACACGTTCGTCGCCCGCTTCGTCGGCTCGCCCCCGATGAACCTGATGGCGGTCACTTGCCGGGGTGGCCGTGTCGCCGCCGAAAACGGGCCGTCCTGGTTGCACGAGGCAGCCGTTCCGAAGGAGGACGGCGTCCTGTTCGGAATCAGGCCTGAAAAGCTGCAGTTCCGTCCGGCCGGAGTCGGGGCGATTCCTGCGGCGGTTGCCATGGTGGAGCGGTTGGGCGCGGAGACCATCGTCGGATGCCGATTGCTATCCGACGGCGGCATCGCCGAATCGGGCCTGCTTGAGCGGGATCTCGTGTCCGCCAAAATTCCCGGCAATCCCGATATCGGCATCGGCGATCAATGCTCGCTGGATTATCAGCCCCAGGACGTCGTTTGGTTCGAAGCGGCTACCGGCACCCGCATTTCAACGCGTTGAGCAGGCTGCGGGCGACGGGCGGCGGCTTCGATGTTGCTGGACACCGGGAAAGCTTCGGCTTAGTTGTCCTTCGACAACTCCGGAAATACTCATGAAGCCCATAGAGAACCGCATCTACGATCAATACGAAACGCTGTCGCGCAGCGAGCGGCGACTGGCGGACGTCGTGCTTGAGCACCAACGTGATCTTCCCAGCTATACGGCCACCGAACTGGCCAGTCGCGCCGGCGTCTCGAAGGCTACGGCAGCCAGACTGTTCAAGAGCCTCGGCTATCAAACCTTCGACGAGGCGAAGCGCGAGGTCAGGGCGGCTCGCTACTGGGGCTCACCGCTGGCCGTGGTCGAAGGGCGCGACGTCGACGAAACTGACGGGGCCTCGCTGCAGGGCGTCGTTCAGGCCGACGTCGCAAACCTCAAGATGACGTTGGAATCCCTGCATTCGGCCGACCTGGGCCGCGTGGTCGACATGATGAGCGACGCTAGGCGGATCTGCATCGTCGGCCTCAGGAACAGTCTCGGTCTGGCCCACCTCGCGCGCCACTATCTGGGATTCGGGCGTGCCGAGGTCCAGGTGATGACGGTGGCCGGCGCCAGTTGGGGCGAGGAGTTCGCGTCGCTGGCGCCCGGCGATCTGATGCTCGCCATTGGTTTCCGGCGCCGCCCGAAGATTCTGGCTCGTCTGCTGCAGACCGCCCAGGCGATGGGGGTAGGCACCATCCTTCTGACGGACATGAGCGCCACGATCAGCGCGCGCCATGCCGACGTCGTCATCCGTTGTCACAGCAAATGTCCAGCGCCGTTCTCGTCCTTCACGGCCGCCATTACCGTCATCAATTACCTGGCGTGGGCGTTGATCGAGGCGCAAGGGCCGGCGGGAGTGGACCGGCTTCGGCGCCTTGACGAGTTGATCAGTGCGCTGGACGACGTTTCACAGCCGGCGAAGCGGTGACGCAACACGGATCTTGCGCGCGCGACAACCCGACGCCGTCGGGCGGCGCAGCTGCGGTGGGACGTCTTGAAGGCTGACGGGCGGGTTGGCGTCCGAGAGAACGGCGTCCGAGATGACCTCGGCGGCATGACGATGGGCAACGAAACCGCACTCCGGTCAGGCATTGCAACGCTGCTCGCCGACCGCGACTTCGCGCGGATCTGGGGGGCGGGCGCCTTGTTCAGCGTCGTGCGCTGGCTTGAAACCCTGGCCGTCGGCATCTTCGTCATCGACCTTACGGGATCGCCCACCACGGTTGCCGTAGTGGGGGCCATGCGCATGTTGCCGATGCTGTTGCTGGGCGCTCTGGCCGGTTCCCTTGCCGATCGCACAAGCCGACGGACGATGCTCATCGCCGTCGCCGCCCTCAGCGGTCTGTTCTCGCTGCTTCTCGGCCTGTTGGCTTGGCTTGACGCCGTCGCCGTCTGGCAGGTTGCCGTCGGCTCCTTCGTCACCGGTATTCTGTGGGCGATCGACCTGCCGGTCCGACGCACGATCCTCGCTGACATCGCCGGACCGACCCGCATGAGCGCGGCCATGGGGCTTGAATCCGCGGTCAGCAATGTCACCCGCCTCGTCGGAGTTGGTTTGGGTGGGTTGCTGGTTGGGACGGTCGGCGTCGAAGGGGCCTATCTTCTCGGGGCGGCGATGTATGCCGTCGCCATTGTGCTGACGGCCGGTTCGCGTCACAAGGAGATGCCGTCCTCGAGCCTTCGTTGCAACATCATGGCGGACACCGTTGGCGGGATCCGTTCGATCGGCGCGGATCGCTTCCTGGCGGCCGTCCTGATCGCCACGATCATTTTCAACTTTTTCGGCTTCGCCTATACGGCGATGGTGCCGGTGGTCGGGCGTGAACTGTTGCAGGCGGACGCCTTCGCCATCGGCCTTCTGTCATCGACGGAAGCGGCGGCCAGCCTGTTCGTTTCGCTGATCTACGCAACGCTGTCGACACGCCGTTGGCTGGGGCCCGCATACCTGTTCAGCATTCTCATCCTGATGGGCGGCATCCTGGTTTTTGCGTTGTCCTCGAACTACTGGCTCAGCATCGGGGTCATGGTGGTGACAGGCGCCGCGACGGGCTGCTTTTCGGTCACCCAGAGCATGTTGGTTCTGCTGGCGTCGCCTCCGGCGCTGCAAGCTCGCGCGATGGGTGTGTTGGCCATCTGCATCGGGCTCTGCCCCTTGGGCATGCTTCATCTCGGTTGGTTGGCCGAATGGTTGGGAACGTCGGCGGCCATCATCATTTCGGCGATCGAGGGAGCCGTCGCCGTTGTTGCGGTGATGGTCCTGTGCCCGCGCCTCCTGAAACCGGACCTGCCAAACCAAGAAGAGGGGCGTGGGGCATCGCCAAGCGGCGCGCCCGTCTCGCGTTTCGAAGCGTCATCCAAAAAAGCCGCGCCCCGGGACGAGGGGGGCTGATCGTGCCCGCATCCGCCGAGTCGCCTCAAAGTCGGATCCATCCCGCCGGCATCCATCTTGTGGTGCAAGCCCATCGCATGACTGCTTTTCCGCTTCCAGAGACATGTCCCTTCCTTCATCGTCGTTCACGGTTTCCGAGCCATCGATGTTTGGCTATCATCGTGGCGACCTTGGAAACGTCGAAAGGATCCGCGCGGACGGTTGCGGGTGTTGGTGTGGGATGCTTCGGATCGTGATGAAGGGCAAACATCCTGGCCAACGGGGGGCGCGGGCGCGTCGCCCGGTCCTGTTCTCCCTGGCGGTCCTGGCTGCCGGTACGTTGGTGGCCGGCGGCGCTGTGGCCCAAACCCAAGGTAAACCGCAAGACGAGTCCAGCCTGGCGACCTCGTTGGATTGCACGGAGATCACCGTCGATTATGTCGACGACCCGACGCTCACGGACGCCGAGAGGATCGCCCGCATGGACGAAGCGTTCTTCCGGTCGCTGAGCCGCTACGAGGCGTGTCGAAACGCCGCTAACGCCCAGGGCGATGGGGGTGGCGGCGGCGGAGGCGGGGCAGGCGGTGGCGGTTCCTCCGGCGGCGCGGACGGGGCGAGCGGCGAGGAAGACGCGTCGGGTGCCGGAGGTGGCAAGTCGGTGGCCTCTTCCGACATGTCGGGTACGGAAAAGCCGGCGGCGAGCGCGTCCGGCGCCTCGGCCCAGCCTGAAGCGACCGATTCCGCCGCCCTATCCGGCGATGGCCAGAGCGCGCCGGCAACGCCGGGCACCCCTGTGGGTGGTTCGTCCGGCGGCGGCAAGCTGCCCGAGGATATTCCGCCTTCGGACAACGACACGGTCCTGGAAAGGCAGATCCGGGAAGCCGCCATGCGCGAGACCGATCCCGCCGTGAAGGAAAAGCTCTGGAACGAATATCGACGCTATAAAGGCATCAAGCAGAAGCAATAACACCCGACCCACATTGCAGGGCGGGGGGAAGAGAACGATGCGACCCTTGAAGACGATGACGGCCTACCTTGTTTCGTTGTGTCTCGTGCTGTCGGGATGCGTGACCAGTGGGGGCTCGGGGTCCTCCGTCGGCGTCGGTCCCCAGTTGTCCTCCCTCTTCGGAAAGCAGGATCACAGCGGCGATCCTGGCCGCCCGAAGCTCGACGTCGTCATCCCCGTGTTCGATCCCGGCCTGCCCGAGGACGAAACCCAGTATGACGAGGCGGGCGTCTGGCCGGAACTGCGCCGCGCCGAGGCCAACCGCTTCGCGGTCAAGATGAAGGAAGCCCTTGAGGCGACGGGGGCGTTCGGCGCCGTCCGCGTGACGCCCGACAGGACGGCGACCGGCGACCTGTACGTGATCGGCCGCATTGTCGAATCGAACGGCGAGGATGTCGAGATCGCGGTCGAGGTGCTCGACGTCTCGGGCAAGAAATGGATGGACGATACCTTCGAGCACGAAGTTGCGCCCGAGTTTCACAAGAACATCCGCAACGAGGGCAAGGATCCTTACGACCCGGTTTTTGCGGAGGCGGCCAAGGACATCGTCGAGGAGCTCAACGACCATGACACGGCCGAGCTTGGGGCCATCCGGCAACTGGCCGACCTGCGGTTCGGAGCCAGCTTCTCGGAAGACGCCTTCGTCAAGCACATGAAGATGGACAGCGGTCGGGTCGAGTTGGTCAGCATGCCGGCCGACGATGACCCGATGCTGCGCCGCACCCGGGCCATCAGGGTCAGGGACCAGCTTTTCATCGATGGCCTGCAGGCTCACTACCAGTCGTTCAGCCAGGAAATGGACGGCAGCTATTCCATGTGGCAGGAGCAAAGTCTGCTTGAGGTTGTGGCCGAACGGGAAGCCAAGCAGAAAGCAGCCGGCGAGGCGGTCATCGGGGTTCTGCTGATCGGCGCCGCGGTGCTGGCCGCGGCGGCCGGGGCGCGCTCGGGCTCCTATACCGGAAGTTCGGCCGGCATGGCCGGCGCAGTCGTTGCGGGGGTCGGCGGCGCCGCGATGCTGAGCAAGAGTTTCCAGACCAGCGACGAGGCGAAGATCCATCGCGACGCCCTGAACGAACTGGGCCAGTCTGTCGACGTGGAAATGGCGCCGCAGGTCGTTCAATTCGAAGAGAAAACCGTGAAGCTGACCGGGGACGCGAAAGAGCAGTTCGGGCAATGGCGGGAGTTCCTGA
>JAVEYE010000090.1:0-11709 GCA_034003665.1 Rhodospirillales bacterium | reverse complement strand
AACGCGCGGCATCATAGAAGCGGCTGGGAGCGGCCGCAATATTGGAATTCCCAGCACCCTGCGCACATCCCGCGCCGTGCGCCGGAGAGGAATGCCTGGAGGCGGGGGACCGGCCTGTGCTAAAGATTCGCAGGAGGGACGGAGAACGGAGAGAGGGATCATGGCCAAGGCAAGGCGTTACCTGATTGCCGGCAATTGGAAGATGAACGGCTTCAAGAAGGACGGCAAGGATCTGGCCAAGGCCGTCGCCAAGCGCCTCAAGGCGTCGGGCAAGCACGAGCTTCCCTTCGACCTGCTGGTGTGCCCGCCGTTCACCCTGATCCGGAGCGTGGGCAAGGCCGTCAAGGGGTCGGGCGTCAAATTGGGCGCCCAGGACTGCCACGCGGCCGCGAAGGGAGCCCATACCGGCGACATCAGCGCGCCGATGCTGAAGGACCTCGGCTGCGAGTTCGTCATCGTCGGCCATTCCGAACGGCGCGCCAACCACGGCGAGAAGGATGCCGACATCAAGGCCAAGGCCGAGGCGGCGATCGCCGCCGGATTGACGGCCATCGTTTGCGTCGGCGAGACGATGGCGCAGCGCGACAAGGGTCAGACCCTGGCCGTCAATCGTCGCCAAGTGCGCAACGCGCTGCCCAAGGGGGCGACCGCCGCCAACACCGTCATTGCCTACGAACCGGTGTGGGCGATCGGGACTGGGCGCACGGCCACTCCCGAGCAGGCCCAGGAGGTTCACGCCTTGATTCGCGCCGAGTTGGTCAAGGCATTGGGAGAGAAGGTAGGGTCGGGCGTGCGGGTTCTCTATGGCGGCTCGATGAACCCGAAGAACGCCAAGCAGTTGTTGGCGCAGCCCGACGTCGATGGCGGCCTGATCGGCGGCGCGAGCCTCAACGCCGATGATTTTTGGGCGGTCGCCCAAGGTTGCCTCTAGCCATCCGCGGCGCAAGCGATTAAAAAACGCGGCAGCGGTTTCCGGGCGCGCCGGCGTGTCCCGGCCCGGCGGCCAGAATTGGAAGATGCCATGCTAACGGTCATTCTCGTCATTCACCTGCTTATTGCCATCGCCCTCGTCGGCACCGTTTTGCTGCAACGCAGCGAAGGCGGCGCCCTCGGCATGGGTGGCGGCATGGGCGGTTTCATGACGGGCCGCGCCACCGCCAACCTGCTGACCCGGGCGACGGCTATTCTCGCCGCGGGCTTCATGGTGACCAGCCTGGTTCTCGCCCTGATGGCCACGTCGGGCCGCGACAAGGGGTCGATCCTCGATTCGCCTCCGGCCGCGACGGCGCCGGCGGCGCCCGAACAGCCCGCCAAGCCGGCGGAACCTGCGGCTCCCCTGGCGAAATAGAGGGGGCGGTGAAAGCACAATAAACCAGTGGAGGAGGCGGCAGCAGCCGCCTCTTCTCTTTGTGACGGCCAATTATTTAGGGTAGATTTTCATTCCATGACGCGGTTCATCTTCATCACGGGCGGCGTGGTCTCATCCTTGGGCAAAGGCTTGGCGTCGGCGGCATTGGGATCGCTGCTCCAGTGCCGCGGCTTCAAGGTGCGGCAGCGCAAGCTCGACCCCTACATCAACGTCGATCCCGGGACCATGAGCCCCTACCAGCACGGCGAGGTCTATGTCACCGACGACGGCGCCGAGACGGATCTTGACCTAGGCCACTACGAGCGCTTCACCGGCGTTTCCACCCGCCAGACCGACAACGTCACCACCGGGCGCATCTATTCCGACGTCATCGCCCGCGAACGGCGCGGCGACTACCTTGGCGCCACCATCCAAGTCATTCCCCACATTACGGACGCCATCAAGGACTTCGTCCTGAGCGACATCACCGACGAGGACTTCGTGCTGTGCGAGATCGGCGGCACCATCGGCGATATCGAGGGGCTGCCGTTCATCGAGGCGATCCGCCAACTCGGCAACGAGTTGGGCAGCGAACGCAGCATGTTCATTCACGTCACGCTGCTTCCCTACATTCCGGCGGCGCACGAGCTCAAGACCAAGCCGACCCAGCATTCGGTGAAGGAACTGCAAGGCGCCGGCATCCAGCCCGACGTTCTGCTGTGCCGGGCCGATCGGCCGATTCCCGAGAGTGAACGCAAGAAGATCGCGCTGTTCTGCAACGTCCGGCGCGAGGCGGTCATTCCGGCGCTCGACGTCGAGACCATTTATCGGGTGCCGATCACCTATCACGAGGAAGGCCTCGACGAACAGGTGCTCCGGCATTTCGGTCTGGAAGCCCCCGCGCCCGACCTGTCGCGCTGGGAAAACGTGGTCGAGCGCGTGGTCCGGCCCGAGGGCGAGGTGACGATCGCCGTGGTCGGCAAGTACACCGGCCTGCTCGATGCCTACAAATCGTTGGGCGAGGCGCTGACCCACGGCGGCATCGCCAACAACGTGCGGGTCAACCTCGACTGGATCGATTCCGAGATCTTCGAGCGCGAGGACGCGGTCGCCTATCTGGAGAAGGTCAACGGCATCCTGGTCCCCGGCGGCTTCGGCGAAAGGGGCGCGGCTGGCAAGATCGCCGCGGCGCGCTTCGCGCGGGAGCGTAATGTGCCCTATTTCGGCATCTGCTTCGGCATGCAGATGGCGGTGGTCGAGATGGCCCGCAACATGTGCGGCATCGCCGGTGCCGGCTCCACCGAGTTCGGCCCCTGCGAGGACGAACTGGTCGGCCTGATGACCGAATGGGTGCGCGACGGCGTGGTTCAACGCCGTTCGACCGACAGCGATCTGGGCGGCACCATGCGCCTCGGCGCCTACGCCGCCCATTTGGCGGCCGGCAGCAAGGTTCGCGAGATCTACGGCGCCGACGTCATCAGCGAGCGGCATCGCCACCGCTACGAGGTCAACCCCACCTATGAGAAGGCGCTGGCCGAGGCGGGCATGGTGTTTTCCGGCAAGTCGCCGGACGGTGTTCTGCCCGAGGTGGTCGAGATTCCCGGCCATCCGTGGTTCATCGGCGTGCAGTTCCATCCCGAGTTGAAGTCGCGTCCGTTCGATCCGCACCCGCTGTTCAAGTCGTTCGTCGGCGCCGCCGTCCAGCAGGCGCGCTTGGTTTAGGCCGTCTTTCCGATGCCCGAACAACGCCACGTTTCCATCGGCCCTCTCACCGTCGGCAACGACCTGCCGTTGACGTTGATTGCCGGGCCATGCGCCATGGAAAGCCGGGACCATGCCTTCGAAACGGCGGCGGCCCTGGTGGAGATGGCGGCCGGGCTGGGTCTCGGACTGATTTACAAAAGTTCGTTCGACAAGGCCAACCGTACCAGCACCAAAAGCCCGCGCGGCATCGGCATGGCGCGCGCGCTGCCCATCTTCGCCGATATCCGGGAGCGCTTCGGCTGCCCGGTGATTACCGACGTCCACGAGGCGGCGCAATGCGCGGCCGTCGCCCAGGCGGTGGACGTGCTGCAGATTCCGGCCTTTCTGTGCCGGCAGACCGACCTGCTGGTGGCGGCCGCCGCGACCGGACGGGCGGTCAACGTCAAGAAGGGGCAGTTCCTGGCGCCCTGGGATATGGCCCAGGTGGTGGCCAAGCTCCGGGCCGCCGGCACTTCCGACATTCTTCTCACCGAACGCGGGGCCAGCTTCGGCTACAACACGTTGGTGACCGACATGCGCGCCCTTCCCATCATGGCGAGGACCGGCTGTCCGGTGGTGTTCGACGCCACCCATTCGGTGCAACAGCCGGGTGGCCAGGGGGCGACCTCGGGTGGCCAGCGCGAGTTCGCACCGGCTCTGGCCCGCGCGGCCGTAGCGGTGGGGGTGGCCGCCGTCTTCATTGAAACCCATCAGGACCCGGACGCTGCGCCGAGCGACGGACCCAACATGATCCCCCTCAGGGATCTTCCCGACATGCTTGAAACCCTGCTTGCGATGGACCGGCTGGCGAAAACCCGGCCGCTTGCCGTCTAGAGGCGAAGGAAAGAGAGAAAAGCCATGACAGCCATCATCGACATTCAACCGCGGCAGATTCTGGACTCGCGCGGCAACCCGACCATCGAGGTCGAGGTGACGCTGGAAACCGGCACCATCGGACGCGCCGCCGTGCCGTCGGGTGCCTCGACCGGCGTCCACGAGGCGGTCGAACTGCGCGACGGCGACAAGAAGAAGTTTGGCGGCAAGGGAGTCCTCAAGGCCTGCCAGTCGGTCAACGGCGAGATTTACGAGGCGCTGTCCGGCATGGACGCCGAGGAACAGCTCTTGATCGACCAGACGATGATCGACCTCGACGGAACCCCCAACAAGGGTCGCCTGGGCGCCAATGCCATCCTCGGCGTCAGTCTGGCGGTGGCCAAGGCGGCGGCGGAGGAGTGCGGGCTGCCGCTCTATCGTTACATCGGCGGTACGCAGGCTCGGCTGTTGCCGGTGCCGATGATGAACATCGTCAACGGCGGCGCGCATGCGGACAACCCGATCGACATCCAGGAATTCATGATCATGCCGGTCGGTGCCGACACCATTGCCGACGCCGTGCGCATGGGTTCGGAGGTGTTCCAGGCCCTGAAGAAGGGCCTAAAGGACGCCGGTCACAATACCAACGTCGGCGACGAAGGCGGATTCGCCCCCGGCCTGAAGAGCTCGGAAGAGGCGCTCTCCTTCATCAGCAAGGCCATCGAGAAGGCAGGCTACAAGCCGGGCGACGACGTCGTGCTGGCCTTGGACGCCGCGTCCAGCGAGTTCTACAAGAAGGGCAAATACGTGCTGGCCGGCGAAGGCAAGACGCTGGATGCCGAGGGCATGGCCAAGTACTACGGCAAACTGGTCTCCAAGTACCCGATCGTCTCGCTCGAAGACGGCATGGCCGAGGATGACTGGGCCGGCTGGAAGGTGCTGACCGAGGCGCTGGGCAAGAAGATCCAACTGGTCGGCGACGACCTGTTCGTCACCAACCCGAAGCGTTTGGCCGACGGAATCAAGAAGGATATCGCCAACTCGATCCTCATCAAGGTCAACCAGATCGGCTCGCTGTCCGAGACGCTGGAGGCCGTTGAGATGGCCCACAAGGCCAGTTATACCAACGTCATCTCGCATCGCTCGGGCGAGACCGAGGATGCCACCATCGCCGATATCGCGGTGGCGGTGAACGCGGGGCAGATCAAGACCGGGTCGCTGTCGCGCTCCGACCGCCTGGCCAAGTACAACCAACTCATCCGTATCGAAGAAGAGTTGGGCCCGGTCGCCCGTTACGCCGGCAGGTCGATCCTGCGTTAGACGCAAGGGACGAAGGGCGACCCCGGGGGCGTCCTTCGTCTGACCGGCGACAAGGCCGATTTGGCGTGATTGCCGGGCGGCCATGCACAAGATTGGAGGTTTTGGGTCGGGAGACGATGGTCATCCCGCCGGGGGGATGGGTATTCTTCGTCGATTGCCCGCCCATGACGGTCGCCCGATGGGGGACGCAGGAGGTTCTTGATGAAGCCCGTTACCACTTTGACCCTCAATTCCAGCGTCGACGTCCAGTGGGAGGTCGACGACATGGTCCCGGTCCGCAAGCTGCGGGCATCCTCTCCGACGCAATTTCCGGGGGGCGGCGGGATCAACGTGTCGCGGGTCATCAAGACCCTCGGCGGCCAGACGGTCGCCATTCATACCGCGGGGGGTTACACAGGCCAATTCCTGCGGGAGTTGGTGGAGGCGCAGGGGATGCTCACCCGCACCATTCCGATCGCCGGTTCAACCAGGATCAGCGCCACCGTGTTCGAACGGCAGACCGGGCAGGAATTCCGGATCACGCCGGCCGGGCCGGAACTGACGGAAAAGGAGTGGCGAACGGCGCTCGATGCGCTTTTCGATTACGACACCGACTACATCGTTCTCACGGGTAGCCTGCCACCTGGCGTTCCCGCCGACTACTATGGGCAGGCCGCCCGACTGGCGAAGGAACGAGGCATCCGGGTCATCCTCGATACGTCAGGGCGGGCCTTGTTCGAATCGTTGAAGGAGGGAGTCTATCTCATAAAACCCAACCTTCGCGAACTTGAGCACTTGGCCGCGCGAAAGGCGTCGACGCTGAAGGATCAGGAGGAAATCAGTCGCCAGATCATCGACGAGGGAAAAGCGCAGGTGGTGGCCTTGACTCTTGGCGAGGATGGCGCCTTGCTGACCTGGAAGGAAGGGACGCGGCGCATGTCCACGCCCAAGGTCGAGGTCAAGAGCGCGGTCGGCGCCGGCGACAGTTTTCTTGCCGGGATGACATTGGGTCTGGCACAAGGACGACCGCTCGACGAGGCGTTCGCGCTCGGCCTGGCTGCCGGCACGGCGACCGTGTTGACGGCGGGGACGGAACTCTGCCTGCGGGAGGACGTAGAGCGCCTCTATGAAGGCATTATGGGACGCCCCCTCAAGCTTGACATCTGATCCCGACAGCGCACTCCGATGGTTGACGGACGGCTCTCCAGGCCCCCGCCGGGGAGCGGTTCGGCCTGCCCTCAAGCCTTGTCTTTCGGCGGCGGGGTCGCGCCCGTCTGGGCGGTGATGCGGCCGTAATGTTCGATGCGGCGGTGACGGGCGAAGTCGAACATGGTCTCCTTGCCGAACACCGTGTCGTCAAGGTCGCAGGCATGGATCACCAACTCATCGGCCTCGGTCGAGGCTTGGGCGACGATTTCGCCGTCAGGGTTGACGATGACGCTGCCGCCGATCAAGGGATGGCCATCCTCGATCCCCGCCTTCGCCACCGCCACCACCCAAGTGCTGTTCTGATAGGCCCCCGCCTGCAGCGCCAGATTGCTGTGGAACAGGCGCTTCTCGGGGCCCTCGTCGGGCTTCTGCGAATTGGTCGCGGGGGTGTTGTAGCCGAGCAGCACCATCTCGACCCCCTGCAGGCCCATGACCCGGAAGGTTTCCGGCCAGCGGCGGTCGTTGCAGATGCACATGCCCATGATCCCGCCGATGTTGCGCCACACCGGAAAGCCTAGGTCGCCGGGCTCGAAGTAGTATTTCTCCAGGTGTTGGAAAGTGCGCTCCGGGTCGTAGGCGTTGTGGCCAGGAAGATGCACCTTGCGATATTTGCCGACGATGGCGCCTTCGCGGTCGGTGAGGATGGCGGTGTTGAACCGCCGGCCCTCCGGCGTCCGCTCCGCATAGCCCAGGTACATCGCCATCCGGCAGCGGCGGGCGAGTTCGAAGAGCGGACGGGTGGTGGGGCCGGGCATCTCGGCCTCGAACCAGGCGTCGATCTCGGCGGCGTCGGCGGTGTAATAGCGTGGAAAGAAGGTGGTGAGCGCCAGTTCCGGATAGACGATGAGGTCGGCGCCCCGCGCATGGGCCTCTTGCATCAGCGCCATCAGGCGGGCGACAACGGCTTCGCGGGGTTCGGCCCGCTGGATCGGACCCAACTGGGCGGCGGCGACGGTGACCATGCGCATCGAGAGCAATTCCTTTCCTGTTTTGGCGAAGACCTTTTACCGTCGGGCCTCGATGTTTTCACGGACAAATTCACCGGTTGCGTCTTGTCGGCCCCGCCGGTAAGGATCCGTTAACTTTTCCCGGCTTACCGTTGCCGACGGGGAGAAGGAGGGGCTGCACGGTTCCATGGGGCTAATCGTCGAAATCCGATCTCGCGCCAGGCATATCGTCGGTCCGGTGCTGGGCATCTGCGCGGTGGCGTACTTCGCCTACCATGCCGTGCAGGGGGATCGCGGGCTGTTGGCCTGGATCAATCTCAAGCAACAGGTGGCCGTGGCCCGTGCCGAGTTGGACGAAATCAGCGCCCAGCGGCATATCCTCGATCATCGGGTCAGCCTGCTTCATCCCGAAACCCTGGATCCCGACCTGCTCGATGAACGGGCCCGCCTGATGCTCAATTACGGCTACGCCACCGACATCGTCATTTTTCCGAATTCGAAGGCGGCCGGGCAGTCTCTGCGCGACTCCCGCCCGCATCCCTGAGCGGCGAGCGTTCGCCGCCGAGGTCGGGCTCGCCGCTCAACGCCAGGACCCGCCGGCGAATCTCGTCGCGCAGGGCAAGAGCGGTGCTCCATGCGTCGGTGCCGGTCGTCGCCACCTCGGCGGGCGATGCCGCATGACCGATGGCGACGGTGATGCGGCCGCGGCGCGGGAACCACGAGCCGTCGCGCAGCACCGAGCGGGTGCCGCGAAGGGCCAGCGGCACCGTCGGCAGGTTCGCGCCGGCGGCCGCCACGAAGGCGCCCAGGTGGAAGGGCAGCAGGCCCGGCTCGCGCGTGATGGTGCCCTCGGGAAAGTAAAGCGGCGGGCGGCCGTCGGAGCCGGCGGCGATGCGGGCGGCATCGGCCGCGCTCTGGCGGGCGTCGAAGCGCTCGACGAAAACGGCGCCGAGACGCTTGAGGAAGGGGCCGGCCACCAACTGGGATGCCAGTTCGGCCTTGGTGACGAAGGCGACGGGGCGGGGCAGTGTGGCCATCAGCACGCAGCCGTCCAAATAGCTCATGTGGTTGGAGACCAGCACGAACGGCGTGCTGGCGGGCGGCAGTGTCTCGGCGCCGGTCAGGCGGGGGCGGAGGCCGACCATGCCCAGGAACAGCCTGGCCCCGGCGCGAGCCGTCCGCCAGCGAAGCCTGGCCGACGGCATCGCGATCACCAGCAGCCAGGCGACGGGTCCGACGAGACCGGTGAGGGCGGCCCAGAACCAAGCGGCGTAGGTCCAGTCGACCATCCGCCGTCGGGTCCGACGGAGGGTGGGGCCGACGCCGGAAAACATAACCCTGACGGTTTGACGCCACACGGTGGGGCGGGAGCGCCCGATCATGCCCTTCTCATAAAGTTCGCGGCTGGCGGCGCGCCGGATCTTGCCGCTTGACGTCTTGGGCACAGTGTTGGGCGGTGCCAACACCACCTCGTCGGGCGGTGCCCCGATGAGGTCGGCGACAAGGCCGTTGATGTCGGCGGTCAGCTTGGCCAGGGCGTCGGGCTCCCGTCTGCGGGTTTCAGCCAGCACGATCAGCCGTTCGGTGCCGGCGTCGGCGGCGCGGCCACCGAACACGGCAACCGCACCCTTGCGGATCTGCGGATGCTCGCCCACGGCGTCCTCGATCTCGGCTGGGTGGATGTTGCGCCCTGCCCGGATGACGATGTCCTTGGCGCGGCCTGTGACGTAGACGTCGCCTGCGGCGATGTAAGCCCGGTCGCCGGTGTCGAGCCAGCCGTCGGAGGAAAACAGTGCCCGCGTCGCCTCGACGTTGCGGAAATAGCCGCTGGTGGCCGACGGCCCGCGGAACTGGAGACGACCCTCGCGGCGATCCGGCAATTCGCGGCCGGATTCGTCGATCACCCGCATTTCGTGGCCGGGGATGGGCCTGCCGCAGGCGACGAATTCAGCGGCCTTGGGATCATCGTCGTCGGCCGGTTCGGCCCGGCCGGTCGTCGCCAACGGTTCGCGGGCGACGCGGTCGATCAGGGGGCCGCGATCGAGCGGCGGAAAGGCAAGGCCGACGCAATTCTCGGCCAGCCCGAACATCGGCATCATCGCCTGGCGGCTGAATCCGAAGGCGGCGAACCGCTCGCAGAAGCGCCGCACGGTATCGGGGCTGACCGGCTCCGCCCCATTGGCGGCGACCCGCCACGAGGAAAGATCGAGCCCTTCAAGGTCGCGTTCCGGGAGTCGGCGCAGCGCCATTTCGTATGCGAAATTGGGGGCGGCCGAGATGGTGCCGCGGTAACGGTGGATGGCGTGAAGCCAACGGACCGGGCGTCCAAGGAAGGCCAGCGGCGACATCAGGACGAGCGGGATGCCGTGATAAAGGCTGCCCAGCCAGGCGCCGATCAGGCCCATGTCGTGATAGAGCGGCAGCCAACTGACGCAGACATCCGTGGGGCCGACCGCCAGGGCCCGGCCCATCGCCCGCACGTTGGCCAGCAGGTTGGCGTGGGTCAGCGTCACCCCTTTCGGCATGCCGGTGCTGCCCGACGTGTACTGGAGAAAGGCGATGTCTCCGGTCTTGGCGGCCGGCAGGGCGCCGGGGTTGGCCGCCGCGGTCAGGTCGGCGACGGTGACGACGTGGCGCAACCCCTCCACCTGGGTGCGCAGCAGCCGGCCCAGCCGCTTCGCCTCGGCATCGGTGATCATGGCGGCGGCCCGGCAATTGCGGGCGAGGCGGGCATGCCGCCGCACGTGCTCTTCGATGTGGGTGGGGCGGGCCGGCGGGTAGATCGGCACCGGAATGCCGCCGGCCATCAGCACGCCAAAGAAGGCGAGGAAATAGTCGGGGCCGGTCGGCAGCATCAGGATCACCGCGTCGCCGGGCGCGAGGCCGGCCGCCCTGAGGCCCGCGGCGACAAGGGCGCCTCCGTCATGGAGATCGCCATAGGTCAGAACGTCGCCGTCCCCGTCGTCGGCGAAGAAGCGAATGTGAGGTCGGCCGGAGTCGATTGCCGTGTGATGGCGCAAGGCCTCGATGAAGGTTTCGGCTTGATGTGGCAATGCTGCCGACGATGCGGAATGGCGGGCCATCGTCGGCGCCGGCGGCAATATCGACTCCTGCCGGCGTGGCGCCGTCTTGGCCGCTAGGATGGCGCGCAGCAGGTCCCGTGGCGTTTCCGCGCTGCCCAGTATATTGTCCGGCAGGGCGACGAAGAACGTCCTCTCGATGCGGCCAATCAGCTCCACCCGGCTCAGGCTGTCGAGACCCAACTCGCGATCGAACGTGCTGTCCAGAGTCGGCGCAGGGCCTGTCGCTCCGGGATGGAGTTCACTGATCAGCCCGCCGACGATGTCGATCAGCCGCTGTTCGGCGGCGTCCGTATTCTGCTCTGTCGCATCTGTCGCAAGATTTGTCGGTGGGGCCATGCCTTGTCCGCTCCGCGCGAAACCGTGCCGATCATATAGTATTTTTCTGGGGATTTGACGCGTAAGGCACAGAAAACGGGTTGGAGAATCCGAAAATTCGCTTAACCTTAAAAAAGTTAATTTAAATTTTATGCTTATATGACAATGCGTTGCGGATATTTCTTATTATCGATCAATGACTTGTTTTGTCGCGCGGGCCATCCTATTTTCCTGAGCAATCAACTTCCCCAATGACAGCCAGATAGCGGGGGATCCATGGCGACCGCACCCAAAAGCGCAACCGGCGACGACAAGGCACCGGCCAAGAAGAAGTCCTCTCCACGCAAAAAGGCCGGCGACGGCAAGGCGCCCTTTTCCACCAAGGACCTGCTGCGCGATTACCGGCAGATGCTTCTCATCCGCCGCTTTGAGGAAAAGGCAGGCCAGCTTTATGGCATGGGCCTGATCGGCGGCTTCTGTCACCTCTATATCGGCCAGGAAGCCGTTGTCGTCGGCTTGCATGCCTCGGCCAAGCAAGGCGATACCCTGGTCACCAGTTATCGCGACCACGGCCACATGCTTGCCTGCGGGATGGACCCGGGGGGCGTGATGGCCGAACTGACCGGGCGCGTCGGGGGCTACTCCAAGGGCAAGGGCGGCTCCATGCACATGTTCAGCCGCGAGGCCAATTTCTTCGGCGGCCACGGCATCGTCGGCGCCCAGGTGCCGATCGGCACGGGCCTCGGCTTCGGACACAAGTACAAGAATGACGGCGGCGTTTGTTTTGCCTACTTCGGCGACGGAGCGGTCAACCAGGGCCAGGTCTATGAATCCTTCAACATGGCCAGTCTTTGGAAGCTGCCGGTCGTCTACGTCATCGAGAACAACCTCTACGGCATGGGCACGGCGGTGGCACGAGCCTCGGCGAGTGTCGAACTGTACCGTCGCGGCG
>JAVEYE010000089.1:0-11880 GCA_034003665.1 Rhodospirillales bacterium | reverse complement strand
CTTCCTCCCAATAGTTGGTGTGTAGACCATACCGCGAAATTCCAGCGGGTTGTATGGGCATTTTCCAACGCCCAATGCGCACGGTTCAAAAATGGCCCGCTTCCGGCTTCCGGACATCAAAAAACCCCTAACGCATTGACGTTATGGGCTTTATTTTGGTTGCGGGGGCTCGCAACCAACTGTCCCGAAGTTTTACACCAAATGAAGAAAGGGCAGATTTCCGCCATTCCCGCCGGGCATGATCGCCGGCCCGCCGTCGCGCTCGGACCTAAGAAGTGCGCGGCGTCCGGTCGTGCATCCAATCCGGCCATTGGCGACGCATCATAGAATTTCAGTTGCTGGCCCACAGCTGCCAGTTCGCTCCCGCTACTTGAGGGGTGATGGCGCAGGCACCCCTGACTTGGCCGCCTCCCCCCGCAGTGCCTCGACAATGTCGACGGTCAGCGGGATGCCGGTCTTCAGCCGTTCCTCCTTGGCGCGCGACTCCGGCTCGCCGGGCATCAGGATCTCGTCGAAGCCCTCAGCACGCGGGCAGGCCTTTACCCTTTCGACCAGGACGTCCATGCGCGCCTCGTACTCCTCCCGCGGCATAAACAGGTCCGGCTTGATCGCCACGAAGAAGTGGCCGACGTTCTGAGGCCCTGAGAAATCGAGGTAGGGATTCACAACTTCGCCCGCCAGGGCGGCGCCGGTGAAGACTCCGCCAAGGACTTCCATGAGCATGGAAAGCGCCGCCCCCTTGTGGCCGCCGAATGGCAGGCAGACGCCCTCGAACGCCTTCCGGGCATCAGTCGTCGGCCGTCCATTGGCGTCGAGCGCCAGTCCCTCGGGAATCGGGTCGCCGCGCTGTGCCGCCAGGCGGATCTTGCCGCGCGCCACCACCGTCATCGCCATGTCGAGGACGTAAGGCCCCAGCTTGCCGCCGGGCGCTCCGGCGGCGAACGGCGCCGCTCCCAGGAACTTGCTGCGCCCGCCCCACACCGGAATGGCGGGCGACGAACTGGTGAAGACCAGCGAGATGAAACCCGCCTTGATGGCCTGCAGAACATAGAGGGCGGCCATGCCGTAGTGAGTGCTGCGCTTAACCCCGGCCAAGCCGAGGCCGAACTCGCGGGCCATGGCGATGGCCTCCTCCATGGCCCGCTTGCCGACGATGAAACCCATGCCGTCATCGCCGTCAACCGAAGCGGCCACCGGCGTCACTCGTTTCACCGCGATGTCGGGTTGAGGCTTGACGAGCCCCCGCCGCAGGCGTTCGGCATAGATCGGGATGCGGGCCACACCGTGGGAGGGCAACCCGCGCAGGTCGGATTCCACCAGACCATCGGCCACCAGCCGGGCGTCAGCCGGCTTCAGGCCGTATGCGGCGAAGACGGCTTCGCCAAAGGCCATGAGCTCGTGGTTCGAGAAAAGCACCGTGTTCGCCATTTTCGTTCGCCCTCTATTCCGTGACCGCGTGCGCGACAGACCCGCGACTTCAAAAACCCAGGTCGAGGCATCGGTTCGGGACCCTTCCCGGCGCCTCGGCAGGCTGAATTCCCCTTGAAACGTTAGTCAATCCCGCAGCCCCTGTCCAATACTGGATTTTTATATTGTAAAATCCAATTAAGCAAGGCACAATGGGGGCAGACTTGGATGACCCGGCGAAAGGGCTTCCAAGTGATCAATCGTCAAGGAAACGAGAACGGATATGAAGATTTGCGTCGTGGAAGGGGATGGCATCGGCCCCGAAATCACCGCATCGACGATGGCGGTCATGCGGATCGTCGACGATCTCTACAAGCTCGGGATGGAGTACGAGTTCGACGACATCGGGTTTGCCAGCCTCAAGAAGCATGGGACCACCCTAAGGGACGAGACCCTGGACCGCGCCCGGAAGTGCGACGGCATCATCCTTGGCCCGCAGTCGCACCTTGACTATCCCCCGCGCGACCAGGGCGGCGTGAACGTCTCGGCCGGCTTCCGCGTCAAGCTCGACCTTTACGCCAATGTCCGACCGGCCCGAACGCGTGCTGGCGGCCTGGCGAAGACGGACAAGCACATGGATCTCGTCATCATGCGCGAGGCGACCGAGGGCTTTTATCCGGACCGCAACATGGTGGCGGGTTGCGGCGAGTTCATGCCGACCGAGGACATTGCCCTCTCCGTCCGCAAGATCACCGCCCATGCCAGCAACCGCATCGCCCGGCGCGCATTCGAGCTTGCCCAAACCCGCCGCAAGAAGGTGGCGGCCATTCACAAGGCCAACAACTTCATTCTCAGCGACGGTCTCTTCCTTCGCGAGGTGCGCAAGGTCGCGGCCGAGTTCCCCGAGGTGGAGCTCGAGGAGGTCATCGTCGACGCCATGGCCGCCTACCTGGTCAGGGATCCGTCGCGGTTCGACGTCATCGTGGCCACCAACTTCCACGCCGACATCCTGTCGGATCTGGCCAGCGAACTCTCGGGCGGCCTCGGTCTCGCGGGCGCGATCAACGCCGGCGACAACCTGGCTGCGGCCCAAGCCCAGCACGGATCGGCTCCGGATATCCAGGGGCAGAACAAGGCCAATCCCACGTCGCTCATTCTGTCGGCCGGCATGCTGCTGAAGTGGCTGGGAGACCGGCACAAGCGCCAGAACTATTGCGAGGCCGCAGCCTGCATCGAGAAGGCCATCGACGCCGTACTCGCCGACCCGTCGACACGCACGCCGGACCTGGGCGGTCCGCTCGGCACCGATGCCTTCACCGAATGCGTCCTCGAAAAGATCAAAGGGATGAGCAGCGTCGCCGCTGCTTAGCTTCCCTCATCGACCTCCCGTAAAACCACGTTGAAAGCCAACCTTGGCCCGGAGCTTCGGCTCCGGGCCCGTTCTTTTGGGCGGGACGCGGCGTCCGGAAGTCGGCGCACGAGCGACGTCGGGAGGGGGATGCCGGGGCGGAAGAGACAACTTCAGAAGTGCACTTCCAGATGTTGATCCGGCGACTGGGACGCGAAAAACCGGCTCTTGCGGTCGCTTGCCGCTCCCAGGTGCATCCGGAGGAATTCGGCGGCGTCTTCCTGCCGCCCGTCCAACAGGAGGTCGAGCAACCGGATGTGTTCCTCACACTGCTTGATGAGGCGTCCGCGGTCGAACATCGCCCGATACTCGATGAGCCGCCGCAGCCGGTTGATGCGCCTGAGCGAGTCGAGGAAGAACGGGTTGCCAGAACATCCGACGACCAGCTCGTGGAGGTCGGTCCCCGCCTGGAACAGTCGAGCCGGCGACAGCTTCCAGATCTCGCCGCTCAGCAGGCCGGTCTGCAGTTCTCGCATTCGCTCGAATGCGGGTCTGTCTACGACGTAGGTCGGACAAAGCAGGGCGGCGGGCTCGACGACCAGACGGAATTCGTAGCTCTGCCTGTGCATGGCCGGCGACGTAAGAACGGGAAGGAAGCGCCAGCCGTACCCCGGCTTGCGCTCGATCCAGCCCTCCTGCGCCATGCGCGCCAGCATTCCTTGAATCTCGGCGCGGCTGATTTGGTAGTGCCGGCGCAGATCCGTCTCGGTCACCTCTTCCGGCAACCTTCCGGTCAACCGATCCTCGGCGATTTGGAAATACGGCTCGGTTTCGATAGGTTGGCCCGATCCCGACGGTCCGGCCAACGCCTCGTCTTCGACCGTCGCCACGAAAGAGCCGCGGTTCTTCCGGGATTCGACGATGCCTCGATCCTCGAGGATCTTCAGAGCGTCCTTCACCGGCTGGCGCGAAACATGGAACTCGTCCGCGAGCTTCTGGGCGCTCAAGTGCTCGCCGACGGCGAAACGCCCTTCACGGATCATTTCGCTGATCTGAAGGGCGATCTGCGCCCCCAGCCTGGGCTGTCGCAGGTTGTTCATGTCGCGATCGTGCAAAATCCAGTTTCCATACATGTCGTCTTATACCGGTGCCGCGACAACGGCAAAATGCCTTTTTTCCAGGCGGCTTGCGGCGGGCCGACCGCCATCGCCTCCAAAACCGTCACCCGGAAACCCTCGAACGCCAGCGCAAGAAAGCAGACCTCACCAACATCTCCGACTCGGCGCATCTCGGCGCGATCAGCAAAAACGGTCCTGGCTTGGCGTCCATTGCCACAATGGATCGAACTGTCGACCGGCACCCGCCCCCTAGGCAACATGAATATATTGAAAATAAAATCCAATTTTGGCAAGCTGGATGTCGGCAGCCGCAGAGGCGCCGGGAAAAGAGGCTTTCGCCGTTTCTTGAGCGATGCTCGCCTCGCCAAATTTTGGATTTTGAGAACAATCAGACCTAGGAAGGAACCCGTTCCATGACCGCCACGCTGTCCGACGCCGATCTGGACGCCCTGCGCAAGTTCGACACGCCGACCGTCTGCAATTGCCTCGAGCTGCTGATCCCGGCCCGCCGCGGCTGGGGGTATACCGTCGAGCCGCTGATCTGCTCGTATCCCGACCTGCCGCCGTTGGTCGGCTATGCGCGCACCGCCACCATCCGCTCGATGGCCCCGCAGCAGGGCGAGCCGGCCGACCTCAAGGCGCGGCGGCTGGCCTACTACGAATACATCGAGCAGGGGCCGAGGCCCTCCATCGTCGTGCTGCAGGACATCGACCCCATCCCCGGCTACGGCTCGTTCTGGGGCGAGGTGCAGTCCAACGTGCACAAGGGCCTGGGCGCGCTCGGCACCATCACCAACGGCTGCGTGCGCGACATCCCCGACTGCGCGCCGGGCTTCCAGTTCATCTCGGGCTCGATCAAGCCGTCGCACGCCTTCGTCCACGTGGTGGCCTTCGACATCGACGTGACGGTGGCCGGCATGGCGGTGAAGCCGGGCGACCTGATCCACGCCGACCGCCACGGCGCGGTGCTCATCCCGATCGAGTGCGCCAGGAAGATCCCCGAAACCGCCGCGCTGATCTCGCGCAAGGAGAAGGTGGTGATCGGCGCCGCCCGGAAACCCGGCTTCTCGGTCGCCGACCTGCGCAAGGCTTTCGCCGAGCAGGAGGACATCCACTGAACCTGGCGCCGAACGCGGCGAACGGGAACCACCGCAAGGATCGCGTCCCGCCGATCACCACCGGCGGTTCCCAGATTTTCGCGCCGCGGCAAACAACCGGAGGGAATAGACATGGCAATCGATGGAAAGCCGACGATCGCTCTTCACCACACGGCGCCCTTCCTAGTCGATGTCTTCAAGGCCCTGCTGGCCGAGAGGCTCCCGCGGGTCGAGAGCTTCCACATGGTCGACGAGAGCCTGGTGAAGGAGGCCCAGCGCGCGGGCGGGTTGACGCCGGAAGTCCTGCGGCGGGTGAGGATCGAAACCGAACTGGCCCGCGACGCCGGCGCGGACCTGGTGCTCTACACCTGCGCGACGATCTCTCCCGCGGCCGACACGCTGCGCCATGAGATGTCCGTCCCCCTCCTCAAGATCGACGAGCCGGCGGCCGAGCGCGCCGTCGAGTTGGGCGAGCGGATTCTGCTGATCTGCACCAGCAAAACGGCCATCAATGGGGTCAAGCGGGTGATCGAGGACAAGGCGGCGGCCGCCGGCCGGCGCGCCTCGGTGATCGCCCACGTCGAGCACGAGGCCTACGCCATGCGGCGGAACGGCGACAAGGCGGGCCATGACCGATGTGTCGTCGAAGGGGCGAAGAAGCTGCCGCGCGACTACGACGTCCTGGTCCTGGGACAGGCCTCCATGGCCCATCTCGCTCCCGAACTGGAGGCGGCGCTGGGGGTGCCGGTGCTCGGCAACACGACACTCTGCATCGACGCCATCGCCCGGCACTTCAAGAAAACTTGATCCCGGACCGGCGAGAACAGCCATGCCAGCGACCAACGCCCATCACATCGTCTTTCTCGACCGCAAGACCATCGCCCCCGAGATCGTCGTCCGCCGGCCGGGCTTCGAGCACCGTTGGCAGGACTACGAGCAGACGACTCCGGAGCAGGTCGTCGAGCGGGCGGGCGAGGCGACCATCCTCGTCAACAACAAGGTGCCGCTCGGCGCCGAGACATTATCGCGGCTGCCGCGCCTAAAGCTGATCGCGGTGGCGGCCACCGGCACTGATTGCATCGACAAGGGCTGGTGCGCCGAGCACGACATCGTGATCTCCAACATCCGCAACTACGCCACCTCTACGGCGCCCGAACATACTTTCACGCTGATCCTTGCCTTGAAGCGAAGCCTGGTCGGCTACCGCCAGGACGTCATCGACGGCGAGTGGCAGCGCTCCGGCCAGTTCTGCTTCTTCACCCATCCGATCGGCGGCTTGGCCGGCAACATCCTCGGCATCATCGGTGAAGGCTCGATCGGTCAGTCGGTGGCCGACATCGGCAAGGCTTTCGGCATGAAACCGCTGTTCGCCGCGCACAAGGGCATCTCGGGGCTCGGGCCGCTCTACACACCGTTCGACGAGGTCATCGAGACGGCCGACGTCATCACGCTCCACTGCCCTCTGCTGCCGCAGACCAGGGACACGCTGGCCATGCCGGAGTTCCGGCGCATGAAGAGGACGGCCATCGTCATCAACACGGCGCGCGGCGGCCTGGTCAACGAGGCCGACTTGGCGACCGCCCTGCGCGACGGCCTGATCGCCGGTGCCGGCTTCGACGTGGTGACGCCACCGGAGCCGCCGGCCGCCGACAACCCGCTGCTGGGATTGCTCGATCTGCCCAACTTCATCCTGACGCCGCACGTCGCTTGGGCCAGCCGCGAGGCCCAGCAGGCGCTGGCCGACCAGCTCATCGACAACATCGAGGCCTTCGTCGCCGGCAATCCCAGGAACGTCGTCAGCGGAGCTTTCTGAGAGCGCGGCGCCAGCCTGTAGGAACCTAAAGTCCGGCGGTAGAGACCCTGTCGGCCACCGCCTGCGAGAAGGCCTGCGTGCCGGCGCTTCCTCCCAAGTCTCGGGTCCGGGAAGCAGGTGAACCCGTCAGGACCTCGTCGAGGGCCCGCTGGACGGCCTTGCCGGCCGCGACCAGCTCGGCGCGTCGGCTCCGCTCACCCAGCCAGTCGAGGAGCATGCCGCAGGAGGCGATGAGGCCGGTCGGGTTGGCGCAATCCTTGCCGGCGATGTCGGGAGCCGACCCGTGGCCGGCGTTCGCCGCCGCATGGTCCGCACCGACGTTCAGGGCGCCGGCCATGCCCAGCCCCCCCGACATGGCGGCGCCGAGATTGGAAAGAATGTCACCGAACATATTGGTGGTGAGGATGACATCGAACTGGGCTGGCCGCGAGTAGACGGCGGCCGCGAAGGCGTCGACGTCCATCTCGCCAAATTCGATATCGGGGCGCTTCGCGGCGATCTTGCGGGCCTCGCCCATGAACAGCCCGTCGGTCAGCTTGAGGACGTGTTCCTTGCCGATCGCCGTCACCTTGCAACGGCGCCTGGCAGCCAGGGCGAAGGCATATTCCGCGACGCGGCGCGAGCCTTTTGCGGTGATCTTGCGCACCGACAGCGCGACCTCCGGCGTCGGCATGAACTCGCCGCAGCCGGCGAACATGGTGCGATCCGCATAGAACCCTTCGGTGTTCTCGCGGACGAACACGAGGTCCAAACCCTGCCGGGCGTCGGGGACGCCTTGCCTCGCCTTGAACGGCCGGACGTTGGCGAACAGGTCGAGGCGCTTGCGGATGGTGGCGGGCACGTTGATCCCGCCCTCGGCGACCGGAGGATAGTTGGTGATCCCGGAGGGCCCGAGAATGACGCCGTCCGCCGCCAGCGCCTCCTGGACGATGGATTCTGGCATGGTCGTGCCCACCTTCCGGTGGCTCGCCATCCCGACCTCGCGGGTTAGGATCTCGAGGCCCAGATTGAACAGGCGGTCCGCCGTTTCGACAACCTTGAGGGCACCTGCCGTGATCTCCGGTCCGATATCGTCACCGGGAAGCGTCAGTATCTTCATTCTTTGCAACCCTTGTTGATTCGGCCACCCCCCCCGGGGCCGTCAGCCCCGGGGGGAGGCGGTTTTCGTCATCACGCGGCCTGGAGCTTTCGGCGCTCGAGCCATTTCTTGATATGAGGGAATGCCACCGCGCCAATGGCGAGCAGGAAAATCGGGCCCGCGATCGGCCGCAGGAACAGTCCCGACCAGTCGCCGCCGGTGATGATCATCATCTTGCGGATGTTCAACTCGATCAGTTCTCCCAGCACCAGACCGAGCACCAGGCCTGCGACGCTGAACCCGAAGCGCTTCATGAAGAAGCCAACAATGCCCGCCAGGAGCATGATCCACGAGTTCAGGATGTCGTTCTGCAGGGCATAGGATCCGATGAAGCACAGCACAAGGATCGTCGATCCTTGCAGGTGGTAGGGGAAGCGGGATACCTGGGCGAACAGGCGCACCCCATAGATGCCGCCCCAGAACAGCATGAGGTCGGCAATGATCAGCGCGACGAACACCGCATACAGCAGATCTGGCTGGGAGATGAAGAGCAACGGCCCCGGCCGCATGCCATGCAAGACGAACGCCGCCAGGATCACCGCCGTCGTGCCGCTTCCGGGGATACCGAGCGTAAGCGTCGGCACAAGAGCCCCGCCGTTCGACGCGTTGTTGGCGGTTTCCGGGGCGATAACCCCTTCCGGAACACCGGTGCCAAACTGGTCGCCGTGCTTGGACGAGCGGACGGCTTCGCTGTAGGCCAGAACCGCGGCGATCGTGCCGCCCGCTCCGGGCAGCGTGCCAATGAACATGCCGAGGAACGCCGATTTGAGGATCACCCATTTGTATTTGATGAACTCGGCCAGCGACATGAGCTCGACCTTGATCTTTTTGGTGATCGACAGATCACGCTCCTCCATTTTCTCCATGGCCTGCATGAAGACCTCGGAGAGCGCGAAGGCGCCGATCATGACGGGGATGAAGTGAATCCCGTTGACGAACGACAGCGACCCGAAGTTGAAGCGGGTGATGCCGGTGATCTCGTCGCTGCCGAAGGTTGCCAATGTCAATCCGAGCAGGCCGCTGATCAGGGTTTTGAGCTGCGACTTGCCGCCCAGGCCGGCGATCGCGGTCAGGCCGATGATTGCCAGGGCGACGTACTCGGCCGGGCTGAACTGCAGGGCGACCTTTGACAGGGGAACGCAGAGGACGACCATCATGATCGCACTGAACAACCCGCCCAGTACCGACGCACTGACGGCGAGTCCGAGCGCTTTTCCCCCCAGCCCCTTCTTGTGCATGGGATGGCCGTCGAGGACAGTCATCACCGCTTCCGGGGTTCCGGGCGTCGCATAGAGAATAGAGGTGATGGACCCGCCGTAGGTGGAGCCGGCGAAGTTGGCGACCAGCAGAATGATCGCGGAAACCCCATCCATCGTATAGGTGAACGGCAGAAGCAGGACGACGCCCATGGCCGAGCTGATGCCGGGCAGCGCGCCGAACAGGATGCCGGTTGCACAGCCAATGAACGCAAACAGCAGATTGGCCGGCTCGATCCCGGTCAGGAGCCCGTGAACAATGTCCATGACCTGTCCCCTAGTAGACGTAGAAGCTGAGAATTCGGATCCAGCCGATCCCGCGTGGCAGCGACACTTCCATGAAGCGGCCGAAGATGAACGCGAACAAAGGGCTGGAGAGGATCGGAACGAGGACAAGCATCGAAGGCTTGCGCGCCCCCAGCTGGTACATGAAGCCGAACATGAGCACGGGCATTGCCCCCATGAAGCCGACCACTTCCATCACCAGCAGAAAAGCGCAGAAGATGCCGCCGGAGATCCCGAGGCTCTTCAGTTCTTTCAACTTGACGCTTGCGGCTCCGCCCGCGTCCCGGATGCTTTTGCGGACAACGAACGCGGCGGAGGCCACGGTCAGTACCATGCCCAGCCCCAGCGTGAGTTGAGGCCACCACGCCGCACCAAGTTGGCCGCCGATGTTCATTTCGGGAAATGACCGGCTTTCCCAGAAGAGCACCGCCATGAAGACGAGCAGCACGGCGTGGAAGACCAGTTCCTGGATCATTCTCGTCATGTTACGTGTTCCCAGGCAAAAGAAGGATCGCCACCCGGACCAATGACCGGATGGCGACCCGACAGCGGAATTATTCGATGCGACCAAGGCGCTTGAAGACTTTGGCGAAGGCGGTGTAGTTGTCTTCCCACAATTTTCCGAATTCCTCCGGCCCCATCCAGCCAGGCACCACGTCGAGCCCGTTTTCCTTGGCATACTGCTGGTACTTCTCGGAGTCGTAGACCTTCTTGAACGTCGCCGCCAGCTTGTCGACGATCGGTTGCGGCGTCCCCTTCCTGACCGCAAAGCCGCGCCAGGTACCGGCCAATTCCCAGCCCTTCATGCCGAACTCGCCGGCCGCCGGAATGTCCTTCAGGTCCGGCGTGTCGATGCGTTCGTTCATGAGACCGACCAGCGGGATCAGTTGCCCCGCCTTCATCATGTCGCCCACGGCGCTGAATTCTTCATACATGAGGTCGACATGGCCGGCGATGGTCGCCGCCATCCGCTCGCCGCCCGAGTTGATCGGCACAATCGAAACCTTGATGCCGGCGGCATCGGCGAACGTGCCGAGCGATGCATCGTCGACACCGCCCGGCGAGGAGATGGCCACCGTGACCTTGCCGGGGTTCTTCTTGGCGAAGTCGATCAGCTCCTGAAGGGTCTTGAATCGGCCGTTGGCGCCCGTCCAGAGGTAGCCCCTCTCGCGTTGGAATCGCGCGACCGGAACGAACTCTTCGACGAACTTGATCGGCATCTTCTTGAAGACGTCCGCGATCACTCCCGACGGGCTCTCGCAGTGGATGAGATAGCCGTCGGCGGGGGCGCTGTAGGCGTACATGATACCCTTGGTATGGGCACCACCCGGCACATTGGTGACGCGAACCGAAACCCCGAGTTCCTTCTCCAAAAGGGGCTGGATGTAGCGCACCAGGGTGTCTTGCCCGCCGCCGGAGCCCGAAGGCACCACGATTTCGATCGTCCGGCTGGGATAGTCGCTTGCCGCAACTGCCGTGCCCCCCACCACGAGGAGCGCGGCGGCGCCGAGGGTCAACGCTTTGAGCATCTTCATCATACTTCCTCCACAGAGTGACATCCAACCAAGCCAGCCCGCCGTGCCCAGGTCTGGCTCAGACTACAAAAAAGGATCCGGTCTTCTGTTCGGCTGGCATTCCCCGTATCGGCGGCCCCGCTCGGACACGCACGACCTCGCCTGTCCCCACGTTTATTCTTGTTAGTTAATTTTTACGACAAAAAATCCAATTCTGTCAAAAGGAATCATGGGAACGCGCCTGCTGGGTCGGCGGCGGACAGCGGGTGGCTCTGCATTTGACGCGTAACTAGCTGATAATAAAACACTATATAAGGAGGCACCGACATGTCTGATATTGTACCGAGGCGGCCGCAACGCGCCATCGCCGAGCGTCATCGATCAAGTCCTCAGATATAAAGTGGATTTTTGCTATGACTTTGTGAGGCCCGGACGGAGCCGCCCCTTAACGGTCGCCCCAGTCATCGGAGGACGGAACGACGGACATTGTCCGGTGCTCCCGCTCCAGCCGCGCGGCCCGATGGGCGAAGACAAGACTCTCGCATACGATTGCATCTTTCCGGCATGATAGTAGGTGCGGGATGTCGGGTACGCTGGTGGTTGTAGCGTGAGAGGCTGACCCACCAGGGCCGCCTTCGTCTCGAACCAGATGCAGGTCGAAGGACTGGCCTCATTTGCAGCGGTCTGTGAGGGTGCGGGACTGCGGCGACGAGAGCCATTCCCGCGCGACCAGAGGTTATGCAGTGCCGGCCTTTGTCGTCAGGATTTTTGCCAGCATCAGCGGAAGGATGCCGCCGGCGGCAAGGGTGTCGATTTCAAGGCCGGTCTCGACGGCGGCCGTCGCCTGAAATGAACCTGAATCGCCATAGCGGCGGCGGATGGTGACCCGGACCCGACCCCGCGG
>JAVEYE010000088.1:0-11887 GCA_034003665.1 Rhodospirillales bacterium | reverse complement strand
CCGATCTGGCCCGCCAATCGGGCTGTGCCAATCCGAACGTCCGGGCGATCCTGCCGCAATCGAGAACGGCATGAAGCGGGCGTTTGGCGGGGGTCGGGAAATCCGCGCTCTTGATCGGGACCACCGTTACGGTCCTACCGGTGACCGCAGCGGCTTCGTTGGCGATGGTTTCGGCGAAGCGATGACGGCTGATCGGGCCGGCGCCACAGAAATGATAGGTCCCCCAGACGATGTCGCCGTTCCGGTCGATGGCGTCGATCAGGGCGGCGCTGGCGTTGGCGATGTCGGCGGCGGCGGTCGGACAGCCGAACTCCTCGTCGACCACGCTGAGGGTGTCCCGCTCCAGGCCAAGCCGCAGCATCGTGGTCACGAAATTCGGGCGGCCGGTAGAAAACACCCATGAGGTTCGAAGAATCAGATGCCGTTTCATCGTCTTGCGGATCCCGTCTTCGCCGTCCAGCTTGCTGCGGCCGTAAATGTTGATCGGCGCTGTCGGATCGTCTTCGACATACGGTGTCGTCTTGGTGCCGTCGAAAACGTAGTCCGTGGAGTAGGACAGCAGGGCGGCGTCGATCTCGACGCAGGTTTCGGCCAAGTAGCGCGGCGCCTCGGCATTGATGGCATGCGCGACATCCGGTTCGCTTTCGGCACGATCCACCGCCGTGTAGGCCGCGGCGTTCACCACCACCCACGGCCGGTGAGTTGCTAGCGCATGTTTGACCTGGGTCGGATCACCGATGTCGAGCGTGCCGTGATCAAACGCTATCACCTCGCGCCGCGCTTGGCGGAGCCGATCGACCAGTGCCTGGCCGACCTGGCCGCCGGCGCCGCAAATGAGGATCGGACGTTCCGGGCCGCCGGTCATCACCGGGCGCCTCCAAGGCGACGACCGTCGTAGGTGCCTGCCAGGATGGACCGCCACCAGTCCTGATTGGCGAGATACCATTCCACGGTCTTGCGAAGCCCGGTTTCGAAGGTCTCCCGGGGGGTCCAGCCCAGGCTTTCCCGTGTCTGCGCCGCGTCGATGGCGTAGCGCACGTCGTGGCCTGGGCGATCCGTGACATAGGTGATCAGGTTCTCTCGTGGAGAGCGGCTTTCAACCAATTCGTCCAGCAAGCGACAGAGGGCTCGGACAACCTCAATGTTGGTTCGCTCGCAGTTTCCCCCGACAAGGTAACAGCTTCCGCGCGACCCCTTGTCCAGCATGGTCAGCAAGGCCCGCGCATGATCCTCGACGAACAGCCAATCGCGCACGTTCTCGCCGCGCCCGTAGACGGGAATGGGCTTTCCCGAGAGGGCGTTGGCGATGACCAGGGGTATCAGCTTTTCGGGAAACTGAAAGGGCCCATAGTTGTTGGAGCAGTTGCTGATGACAATCGGCAAGCCGTACGTCTTTCCCCAGGCTCGCACCAGATGATCAGCCGATGCCTTGCTGGCGCTGTAGGGGGAATTGGGCCGATAGGCGCTGTCCGGGTGAAAAAGGCCCTCGGCACCCAGGCTTCCGAACACTTCGTCGGTCGAAACATGCAGAAACAGAAATTCGTCGCGCGCATCGCCCTGCAGGGACTTCCAGTGGGCGAACGCCGCTTCCAGAAGTGTATAGGTTCCGACGATGTTGGTCTGGATGAAGGCCGCCGGACCGTCGATCGAGCGATCAACGTGGGTTTCGGCGGCAAGGTGGATGACGCCAGCCGGTCGGTGCGTCGTGAATATGCGGGTCATCTCGGTCGCGTCGCAAATGTCGGCCGCCTCGAAACGATAGCGGGTGTTGGAGGCGACCGACGCCACGCTGGATGTCGTCGCCGCATAGGTCATCTTGTCGACGTTGACGACCGAATAGGGCGTTTCCGAGATGATTTGGCGGACCACCGCCGAGCCGATGAACCCGCAACCGCCGGTGACAAGCACAGTTTTCATATCAGGCAATGCAATCCTTAAAAAAAGCGGGGAACGTCACGCAACCGCGGTGCCGCGGCATCTTTCGGCGACAAGATTGCCTCGGCGGGCAAAACCGGCCACTCGATGCCAAGGTCCGGATCATTCCACAGGACACTGAAGTCAGCCTTCGGAGCATAAAATGCGCTCACTTTATAGACGACTTCAGTGTCGGGTTCCAACGTGCAGAACCCATGCAGGAAACCCTTGGGGACGAACAACTGGGTTCCCGCTGTGGCGTCCAGACGAAAGGCTTCATGGCGGCCGTAGGTGGAAGAGGCGGCTCGAATGTCGACGATGACGTCCAACACTGCGCCGCGGACCACACGGACCAGTTTGTCCTGGGAATGAGGTGGCGCCTGAAAATGCAGGCCTCGCACAGTTCCCTGAAGGCGCGATAGCGAGAGATTGTCCTGCACGAATTCGCAGGAAATGCCGGCTTCGCGAAAGCGTTCTGCGTTGTAGATTTCGGAAAAGGCGCCTCGGGCATCTTGGTGGCGGATGGGAGTCAGGAGTTTGACTCCCTCGATTTGCGTTGGCTTTACGTCCATCGATCCAATGCTCCTGTCAGCGGCCTCGCGGGGACGATGCATGGGGCATCGCCTTGATTCCCAAAAGCCACGCCATGGTGCCGGCAAACCGGGCGGCGTCGCGCACCCCCTTGCGCCAATTGAAAGTCACCATATGCCCCACCGCCTTGCCTAGAAACTTCAGGGCATGCCGCGCAGCCACTCCAAACGCTGCGTCTCGGCCGTGATATTTCGCCTCGATATAAAGACGCGACCACGCCATGTGCCAGAATTTCCGCCAGTGAACGCCGAGACCGGGTCGCGAGGAACCGCCCCCGATATGGGTCGCGCGGGCTTGCGGCACCAGAATCAGCGAATATCCTGCGTTGCGCATGCGCATGCACAAGTCATCGTCCTCGTAGTAGAGGAAGATGTTGGGGTCGAAACCGCCGACCTGCCGCACCGCGCTCATGCGCGCCAGCAATACGGCACCGGATAAATGGTCGGCGCATAAAGGACCTTCAGGGATGATATGACGATCCAGCCGTTTACCGGCGTTGATGCGCTTGAAAAGGCCGAGGTCATGCGACAGTTCCACATGACCGTCCGGCGCGATGATGGCCGGTCCCAGCAACCCGGCTTCCGGCCAGCGATCGGCGGCATCGACAAGCGCCGCCAAGGACGCGTCGTCAACTGTCGAGTCAGGTCCCATCAGGAAGGCGAACTCGACCTCGACTTTCTCGAAGGCTTGATTGCAGCCGGTGCCAAATCCGCGATTGGCCGGATTTTCCGTGACATCGGCCCTGGCCACGGCGCCCCTTACCAATCGGGACGTGCCGTCGTCACTCGCGTTGTCGATGACGATGATCTGGGCGGCTTGGCCGACGGACGCCATGCATTCTTCGATCAGAGCTGCGGAATTGTGGGTGACGGTAATCACCGCAACCCTCGACCACGGGTCGGTTTGGACTGATGACATCTCTTCCATGACCCGAGGAAAATTTTGCCCCATGGAGCCTTTGCTGGTAAGGAAGGCCGCTCGCATTGTCAAGGACGAGGTGCCTCGGCCAGGGGCGGCAGGACGCGCGTGAAGATCCTTTTCATCACTTCCAACCGCATCGGCGATTGCGTTCTGTCGACGGGCCTGCTCGACCATCTCCTGGCCGCGCATGGCGGGGTGCGGCTTACCATCGCCTGCGGACCGGCCCCAGCCCCGTTGTTCCGCGCCGTTCCCGGGCTTGATCGGGTCATCGTCATGAACAAGGGGCCTCGCAAGGCCCACTGGCGGAACCTTTGGCGCGAAACCGCCTTTCACCTGTGGGATCTAGTCGTCGACCTGCGGGCCTCGGCATTCGCCTGGATCGTGCCGACGCGTCGGCGCCTGACCTTTCGCCCTTCCAAGGCGCCCGTTCATAGGGTCCGCCAACTCGGCGCGCTGATCGGCCGTGCGGGAGCGCCGCCGGCCCCGCGCCTATGGCTGGACGATGCGGCCCGTGCCGAGGGGGGGCGCCTCATTCCATCCGGTCTTCCGGTTCTGGGGGTCGGACCGACCGCCAACTGGCCTGGCAAGCAATGGCCGGCCGAGAGATTCGCTGAAACCATCGTTCGACTGACCTCCGAAGGCGGATTTCCAGGCAATTTCCGGGTAGCGGTGTTCGGTTCCCCCGCCGAGCGGGCGGCCGCCGAGCCAGTCCTCGCCGCCATCCCGCCCGAGCGGCGCATCAATGTGGTCGGCAGCGTCGACCTGCCGGGCGTCGCCGCCTGCCTGGGCCGTTGCGCGTTCTTTCTCGGCAACGATTCCGGACTGATGCACATGGCGGCGGCGACGGGCATACCGACCCTCGGGCTGTTCGGGCCCAGCAATGACGCCCATTTCGCGCCGTGGGGGGCGAGGGCGGCTTTTGTTCGGGGGGAACGGTCGTTTCAAGAGTATGTCGACGCCCCAGGCTACGATTATCGGGCCACGTCCAGTTTGATGGATGACCTGTCGGTGGACCGCGTTGTCGAGGCGGCGGCGGCATTATGGAAAGGGTGTGCAGGATGACGGAACGGTCGACCCTAAGTGCCCTGGTGGTTGCGCATAACGAGGAAGCGCAATTGGCGGACTGCCTGGAGCGGTTGCGGAGCGCCGACGAGATCGTCGTCGTGCTCGACAAATGCACAGACGGTTCCAAGGATATCGCGCGGGGTTTTACGGACCGCATTCTCGAGGGCGTCTGGACCCTGGAGGGGGCGCGACGCAATGCAGGCCTCGATGCCTGCAGCGGCGACTGGATCTTGGAAGTGGATGCGGATGAGCGGGTGCCGGCCGCCTTGATCGACGAGATCCGTGCCGCGATCGCCGGGGCCGAGCCGGGGTACTTCCTGGTGCCGTTCGACAACTATGTGGGCAACCGCCTGGTTCGCCACGGGTGGGGCGCGTCGTGGGGGGTGTCGGCGGCACCACGCCTGTCGGCTCGCGGCACAAAGCGATGGGGCGACCAGCGCATCCACCCCCGCCTGCAATTGACCGGGCCAAAACGCTGGCTGAAAACGCCCATCGACCACTACGTCGATGCCAGTATCTCCGACATGATCCAGCGGCTTGACCGCTACACGACCGCGCGGGCCCAGGATCTGCGGGAAGGCGGCGACATCGGCGGTTTCGTCAACAATCTGCGCAGAATGGCATCCCGCTTCGTCAAATGCTATGTCGGCCGCAAGGGATACCGCGAAGCCCATTACGGTTTTCTGATCGCACTTTTCGCCGCGCTCTACCCGATGCTGTCCTATCTCAAGGCGAAGCTTGAACGAGACGCGTGAAACCCGTGACGTCGAATGGTTTCCGGCCTTGCCGGCTGATGAGACGATTCATTGACTGAACACCCGTGACGCTATATGTTCTTGGTGTGAACGCGTTCGTATTTTGAACGCTGGGCGGACGGGCGCTGGGTAGGGGCGATCATCACATCGTTTGCGGATGCCGGAAGAGCAGACTGACATCACTTTGGGGTTGCTGAACGCCGTTCACGAGAACAGCCATGTGACCCAACGCACGGTGGCGACCGATTTGGGCGTGGCGCTGGGTCTGGTCAACACGTACATCAAGCGATGCGTGAAGAAGGGCTACATCAAGGTCCGCCAGGCGCCGGCCAACCGGTACGCCTATTATCTGACTCCGGCCGGTTTTGCCGAAAAAAGCCGTCTGACCGCACAGTACCTGTCGCATTCGTTCAACTTCTTCCGACGGGCCCGTCAGCAATGCGCCGAGGTTCTTGCCTTCAGCGAGGCGCGCCGTTGGCGGCGCGTGGCGCTGGCCGGCGTCAGTGAGCTTGCGGAAATCATGATCCTGTGCGCCCACGAATACTCGGTGACGATCGCCGGCGTGGTCGATCCGACCACATCCCGCGAAACCGTTCAGAACCTGCCGGTGGTTTCGCTGCTGAAGAAATTGGGGCCGGTCGACGCCATCGTCATCACCGATTTGACCGATCCCCAGGCGGCTTATGCCGCGCTGGCGGAACATTTGCCTGACGAACGCATCCTGGCTCCAGCGCTCCTCAAAGTGGTCCGCAACGGCGGGCGGGAGCGGGGAATGGAGGAATAGTCCGTGAGACGCTGGTACGTGGTTCAGACCAAGCCCAGGGATGAGTCGACGGCGCTGCTCCATCTGAGGCGTCAGGGCTTTGATGGCTATCTGCCGCGAATTCTCAGGCGTCGCCGGCATGCTCGGCGGGTGGACACGACGCCAGCGCCCTTGTTCCCCGGATACCTGTTCGTGGCGCTTGATTTGGCGGCGGCCCGTTGGCGGTCGATCCAGGGCACGGTGGGCGTAAGCCGTCTGGTTTGCCACGGAGAAGAGCCCGCCCCGGTCCCCGACGGCATCGTCGAGGATATCCAGGGGCGCGAGGATCCGGCCGGATGGGTTGTCCTGGATCGGCAACCGTCTTTGCAGAAAGGGCAGGCGGTGGAAATTGCGGGTGGACCGTTCGCCGAGTATCGAGGGGTTTTCGAGGGGCTGGAGTCCGGAGAGCGAGTCATCGTGCTTCTCAGCCTTCTCGGTCGTGACGTGAGGGCGAGCATTCCGTTCGGTTGGGTGCAGGCTTCCGCCTGAGCCGCCGGGCCATCGGCCAGCCGGATCGACGGGTGAGTGTTATTTCACCCGAATGGCGGTAGCATGGCCAGTCGTCAAGCAATTTGGGCAATTACGAAACCGATGATTTACGACATTTCAGGAAAGCGCATATGGGTCGCCGGCCATTGTGGAATGGTCGGCGGCGCCGTGGTGCGCCGTTTGGCGCGCGAATCTTGCGAAATTGTCACGGTCGATCGTGCGGGGCTCGATCTCCGTCGCCAGACCGCCGTCGAGGCTTGGATGACCGCCAGCCGGCCACATGTCGTTGTCTTGGCTGCCGCGAAGGTGGGCGGCATCCACGCCAACGCCACGTATCCGGCCGATTTTCTTTACGACAATCTGGCGATTGAGGCCAATGTTATTCATGCCGCCATGGCGGGCGGTGTTGAGAAACTTTTGTTCCTTGGTTCTTCCTGCATCTATCCGCGCGAAGCACCGCAGCCGATGCCCGAGGATGCCCTATTGAGCGGTCCGCTGGAGCCGACCAACGAGTGGTATGCCGTGGCCAAGATCGCCGGTATCAAGCTTTGCCAAGCCTATCGGCGCCAGTACGGTTGCGACTTCATATCGGCGATGCCGACCAACCTCTATGGCCCCGGCGACAATTTTCACCCGACCGACGGCCACGTTCCCGCTGCGCTGCTGCGGCGTTTCCACGAGGCGAAGGAAGCGGGGATTTCAGAGGTCACGGTGTGGGGAACGGGGCGGCCGCGCCGCGAATTCCTGCATGTGGACGACTTGGCCGACGCGTGCGTTTTCCTGTTGAAAAACTATTCCGACGGGCCGCACGTGAATGTCGGGACGGGCGAGGATGTGACGATCGCCGAGTTTGCCGAGTTGGTGCGCCGGGTGGTCGGCTGGGAGGGGCGATTGGTTTGCGACACGTCCCGTCCCGATGGCATGCCGCGGAAGGTCCTGGATGTATCCCGGCTGACGGCGATGGGATGGCAGGCGACGATTCCGCTGGAGAAAGGACTGCGCGGCTATTACCGCTGGTTCCTTGACAATATTGACCAAATTCGGCGTTAGCGAGTCGGGGAGAGGCGCATTGAACGAGAAGATCGCACTGATTACCGGGATAACCGGCCAGGATGGAGCCTATCTGGCCGAACTGTTGTTGGAAAAGGGTTATCGGGTGCACGGCGTCAAGCGCCGCTCGTCGTCCTTAAACACTGCCCGGGTGGATCATCTCTATGTGGATCCGCACATCACCGATCCGCGTTTCCTCATGCATTACGGCGACCTGACAGACGCCACCAACCTGATCCGCTTGGTCCAGGAAACGAAGCCCGACGAGATCTATAACTTGGCGGCCCAAAGCCATGTGCAGGTGAGCTTCGAGACCCCCGAATACACGGCCAACGCCGATGCCTTGGGAACCCTGCGCCTGCTGGAAGCGATCCGCATTCTCGGCATGGAGAAAACGACCCGCTTCTATCAGGCCTCGACCTCGGAGCTTTTCGGCAAGGTCCAGGAAACCCCGCAGCGCGAGACCACGCCCTTCTACCCCCGTAGCCCTTACGCGGCAGCCAAGCTTTACGCCTACTGGATTACAGTCAATTATCGCGAGGCCTACGGCATGCATGCCTCGAACGGCATCCTGTTCAACCACGAAAGCCCCATCCGCGGGGAAACCTTCGTAACCCGCAAGATCACCCAGGCAGTGGCGGCCATCGCGGCGGGCCGGCAGGATTGCCTCTATCTCGGCAATCTCGACGCCAAGCGGGACTGGGGCCACGCTCGGGACTACGTGGAGGGCATGTGGCGAATGCTTCAGCAGGACGAGCCTGACGACTACGTCTTGGCTACCGGCGAAACGCATTCGGTGCGCGAGTTCGTCGAGTTGGCCTTCGCCGAGGTCGGTAGGACTCTTGTTTGGACCGGTAAGGGCGTTGAGGAGGAGGGGGCGGATGGGGCGACCGGCAAGGTGCTGGTCCGGATCGACCCCCGCTATTTCCGCCCGACCGAAGTCGAATTTCTTCAGGGCGATGCATCGAAGGCCCACAAAAAACTGGGCTGGCGCCATCGCACCGGTTTTCGAGACTTGGTGCGCGAAATGGTTCGGGCCGACTGCGCATCGTCGCCGTCGGGGCGAGGGGAATGACCGAAAATGGGGTCGAGCACCCCTGCCGAACCACTTCCGTGACGAGGCCGGACAGATGAACCGAACTGTCGAGCAGGCACCCGAAATCAATGGAGACCTCCGACTGTCGGCCATCGATCGATTCCGCTATCTGATGAATAACGCTTTGCGAAATATCAGCTTTCGACCGAAGTTTCTGATGACGACCCCATTCTGTCGGGGCCAGGCGGTTGCCGCGGACGGGACGCCGTCAGCCTATCGGCTTCTCGGCCAGGCGTTTTTCCGCACCGAGCTGCCGCGATTGTTGCAGCGCACGGAAATCAGGGTGCTGGACGTGGGGTGCGGTGGCGGACGCATGAGCGATTTTCTGGCCGACGCCGGTTTTTGCGGCACCTATGTCGGAATCGACATCAGCGACCGTTTCATCCGCGACACGGATGGATCAAAAGGTTTCTTGCGCCAGTTCATTCACGGCGACGCCCACGATCTGCCGGAGACCGAAACCTACGATCTGGTTTTTTCCAATTCGGCCCTCGAACACATTCCGCATGACCACAGGCTGTTGGCGAAGCTCGATCGGCTCGTGGCGCCCGGCGGCATGCAGGTGCACATCGTGCCCGGCGGTTGGGCGTTGCCCCTCTATCTTTGGCACGGCTATCGCCAGTATTCGTTGGCGCGGATCGCCGCGCTTCTTGGTACCGATCGCACCCACGTCTACCGCCTTGGGGGACTCGCCTGTTTTGTTCTGCACCTCATGTTCATCACGGTTGGGGAAATCCTTCTCCGCCTGAAACTGCGCGATAGTTTCCCGCGAATCTATCGCATGCTGCTCAATCGGGCGATCGCGCTCGATCAGCTCCTTCGTATCTGTCCGGGCATGTACATCGTTTGCCGTTCGGCAGCCTAGCCACCCAGGATAGCCGGATTATTCCCCTATGGCGGAAACCTGACCCATGTGCGGCCTAGCCGGCATCTTCGACCGCACCTCATCCACCGCGGCGGATGTCCTGGAAAGTCGGGCGACGGCCATGGAGCGGTCTCTTGCCCATCGTGGCCCGGATGATCGCGGCGTGTGGACCGATGCGGCCTGCGGGGTCGCGCTGGTCCATCGGCGCCTCGCCATCATCGATCTGGCGCCGAGCGGCCATCAGCCGATGATTTCGACGGACGGCCGTTTCGTCATCGCCTATAACGGCGAGATCTACAACTACAAGGCGATCGGCGCGGAACTGACGGCGGCCGGGCGTGCCGTGGTCGGCGGATCGGATACAGCCGTGTTGTTGGAAGCTTGCGCTTTGTGGGGCGTGGAGCGGGCGCTGGAAAAATGCATCGGCATGTTCGCCTTCGCCCTGTGGGATCGCCAGACGCGGTGCCTGACCCTGGCCCGCGACCGCCTGGGCATCAAGCCGATGTTCTGGGCGCGCTTCGGGGAACTCTTTCTTTTCGGCTCCGAACTCAAGGCGTTGGCCGCCCACGGCGGTTGGCGCGGAGAGATCGATCACGGCGCCCTGGCGGCCTATTTCCGGTATGCCTATGTCCCGGCGCCGTATGCCATCTTCAAGGGCGTTCGCAAGCTGGAGCCGGGCCGCATCCTGACCATCTGTTCGGATGGCGAGCCGGTCGAGCGGACGTATTGGGATCTGCGCCGTGTCGCCGGCGATGGGGCCGCAAATCCATTTGCCGGCTCCTACGGGGAGGCTCTCGACGAGGTGGAATCCTTGCTGCTTGATGCCGTTGGGAAGCGTCTCGTCGCCGACGTGCCGCTCGGAGCCTTCCTGTCCGGCGGCGTCGATTCCTCGGCGGTCGTCGCCCTGATGCAGGCGCAAAGCGATCGGCCGATCCGCAGCTTTTCCATCGGCTTTCACGAGCAGGCCTACAATGAGGCGACGCACGCCAAGGCGGTGGCGACACATCTTGGCACCGATCATACCGAGCTCTACGTCACGTCCGGCCAGGCGCTCGATACCGTTCCCGAACTGCCGCGCTGGTATGACGAGCCGTTCGCGGATTCCTCGCAGATTCCGACCTTGCTGCTTTCCCGGTTGACCCGTCGGTACGTGACGGTTTCGTTGTCGGGCGACGGCGGCGACGAAGTCTTCGCGGGCTACAACCGCTATCTATGGGCGGAGCGTATTCGTCGTGCCGTTGGCTGGATGCCGCGCGGTGTCCGTGCGGCGCTCAAGGCCGGACTCACCGCCGTGCCGCCTGGCGGCTGGGATGCCGTGTGCGCGGTGTTGCCGCGGCGCCTGGCGCCGGTCCAGGCCGGCGACAAGGTGCACAAGATCGCCGCGATCCTGGAGGCGGGAGACATTGACGGCATCTATCGCCGGCTGGTCAGCCAATGGCCCGATCCGGGATGCCTGATGCCCGGCGTTGCCGAGGCCGGCAACGGCGCATTGGGGGACGAGCGGCCCGACGACATCGGCTGCATGCAGTTGGCCGATATGGCGAGCTACCTGCCGGACGACATCCTGACCAAGGTTGACCGCGCCAGCATGGCGGTGGCGCTGGAGGCGCGGGTACCGTTGCTGGACCATCGGGTGGTTGAGTTCGCCTGGCGCCTGCCTCGGAGGTTCATGGTGCGGGGCGGCCAGTCCAAGGCAATATTGCGGGACATTCTTTACAAGTATGTGCCGCGCAGCCTCATTGAGCGACCGAAAATGGGCTTCGGCGTCCCGATCGACGCGTGGCTGCGGGGGCCGTTGCGGGATTGGGCCGAGGATCTTCTCGACGAGCGGCGGTTGACCGGTGAAGGGTTGCTCGCCGCGGGGCCCATCCGCAAGGCATGGGCCGAGCATTTGTCCGGCGCCGCCAACCGGCAGCATGCGCTGTGGACCGTCCTGATGTTCCAAAGTTGGCGGGCCCATTGGGGGCGGACGGCATGAAGATCTGCCAGCTCTGTTCGGTCGACTTCACGCTCTTTCATTTCCTGCTGCCGCTGATGCGGGCGATGCGCGAGGCCGGCCACGAGGTGGTTGGCGTTTGCCGCGACGGCCCGTTCGCCGAGAAGGTGCGGGCCGAAGGCTTTCGGGTGGAGGCCGTCGGCTTCAAGCGCAACTACGACGTTCTGCATCATGCCCGGGTGTATAGCGAACTGGTGCAACTGTTTAAGCGCGAACGTTTCGATTTGGTGCACGTGCATTCGCCGATCGCCGCCCTGATCGGCCGCCTGGCCGCCGCCCGCGCCGGTGTGCCGAAGAAAGTCTATACCGCGCATGGCTTCTATTTTCACGAGCACCAGCCGTG
>JAVEYE010000087.1:0-11964 GCA_034003665.1 Rhodospirillales bacterium | reverse complement strand
TTTACAAGAGGAACAGTATGACTACCGGTACAGTCAAATGGTTCAATCCCACCAAGGGGTTTGGCTTCATCGAGCCCGACGATGGCGGGCGTGATGCGTTCGTTCACATTTCGGCCGTCGAAAAGGCTGGTCTGACCGGCCTGTTCGAGGGGCAGAAGGTCGAATACGAGTTGGTTCCGGGTCGCGACGGTCGTGCGGCGGCGGACAATCTCAAGGTGATCGAGTAGGGAGACGATTCCCAGATTCGACGAAAAGGCCTCCCGGCATTCCGGGAGGCTTTTTTTTGGTAATTGACGCCGCCGGGCGCCGCCTCAGTCCCCGCCGGCCGTCGTTACCCGGCCATCGCGGGGCGTTTCCACGATACCCGGCATCAGCTTTCCCTCGATCTCGCGCCGCAGGTGCTCGATCATCAGATCGGTCAGGGGCTCCGCCGCCTCCAGGAGGGGGCCGGGGCCGTTGTGGCCCCGGCCCCTTTGCTGTATTTGGGCGCGCGGTGAATTCGCAGCTTTCATTGGCAAGGCTTTGACGAAGCCCTACATTGGGCGGCCAGAGACTGTGGCCGGCGCCAAGCGCCGAAAGATGGAGGGGAAACTGTAGGTTGATGCGATTCGAAAAAACACGAGTTCACGGTCGTTCGGGAGTCGCCTGATGGGCCGGCGTCCCGATTTTGGCGTCGTTACCGCCATTCTGCGAGAGACTGCGGCAATCGAGGTCATGCCACGCTTCCGGCGGTTGGCAATCGGTGACGTGCGCGAGAAGGGGCCGGGCGATCTGGTGACGGTTGCCGACGTCGCCTCGGAGCATCGGCTTTCCGCCGCACTCACGGCACTGGTGCCGGGAAGCGTCGTGGTCGGCGAGGAGGGGGCGGATGCCGATCCCACCGTCCTGGAGGCGTTGGCGGGGCCGGGGCCGGTGTGGGTGATCGATCCCATTGACGGCACCGGCAACTTTGCCGCCGGGCGAGAATGCTTCGCCATTATCGTCGCCTACGTCGAAGGCGGCGACACGGTGGCGGGCTGGATCCACGATCCGGTCAACGACGCCACGGTTTACGGCGCGGCGGGCGAGGGGGCCTGGCGCGACGGCGTTCGCCTGTCGGTGGCCCCGGCCAAACGGATTTCGGAAACCACCGGTTCGGCGCCCAGCCGGGTGCGCAGGCGGGTGGCCGAGCGTGGTGCCGCCGAACGCATCGAGGTGCCTGGACACTTGCTGCAATACCGATGCACCGGACGGGAGTACATGGACATGGCGCAGGGCGAGCTGGATTTCGCCCGTTATGGACGACGCCTCAAACCTTGGGACCATGCCGCAGGCGTGCTGTTGCACCGCGAGGCCGGCGGCTTTTCGGCCGTCGACGAGGCGGGGCGGCCTTACAGCCCCAGGGAGGGCATCGTCGAAGGATCGCTGCTGGCGGCGGCGGACGTGACGATGTGGGAAGCGCTGGCTGATCTGCTGATCGCCCCGGCCTAGGTCGGGGATTGGGCGCCACGTCGAGCATGGAATAGGAACGAGAAAGGGGAACCACGGACATGACGGCAACGGCGGCAAATACCAAAGTGGCCTTCATTGGGCTTGGCAACATGGGCTACCCGATGGCGGGGCATCTTGCAAAGGCCGGTTACCGGGTGACGGTCTACAACCGCACGGCGGCGAAGGCCAAGCGGTGGGCCGCCGAGTTCGGCGGTGATGCGGCCGAAACGCCCAAGGCCGCGGCCACCGATGCCGAGTTCGTTTTCACGTGCGTTGGCAATGACGACGACCTGCGCAGCGTCGCGTTGGGCGAATCGGGTGTTCTTGTGGGTCTTGGCGAAGGCGCACTCTATGCCGATCACAGCACGGTTTCGGCCGATGTCGCCCGCGAGCTTGACGCTGCGGCCCGGACCCGGCGCGGTGTTGCATTTCTCGATGCGCCGGTTTCCGGCGGTCAGGCGGGAGCCGAGAACGGTGTATTGACCATCATGGTGGGGGGCGACGAGGCGGCTTTTTCCAGGGCCGAGCCGGTGATGCGGGTCTATGGCCGTGCCGTCACCTTGATGGGACCGGTGGGGGCCGGCCAACTTACCAAGATGGTCAACCAGATTGCCGTTGTCGGCGTCGTTCAGGGCTTGGCCGAGGCGGTGCATTTCGCCAAGGCGGCCGGTCTCGATGTGGGGCGCGTTGTCGACGTCATCTCGAAAGGGGCGGCGCAATCCTGGCAAATGGAAAACCGCGCCATGACCATGGCCAAGGGCGAATTCGACTTCGGCTTTGCGGTCGATTGGATGCGCAAGGATCTGGGAATCGTGATCGACGAAGCGAGGCGCAACGGAGCCACCCTGCCCGTAACCGCCGTGATCGAGCAGTTCTATGCCCGCCTCCAGGCCCAGGGCGGTGGTCGCTGGGACTCCTCGTCCCTGATCAAGCTCCTGGCCGAGGGCTAGGGTCGCGCGCGCTCAGCCGGGCACCAGTACAAGGTGGGGCGAGGGCGCGTTGAGATCTGCCAGGCGCCAGACGTAGATTTTTTTGCCGGTCCCGCCGGCGGCATCCGTGACAGCGGTGGCGTTGTGTTCCAGCACCTTGGCGTTGGTGATCAGGCGCACCTCGCCAGTGATGTTGAGGCCGGCGTCGGCGATCTGCTGACGGACCGAGCCGCTCATGTCGCCGGCAGCCATGACGACGACTCCCCGATTTCGTATATATTTATTATTTTTCAGATACTTGAGGCTCAGCAACGCCTCGTTTCGCCGTATGAATGTGACCATGCCGACGCGCGTCAGGTCATCCTTACGGGCCCAATGGACCTTGAAAATTCCCTGTTTCTGATAGGCGACCTCGGTGAATGACGAGTCGCGCTCGAGATCGCGTCTCAGCACAGCCACCCGCTTCTTTTCCTCGGCAGAGTCGATCTTTCTTTCCGCCAGGTCCTTGTAGAGCGGCACGGAAACGATGTAGCCGTCGAAGATCATCGAGTAGAAACCGCTGTCATCGACCTCAATCTCGGCGTCGAAGCGAACCGGCAGGTAACAGGCACCGAGCAGGGCGAGCATCGCCAGAAAAACGGCTGCGGTGGCAATGCGGCGCGCGGATGTCATGGTCATGTTCTGTCTTTTTTTCCGGTGGCGCGGACGACCGTCATCATAGCCGAGGCCGCATTCGGCGAAAACCGGAACCACGGTGGCGGAACTCGGCGTCAAACCTCACCGCGTTCCTCGCTCTTCGCACGGCCCCATAGAGTTTCGAGTTCGCCGAGGTCGGCCATCTCAGGCGATCGTCCCGCCGCTGCCAGCAAGGCCTCGACCCGATGAAAGCGACGCTCGAACTTGGCGGTGCCGCGCCGGAGCGCCCCCTCGGGATCGATACCGAGCTTGCGGGCCAGATTGGTGCAGGCGAACAGCAGGTCGCCGACCTCGTCGTCCAAGCGGGCGGGAGGCGCGTTGCAGGACATTTCATGGGTGATTTCGTCGATCTCCTCGCGAATCTTGTCGATGACCTGGTCGGCGGCGCTCCAGTCGAAACCGACCCGGGCCGCCCGGTTTTGGATCTTGAGGGCGCGGGTGAGCGCCGGCAGTGCGCGGATGACCCCGTCGAGCGCGCTCGGCGCCCGGTCGCCGTTGGCGGATGCCTTGCGGCGGCGTTCTTCGGCTTTCTGCGCTTCCCATTGGCGTGTCTGGGCGGCAGAGGAGGCAACCTCGACGTCGCCGAAGACGTGGGGATGGCGTTCGATCATCTTGTCACAGATGGCGGCTGCCACGTCGTCGAAACAGAAAAGACCCGCCTCGGACGCCATTTGGGCGTGATAGACGACTTGCAGCAGCAGGTCGCCCAGTTCCTCGCACAGTGCCGCCATGTCGTTCTGCTCGATGGCGTCGGCAACCTCGTAGGCTTCCTCGATGGTGTGCGGCGCGATGGTCGCAAACGTCTGCTCAATATCCCAAAGGCACCCGCCCTGCGGGTTGCGCAGGTGGGCCATGATGTCGAGGAGACGCCGAAGCTGATCGGGATGGTCGGACGGAGGCATGGGCTCACTCGTCTTGTCGATGAGATGGAAGGCATACCACGATCCGATCGGTCGGGGGAGGGGCGCGAAGGGGCCGATCCGCTGATGGGGGGGAATTTTCGTTGGGAACACCCCATATACGTCGTCTGACCAACCAGGGGGACCCCCGTGCCCAAAGCCACCCATGTAATGCTGATGCCTGGCCAGGCCCTTCTTCAGTTCCTGAAACTCGAGGCGGCAGGGGGTATTTTGCTCGTCGTCGCCTCGGCCGTTGCCATGATCTGGGCCAATACGCCGGGCGGCGATCTCTACTTCGGTCTGCTTGGGACCAAGGTGTCGGTCCTTTTCGGGGACACCGGCCTATCCAAAACGCTTCTGCACTGGATCAACGACGGCCTGATGGCGATCTTTTTTCTGCTCGTCGGCCTCGAGATCAAGCGCGAGGTGATGGAGGGCAACCTCTCGAGCCTGTCCCAGGCGGCGCTGCCAAGCATCGCCGCCGTTGGTGGAATGGTCGTTCCCGCCGCGATCTATCTGGCCCTCAACTGGGGAAATCCGTTCACCACCAACGGCTGGGCCATTCCGGCGGCTACCGACATCGCTTTTGCTCTGGGAATCCTGGCTCTGCTGGGCAGGCGGGCGCCTGCGTCGCTGAAGATCTTTCTTCTCGCCGTCGCCATCATAGACGACCTGGGCGCCATAGTGATCATTGCGCTCTTCTACACGGCGGATCTCTCGCAGGAGGCGCTCGGCCTGGCGGGGCTTGGAGTGATCGTGCTAGTCGTTCTCAACCGGGCCGGCGTGACGCGGATCGCGCCTTATGTCCTGGTCGGCGTGTTCCTTTGGACGTGCGTGCTCAAATCCGGCGTGCACGCGACCTTGGCGGGCGTCGCGCTGGCCTTTGCCATTCCGCTGCGGGGTAGGGAGCCAGGCGACGGACCGCTCGTTCGCCTTGAGCATATGCTTCATCCCTGGGTTGCTTTCGGGATCCTTCCCGTCTTCGCCTTCGCCAACGCCGGCGTGCCGCTTGCCGGGCTGAGCTTTTCCGCTCTCCTGGATCCGGTGACGCTCGGTATCATCCTTGGCCTGTTTGTCGGCAAGCAGGTAGGCGTGCTGGCGACGACGTGGATGGCAATCCGCCTCGGACTGGGCGTGCTCCCGGATGGCAGTCGCTGGATCCAAGTCTACGGCGTCGCGGTGCTGACCGGAATTGGCTTCACGATGAGTCTTTTCATCGGAGAGTTGGCATTCGAGGGAGGCGATCAGAGTGCCGCGGTCCGCGTCGGCGTTCTTTCGGGATCGCTGCTCTCGGCCGTGGTCGGCTATGCGGTCCTGTTCCTGGCTTCGCGGCGCGAGTTCCACACGGTGCCCGCCGGACGCCCTTGAGCGGGAGACTGTGGACGGGGCGGATCGCTCGACGGGATCGACCGGCGCCCCGAGGTGACGCGGGGAGGTCGGGAAATTTCCGGCGACCGGCTGTTTTGACATGGACGAATTGTGAAAAATCCGCCCGCAAGCCGGAAGGCGAAACGGTAGGCACATCGGCCGGGCCGTTGCCGACGCTTCCTATTTCGTTCGGTGCCGTTGAGACTTTTTCGTCAGTCGAGTTCCTCTCATCGAGCGGTCGTCGTGTCGGTCGCGTCGCATTGCGATGGCGGGAACGAGCCGTCTGTGCATCTCGGTTTCGACCCAAGCCGGAGGAGGCGTTGGTCCGTTTCGCCGAAAAAGGGTTTGCAGCATGACCTGTGGGGTTGGATCGCCGAACCTGAAATTCGCATAATGTATATTATGAAAAATAATAACATATGTTTTTTAATCAAGGCGGTAAAAGCGTTGTTCAAGACAGCAGGAGAAATGAGAGAGACTGGATTTCCGGCCTCTGGACGCGTTGAGAAAGCCCAGGCGGCCTCCCCCTTCGGAAAGGTTGCTTCCGGTATTCTGGAGTTGATTTCGTCAGGAAGGAATTTTGATGACCATACCGTCGTACGCGGGCTCGACGCCTTCGGGCAGTCGCGCCGCCAGGGTCGCATAGTCGAGCCGACCGCTCAGGTGCGTGAGGACGCCGCGCTTGGCCCCGACCCTCGCCAGCCAGGTGAGCGCCTTGTCGACGTCGGCATGGGTCGGGTGCGGCTCATCCAAGAGTGTCCCGATGATCCACGTCTCGACGCCCTCCAGCAGATCGAAGGCGTCTTCGGGCAGGTCAACGGCATCGCTGGAGTACGCAATCGGGCCGAACCGGAACCCCAACGTGTCGCAATAGCCGTGGTTTTGTCGCAGGACGACGATTGGAACGTCGCCGACAGTGAAGCGTTGGCCGTGATCGATGCGATGGGGAACCAAAGCCGGCCTGTAGAACGCTTTCGATCCGGCTGGCCAGGGCTCCAGCACATAGCCGAAGCGGCTGCCGATAGCCTGGAGGGTCTCGGTGTTGGCGAAGATGTCCAGCGGCGCCCCCAACGCCCGGTTTACCGGTCGCAAATCGTCGATCCCATGCAGATGGTCGGCGTGGGAATGAGTGAACAGCACGGCGTCGAGCCGACGCACGCCAACGCGCAGGAGTTGTTCGCGCAGGTCCGGAGAGGTGTCGACCAGGAGTTTCGTATCGCCCGCCTCCACCAGGATCGACGGGCGGCTTCGCCGGTTGCGGGGATTGGCGGGATCGCATCGGCCCCACCCGAAATCGACCGAGGGCGTTCCGCTCGACCCACCGCATCCCAGGATAGTCACGCGCATGTCGGCTTCTTTCTTCTGGCGGGTTACGGGCGGGTGGCCGGTGGCCAGGACTTGGCGGCCTTGGCAAACAGGCGGAAGAAGTTGTCTGTGGTTCGCTCGGCCATCGTGTCGAGCTCCACGTCCTTGATGTCTGCCACGCAGGCCGCCGTGTGCGCCGTGAAGGCCGGCTCGTTGCGTTTGCCGCGCTGGGGAACCGGGGCCAGGTAGGGAGAATCGGTTTCTACTAGTAGACGATCGAGCGGGAGATCGCGGACGATGTCGCGAAGCTCGTCGGCCCGCTTGAAGGTGACAATCCCCGAGATCGAGACATACATGCCGAGCGCGACGGCGCCCTCGGCCAGGGCGCGGCTGGTGCTGAAACAGTGGATGAGCCCGGGGAACGGTCCCTTCTCTTGTTCCTCGGCGAGAATGGCCAGGGTCTCGGCATCAGCCTCACGGGTGTGGACGATAAGCGGCAGGCCGCTTTGGCGGGCGGCCGCGATATGGATGCGGAAAATCCGTTCCTGCACGTCGCGCGGGCTGTAGTCATAGTGGAAGTCGAGGCCGCTTTCTCCGAAGGCGACGATTTTTGGATGTCTGGCCGCCATACGGACCAAGTGTTCCGCCGTCAGGTCCGGAGCCTCGGCCGCCTCGTGCGGGTGAACGCCGACCGAACAGAATACCGGCGCGTAGCGCTCGGCGATCGCCAGCACGCCGTCGAAACGGCTGACGTGGGTGCCGATGGTCAGAAAACAGCCGACGCCGGCCGCCTGCGCGCGTTCGATCACCCCGTCGAGATCGTCAGAAAAGTCGGGGAAATCGAGATGGCAATGGCTGTCGACCAGCATCAGGCGGCATCCCCCTGCCCCTCCGGATCGACGAACCTGGGAAAGATGCCTTGCGGTTTGGGCAGAACGGTCCCCACGCGCAGCGCATGGTCCGGGCCAAGGAATTCGAAGGTCCTTTCTTGCTCTGGCACGGCCAGTTGATCGAGCATCCGGGCCGTCGAGTCGGGCATGAACGGCTGCAGGATCAGCGCCAGGTGGCGAATGGTTTCGGCCAAGCAGTAAAGAACCGTGTTCATGCGGGCCGGATCGGTTTTGCGCAGGGCCCACGGCGCCTGACGGTCGACATAGGCGTTGGCGGCGCGCACAACGACCCATATGGCCTCCAGCGCCTCGTTGAATGTCTGGCGGTCCAGGGCATGGCGCGTATGCTCCGCGAGATCTTGCGCCATGCCTAGAAGGTCGCGATCGTCCTGATCAAAGTCTCCATGCGGCGGCACCCTGCCGTCGCAGTTCTTGCCGATCATCGACAGCACGCGCTGGGCCAAGTTGCCGAGGTCGTTGGCCAGTTCGCCGTTCATCCGGTTGACCATGGCACGGTGTGAAAAATCGCCGTCGTTGCCGAACGGCACCTCGCGCAGCAGGAAATAGCGGACCTGGTCGAGCCCGTAGGTTTCGACGAGCTTGATCGGGTCGATGACGTTGCCGACCGATTTCGAGATCTTCTGGCCCTCGTTGGTCCACCAGCCGTGGGCGAAGACGCGCCTCGGCGGCTCCAGCCCGGCCGCCATCAGGAAGGCCGGCCAATAGACGGCATGGAAGCGCAGGATGTCCTTGCCCACCATGTGAAGGTCGGCCGGCCAGTAGTGGGTGTACTTTTCGCTTTCGGTGTCGGGATAGCCGGCCGCGGTAATGTAGTTGGTCAGCGCATCCAGCCACACGTACATGACGTGGGCCTCGTCGTTGGGCACTGGGATGCCCCAGCCAAAACCGGTGCGCGACACCGAAAGGTCCTGCAGGCCGCCCTTGACGAAGCTGACCACCTCATTGCGCCGGGTGAGCGGAAGAATGAATTCCGGATTCTGTTCGTAGAACGCGAGTAGCGGTTCCTGCCAGGCTGACAGCCGGAAGAAATAGCTGGGCTCCTCGACCCATTCCACCTCGGCGCCCGACGGGGCCACCTTCTTGCCGTTGGGGCCGATCGTCAGTTCGCTCTCGCCGTAGAAGGCCTCGTCGCGCACCGCGTACCAGCCGGCGTAGTTGCCGAGATAGATCTGGTCACGCTCCAGCAGGCGCGCCCACAGGGCTTGGCACGAGCGACGGTGGCGCTCCTCCGTGGTGCGGATGAAGTCGTCGTTGGTGAACTTCATGAAGGCGGCGAGGTCGCGGAAGTTCTGCGACACACGGTCGGTGAAGGTCTTGGGGTCGATGCCGGCATTGGCGGCCGACTTTTCCACCTTCTGGCCGTGCTCGTCGGTGCCGGTCAGGAATTTGACGTCATAGCCGTCAAGCCGCTTGAAGCGGGCCAGGACGTCGCAGGCCAGCGTGGTGTAGGCATGGCCGATATGCGGCGCGTCGTTGACATAGTAGATCGGCGTTGTGACGTAGTAGCGCTTGGCCTCGGCCATTCCTGGTTCTCTCCCTTCGCACGACGAAGACAATATTGCACGTCGCGACAGATGCTGCCTTACCCGCGCGCGGCCTTGTCGATCGTCAGGACGGCATGGAGAATGACACTCTTGCGGTCCAGGTTGGCCCCGTCCGTCCGCGCCAGCAGGATCGTGGTCTTTTCCCACACCTCCAGCCAACGTTCAAGGCCGCCCGCGGCCAATAGCCGTGCCGTCAGGGCCGATTCCGCATCGTTTGGCGCCCCATCGCCCATCGTCGCGACGGCGCCGGCGCGGATCAGGCGTCCCAGCCAGTTCTGCAGCAGTTCTGTGACGGTGCGAAAGGCGCTGTCGGCGGACGGTCGGCTCAGGCGGTCGGCAAACTCGTGGAGCGCCGCGATGTCGATGTTGGGCAGGGTGGACAACAGCCCAAGCAGTTCACGATAAAGGCTCAACCCACCCTCACCCGCCAGGGCGAGGGCGCGCCCCACGCTGCCCTCCGCGAGGCTGGCCAGCGCCAAGGCATCGGCAACGTCGAGGCCGGGTTCGTAGCGGGTCAGCAGTCCGGCCACCGCAGTGGAAGGCAGCGGGTTGAGAACCAGCCGCCGGCAGCGCGAGCGGACGGTCGGCAGCAAGCGACCGGGATTGTGGCAGACCAGCAACAGCACCGACTGCGGCGGCGGCTCTTCCAAGACCTTGAGGACGGCGTTCATGGCGCTGGGATTCATTTCGTCGGCGGCATCGATGACGACAACCCGCCAACCGCCTTCGGCCGGCGTCATGCCAAGAAAACCGCCAATTCGACGAACATCGGCGACGACGATCTCTGTCCGCATCTTTTGGCGCGTGTCGTCGGTGAAGCCGCGCTCGACGACCATGAGGTCGGCATGTCCGCCGCCGGCGACCCGGTGGAACAAGGGGTTGGCCGGATCGACATAAAGGGTTTCGGGATCGTCCGCCGGCAGGTTTCCGAACAGGCCGCCGGAGGCCGGCCTCCCCCGGCCCAACAAGAAGCGGGCGAAACGGTAGGCCAAGGTGGCCTTGCCGATGCCGCGCGGGCCGCAGATCAGCCACGCATGCGACAGCCGTTCGGACCGGTAGGCGTCGAGAAGGGTCCGCTCCGCCGCCTCGTGGCCGATCAGGTCGGGGTTCTGCCGCGGCGGCGGCATGCCGGCTTGCCCGTCGACGGTGTCGGTTTCCGCGATGGCGGTCATGGCGCGTTCACGCCGAGCCGCTCGTGCACGGCGCCGATGATCGCCGCCTGGACCTGCTCGACGGTGCCGGTGGCGTCGATGACGGCGCAGCGCCCTGGGTCACGCCTGGCGATGTCAAGAAATCCCTCTCGAAGGCGTTCGTGAAACGTCCGGTCCATGCGCTCATAGCGGTCTTCACCACCGCGCGAGGCGGCCCTGCCCAGGCCGTCGACTACCGGCAGATCGAGGATAAGCGTGAGGTCGGGCGCCAGGTCGCCGACCACCGCCGCATGGAGCGCCGCAATCACCTCGCGGCCCAGTCCGTGGCCGTATCCCTGGTAGGCCATGGTGGAGTCGGCGAACCGATCACAAATGACCCAACGCCCGCCGGCCAGCGCCGGCAGGATGGTATGACGCAGGTGCTCGCGGCGTGCCGCATAGTGCAGCAGGGCCTCGCTCAATGCGTCCCAGCGCCCCGTCTCGCCGTTGACCAGGAGGGCGCGGATCTGCTCGGCGCCGGGGGCGCCCCCAGGTTCGCGCGTGGCCGTGACCGCGATCCCCTGGGTCTCGAGGGTGTGGGCCAACAGGCGGGCCTGCGTTGATTTGCCGCTTCCCTCGCCACCTTCAAGGGTGATGAAAACGCCCCGCGTCATCGACCTTTCCTGGCCCGGCTCTCCGCTCAGCCGGCGTTGCCCCACAAGAGATACTTCAAGGCCGCGCCGAAGCGGCCGAAAACGCCCAGCCGCCCGACTTCGGCGCCGGCCACCAGCGGAACCTCGATGGGCGTGACGCCGGGTGCCGTGATGACCAGTTTAGTCAACCGGTCGCCCTTGGCGATGGGAGCCGGCAGAGGACTCTCGAACGTCGCCGCCACCTTCATCGAGCCGCGGGCCTTGCGCGGCAGCGTCACGACCAAATCCTTCTCGATGAGCAGCGGCACGCTCCGCTCCCGACCAAGCCAGACGTCTGCATCCACCACGGTGTCGCCGGCGGCGAACAGTTTGTAATTCTCGAACTCGCGAAAGCCCCATTCCAGAAGACGCTCCGATTCGTGGGATCGCACCTTCATGCTGGCCAGCCCATTGACCACCAGTACGAGGCGCCGGTCTCCGCGTTTGGCCGATGCGATCAGGCCGTATCCGGCCGCTTCCGTGTGTCCGGTCTTAAGTCCGTCGACGCCGATGTCCCTGTAAAGCAGGGGATTGCGGTTGCCCTGTCGTATGCCGTTATGGGTGAACTCTTTCTCCGAGTAGTAGTGATAGTATTCGGGAAACTCTTCGATGGTCTCTACGGCGAGAAGCGCCAGATCCCGCGCCGTCGTCCGATGTTCAGGATGGGGCAGCCCGGTGGCGTTGCGGAACGTACTGTGGGCGAGGCCCATCCTGCGGGCGCGGGTGGTCATTTCCTGGGCAAAGGCTTCCTCGCTGCTGGCCAGCCCCTCGGCGACGACGATGCTGGCGTCGTTTCCTGACTGAACGACGATTCCGCGAATGAGGTCTTCGACGCGGACCCTTTCGCCGGGCGAAAGAAACATCGTCGATCCTCCGCTCTTGGCGCCCCCTTCCCGCCAGGCGCGCTCGCTGACGCTGAAGGTGTCGTCAAGCGAAAGCGAACCGTCCTTGAGGCGCTCGAAAAGCTTGTGGACGGTCATCAGTTTGCTCATCGAAGCCGGAGGCATCGGTTGGTCCGCG
>JAVEYE010000086.1:0-11978 GCA_034003665.1 Rhodospirillales bacterium | reverse complement strand
CGGCAAGGTGATTGGTCGAAATGCCCTCGACGTCTTCGCCGGCCACTCCGGCCTCGTCCTTGACCTCCGGCGCGCCTTGTCCGGGCAGTCGGTGGTTTCAACCCTCCAGGTCGACGACCGCTTCTTCGAATGCGCCTTCTCGCCGGTGCGCAACGGCGACACCGTCACCGGCATCATCGGCGTCGCCATCAACATCACGGGGCGGGCGCGGGCCCAGAAGGAGTTGCAGGAAAGCGAGGAAAGGTTCCGCAACCTTGTCGAGGGATCCCTGCTTGGCATCGTCATCCATCGGGACGGCAAACCGATCTTCGCCAACCAGGCGTTTGCCACCATTTTCGGGTATGACGGTCCCGAGGACATCCTGCGCCTGCCGTCGATCGACATCGTCTACGACCCTCACGACCGGGACCGCGTCGCCAACTACCGGCGGAGCCGGTTGGAAGGACACCCGGCCCCGTCCCGCTATGAGTTCCGGGGGCACCGGCGGGACGGCACGCTCATCCTCCTCGAGGCCCAGGTCAGGCTGGTGAATTGGCAGGGCGCGCCGGCCATCCAGTCGACCGTGATCGACATAACCGAACACCGCCGCACGCTTGACAATCTGCGCAAGCTGTCCCAGGCGGTCGAGCAGAGCCCGGCGTCCGTGATCATCACCGACACGACGGGGGCCATCGAATACGTCAACCCGAAATTCGTCGAAGTGGCCGGATACACGCTTGAGGAAATCCTCGGCAAGAATCCCCGCATCCTCAAGTCCGGCAATACGCCCGACGAGGTCTACGAAGCCCTCTGGCGCACGGTGACGGCCGGGCACGAATGGCGGGGCGAGATGCTGAACCGCAAGAAGAACGGCGAGTTTTACTGGGAGTCGGTATCGATTTCGCCGATCAAGACTCCGGACGGCGCCATCACCCACTTCCTCGCCGTCAAGGAGGACATCAGCCTTCGCAAGGAGTACGAGAAGCGCCTCATCCAGCAGGCCAATTTCGACGAGGTGACCGGCTTGCCCAACCGCGTCCTCGCGCTGGACCGGCTGGAGCAGGCGCTGGCTCGCGGCCTTCGGCAGAACAACAAGGTCGGCCTGCTGTTCATCGACCTCGACCGTTTCAAATACGTCAACGATACCCTGGGCCACCACACCGGAGATCGGATCCTCAAGGAAGCGGGCAACCGCATCCGCTGCTGCCTGCGCGCCGCCGACACCGTGGCCCGCCTGGGCGGCGACGAGTTCACGGTGATCGTTCCCGACCTTCAGCTGGGGATCGATGTCGAGCCGGTCGCCCAGAAGATCCTGGAATCGTTCGAGCGGCCCTTCCACCTGGGCGGCCGTGAAATCTTCCTCACGCCCAGCATCGGCATCACCATCTGGCCCGACGACGGCTACATGCCCGACGAACTGATGCGCAACGCCGATACCGCGATGTACCGGGCCAAGGACATGGGCCGCAACAACTTCCGCTTCTTCACCCCCGAACTGAACGAGCGGGCGCTGGCGAGGGCGCGCATGGAGCACCAGATCCGCCACGCCCTCGACCGCAACGAGTTCGAACTCCATTACCAGCCGCTCATCAGCCTGGCCACCGGGCGGATCGTCCGCGCCGAGGCCCTGTTGCGGTGGCACAACGACGACCTGGGACAGGTCAGTCCCGAGAAATTCATCCCGCTCGCCGAGGAGATCGGCCTGATCACGCCGATCGGCGAGTGGGTGCTGAGGGCCGCCTGCCGGCAGGCGGTGGAGTGGCGCAAGGAAGGGCTGTGCCCGGAACGCATCTCGGTCAATGTCTCCAGCCGCCAGTTCCGAGGCCTATCGCTCTTCGATACGGTGGTCGATATCCTCAAGGATACGGGCATGCCGGCGACCGGACTGGAGCTGGAAATCACCGAGAACCTGCTGATGGCCGACATTCCCGAGGTGATCGACGGGCTGCGCCGGCTCGACGACCTGGGCATCAGCCTGTCGGTCGACGATTTCGGCACCGGCTATTCGTCGCTCAGCTATCTGCGGCGCTTTCCGGTCAGTGTATTGAAGATCGACAAGTCGTTCGTCCGCGACGTCGCCATCGATTCGGAAAACGCCACTTTGGTCGAGGCCATCATCACCATGGGCCGCAGCCTCAAGCTCGAGGTGGTCGCCGAAGGGGTGGAAACCGGCGCCCAGATGGGCTTTCTGCGCGAACGCGGTTGCGACTACGCGCAGGGCTATTTCTACAGCCGACCGACCCCGACAGCCGACTTTCTGCAGTTGATGCGGACCTGGCAACCGGCGGTCCCGGTCGCCAGCATGGTGGAGCGCGACGCCTGACCATTGCGGCGCCGACAGGCTGATCGTCCGCGGCGCGGTTCCGCGCGACGCCTCTTTGGGCAGGTGGGGACCGGCCGGGCGGTGCCTCGACGGGGGTGACGCGCCCCCCCTTGGGTGTGTTATACAGTCTCCGCAGCGTCCCCGTAGCTCAGCAGGATAGAGCAACGGATTCCTAATCCGTAGGTCGTGAGTTCGAATCTCGCCGGGGACGCCATTTTTCATTTCCTTCCCCACAAGGTCGTTTCCGGAAGCGTGGCGTACCCGCATTTTGGGAGACGAAAGGACGATGAAAAGAACGCTCATCCGGATCGGAATCGGTATCGCCGTCGTCGGGTTGTTGGCCGTCGTCGGACTGGCCGGCCGGCATTACTGGGACATGATGGCCGGTTCGCGGGAAAGCGGGACGGCGGCTATCGGCGGGCCGTTCTCTCTCGTCGACGGGGAAGGGCGCACCGTCACCGAGGCCGATTTCCGGGGCCGGCCCCTGCTCGTCTATTTCGGCTACACCTATTGCCCGGACGTCTGCCCGACCACGCTATCCACCATCGCCGAGACCCTGGATCTTCTGGGAGACGAGGGGCGCGACATTGCGGTGCTGTTCATCAGCGTCGATCCCGAGCGGGATCGCCCGGAACACGTCGGCGAGTACGCCCGGGTCTTTCATCCGCAGATGGTGGGGTTGACCGGCAGCGCCGAGCAGGTGGCCGCCGCGGCCCGCGCCTATCGCGTCTATTACGCGAAGGCCAACCAGGACCCGAACGACCCCGAGGACTACGCCGTGGATCACAGCGCCTACACCTATCTGATGGGGCGGGACGGCAGATTTCTGACCCATTTCCCGCACGGCATTTCGGCCACGGACATGGCTGGGCGGATCGCCAAACTGCTGTAGCCGCGATCGGCCCGCCTTGCGAAACGGGGAACAGGCGTTTATCCTTCGCCCGATATCAAGGTGCGGCATCAGGGCTGGCCGCCATTTCTTCAGGATAAGAAGCCGTTTCATGGGCACGCCCAAACCGATCGTCTATGTCGTCGATGATGATCCCGCCGTACGCGACTCGTTGCGCTGGTTGCTTTCGTCGATCGACCTTGAGGTCGAAACCTTTCCCTCCGCCCCCGACTTCCTTGCCGCCTACCGACCCGACCAGCTCGGCTGCATCCTGGTCGACGTCCGCATGCCGGGCATGAGCGGGCTGGAATTGCAGGAAGAGTTGGCGGCCCGCGCCACCGCGCTGCCGGTCATCATCATCACGGGCCACAGCGACGTCCAGATGGCCGTGCGGGCGATGAAGGCGGGCGCCTTCGATTTCATTGAAAAGCCGTTCAACGACCAGGCCCTGCTTGACCTTGTCCAAAAGGCCATTGAGGAAAACCAGGTGATGGTCCGCGCCCGCCTGGAATACGACGACATCCGGAAGCGATTCGATCTGCTGTCGCCTCGGGAACGACAGGTCCTGGAACAGATCGTCGCCGGCGAACCCAACAAACGCATCGCCTTCCACCTGGGACTGAGCGAAAAAACGGTGGAGGCGCATCGCGCCAAGGTGATGGAAAAAACCAAGGCCGGCTCATTGGCCGATCTCATCAAGATGGCGACGCTGCTGGAAGCCGCCAAGGGAAATCCCTAAGATCGCGATGGTTTTTCCCTGGTTTCCCGGATACTTTGAGTGTTTCATAGTTGGGGCAAAAGGTATGTCGGCGATACGCCCGGCGTGCCGTTTGGGCAAATTTGGGCGCGGATACTCAGGTGTCATCATTAGGGCCGACCGTATACATCGTTGACGACGACACCGCGGTTCGTCATTCGTTGGAATGGCTGCTGGCGGGCGACGGTTTTGCAATCCGCGCCTTTGCATCCGCCAACGAATTCCTCGAGGTCCTCGACCCCGACCACCCCGGATGCCTGGTCGTCGACGTCCGCATGCCCGGCATGACGGGGCTTGAACTGCAACGGGAACTGGTGGCGCGCTCCATCAATCTTCCGGTCATCATCATCACCGGCCACAGCGACCGGCAGATGGCCTTGCAGGCAAAGCGCGCGGGAGCGGTGGATTTCCTGGAAAAACCCCTGGACGACAGGGTTCTGGTCAACCTCATCCGCAAGGCTCTCGGACAGGACGAGGCGACCGTCGCCCAGAACAATTCCTGATTTCCGCAACTCGCGCCTTTCCACCGTCCCTGAATTTCGGTAGTCCTGGAGGCCATGCCGCGGCATCGAGGAAAAGGCGAATCCGTATGGCCAACATTCTTGTTGTCGATGACGAAGAACTGGTGCGATTCTCGGTCTGCCAGATACTCGAGGGCGCTGGCCACGCCGTCAAGGAAGCGGCCGACGGGGTCGAAGCCATCGCCCTGCTCGCGGACAACGCCTTCGACCTGATGATCACCGACATCGTGATGCCCCGCAAGGAAGGCATGGAAACCATTTCCGAAGCCAAGCAGATGCGGCCAGACCTGCGCGTCATCGCCATCTCGGGCGGCGGTCCGGTCGGGCAGTTCCATTACCTCGATCTGGCCAAGCAATTCGGCGCCGACATGGTGCTGGCCAAACCGTTCAAGAAACAGGAACTGATCGCCATGATCGACGCCCTGATCGGGCGTTCCTGACGCGGGCCCCCGTCAGGGGGTCAGTTCGGTCGCCGCCTCCGCAACGATGCTGCCCCATTCCCGCAGGAAAACCGACCCCTTGATCGTACGCTGCACCAGGACGTTGCGGCGATCCGCGTCATCCACCTTGCGGCGCACCATCTCGAACTGACCGAGCCGATCCAGGGCCCGCGTGATGGCCGGCTTCGATACGTTCAGTGTGGCGGCGAGACCGCGCACCGTATGCGGCGGCGCGGTCAGATAGACGGTCAGCAGCACCGCCATCTGGCGGGCCGAAAGGTCCGGCGCCGCACGCCGCACGCCAGCCAGCACCGCCCGGCGCCAGAGATCAAGGGCCTGCATATCGGAAAGAGGACTCGCCATGCGCTCGCCAAATCATTCCGTAATCGAATCATTTTAGGCGCGGCCCCAAACCCGAGGCAACAACAATCGGCCCCTGCTCGGCCTAGCCGAATCGCTCGGCCAACAGGCCGTAAGCGGCGCGCAGGCCCATCGCCTCGCCGCCCTCCGGCCGGCCGGGCCGGCCTTCGGCGTTCCAGGCCATGATGTCGAGATGGGCCCACGGAATGTGAGGTTCGACGAACTCGGCCAGGAAGAGGGCCGCCGTGATCGCCCCCGCATAGGGGCTGTCAGGGGCGTTGGACAGATCCGCGACATTGCCGTCGATGTGGCGGCGGTACGGCTTGAAGAGCGGCAGCCGCCAAAGCGGATCGTCCACTTCCTGTCCCTCGCGAAGCAGGCCCTCGGCCAAACCGTCGTCGTTGCTGAAAAGGGCCGGCAGGTCGGGGCCGAGAGCGACCCGGGCGGCGCCGGTCAGGGTTGCAAAATCGACGATCAGAGCTGGGTTCTCGGAGGCCGCCTCGGCCAGCGCGTCGGCCAGAACGAGGCGCCCCTCGGCATCGGTGTTGGCGATCTCGGCGGTCAGCCCCTTGCGGGTGCGGATGACGTCGTGCGGGCGCAGCGCCTTTCCCGACACGCTGTTTTCCACCGCAGGGATGAGGACGCGCAGGCGAACCGCCAGACCGGCATCCATCACCGCCGCAGCCAACCCAAGAACATGGGCGGCACCGGCCATGTCCTTTTTCATCCATTTCATGGCGGCGGGCGGCTTGATGTCGAGACCGCCCGTATCGAAGCACACGCCCTTGCCGACCAGGGTCACCTTCGGCGCAGCGGCGTCTCCCCAGGTGATGTCGATCAGCCGCGGTGCCCGAGGACTGCCCTGGCCGACCGCATGAATGGCCGGATAGCCGGCGGCAACGAGGTCGTCACCGACGATCTCGCGGAAGTCGGCGCCGCCGCCGGCCGCCGTCTGGGCTGCGGCTTCGGCCAGCTCGGCCGGTCCCAGATCGAGGGCCGGCAGATTGACGAGATCGCGCACCAGCCGGGTGGCGCCGGCCAGACGGACGACGCGGCCGCGATCGCAGCCGGCCGGCCACTGCAGCGTGGCAAAGCCGCGCCCCTCTTTCTGCTTGTAGCGGCGAAACTCATACGTGCCGAGCGCCCAGCCGAGGGCGGCCACTTCGGGCGCCACCGGCTCCGGCCCGCCGGTGGCCACGCGATAGGTTCCCTTGGGCAAACGGGCGGCGGCGCCTGCCCAACTCCACATCGGCCGCTCGGCGTCGAGCCCGACCAGCATCATCGCCGGCCGGCCGTCTCCGCCCGGCACCGCCAACAGGCTCCCCGCCTCGGCGTCGAAGCCAGCCGCGTCGATCCACGCCGCCTGTGCCTCGGGCTGGATGGCCAGCCAGGCGTCAAGCGTCCGGGGCGTCACCGCCACCAGCGGCACCGCGTCGTCGTTACCACCCTCGACAAGATACTGCGTCACCAATCGATCTCCTGATGTGCAACAAAGCGGCCTTGATCCGCCACCGCGCTTCCGTACTTATAACCAAACATATCGGGGTGGAGGAATGAAGATGCCAAAATGCGCGCTGGTCATCGGCAATAAGAACTATTCGTCCTGGAGCCTCAGGGCCTGGCTCGTCCTCAAGCGGACCGGGGTGAAATTCGACGAGATCCTGGTATCCCTCATGCGGCCGGAAACGCGGGCCGACATCCTCGTTCACTCGCCGTCGGGCAAGGTGCCGCTGCTTCGTTACGGCGACGACCGGGTCTGGGATTCGCTGGCCATCGCCGAGTATCTGGCCGAACGCTTCCCCGCGGCCGGTTTGTGGCCCGCCGACGCCGGGGCCCGCGCCGTCGCCCGGTCGGTGACGGCCGAGATGCACGCCGGATTCATGGCCCTGCGCCGGGCCCTGCCGATGAACCTGCGGGCCCACCTTGCGGGCCGGCGGTGGGCCGACGACGTGGAAGCCGACATCGCCCGCATCCAGGAAATCTGGACCACCTGCCGGCAGCGTTACGGGGCGGGCGGCCCCTTCCTGTTCGGCGGCTTCACCATCGCGGATGCCTTCTACGCCCCCGTCGTGGGGCGCTTCCATACCTACGACGTGCCGCTGAGCGCACCCTGCCAGGCCTTTGCCGACGCCGTCTGGCAGGCCCCCGACATGCGGGCGTGGGTGGCCGCGGCCGCCGCCGAACCCCAGGCCATCGCCGAGTACGAGGTATAGGCTGGGAATCGACCGGCGGCCTTCCCATATCAGGGCCTGACCCCGAACGGGACGTCCAAGCATGGGAGGAACCGAGCATATGAACAGAGCAATCGTCCTGGTCCTGGCCGTCGCCTTCGCAGGCCTTGCGGCCACCGCCCAGGCCGCGGACGCGAGATCCAGCCCCATCGTGGTTTCGGATCTCTGGGCGCGCGCCTCGGCAACGCCGGCCATGAAGACAGGGGCCGCCTTCGCAGTGCTGACCAACGAAGGCGCCGAAATGGACCGTCTGGTCGCCGCCGAATCGCCGGTCGCCGAACGGGTCGAACTGCACACCCACGCCATGGACGGCGGCGTCATGAGGATGCGCCAGGTCGAGGCGATCGAGGTGCACCCCGGCACGCCGACGGTGCTGCAACCGGGCGGGCTTCACGTCATGTTCATCGATCTGCGCGCCCCGCTCCGGGAAGGAACGACCCTTCCGCTGACCCTCGTCTTCGAGAAGGCCGGTCGCATCGAGGTCACCGCCGACGTCCTGGCCCCCGGCGCCATGGGCAAGAACCCGCACGCGCCCCGTCCGGGCATGGGCCACAAGCCGGCCGGCTGAATCGCCTCGGGGAGCTAAGTCCGCGGCCGGCTGTGGACGTGCGGTCGCTTGACCTCGCCGCCGTGGGCATGCCGGCCGACGTGGACCTCGGCCGGCACCAGGTGCAGGTTGCCGTGCCGCACGCCGCGCTCGGCGATCACCCCGTTGCCGAAGGCCTTCACCGCCGCGGTCGGCCCCTGCACGATCATCGCCTCCAGGCAGGTGTCGTGGTCCAGATGCACGTGCAGGGTCGACAGGCTGAGATCGTGATGGTCGTGCTGGGCCTGGGTGAGGCGGCGGGCCAGCTCGCGCTCGTGATGATCGTAGATATAGCTGAGGCAGCCGACGCAGAAAGCGGCGTCGCCGCTGTCGATGCGCTCTCCTTCCAGCTTGCCGCGCACCAGGTCGCGGAAGGCCTCGGAGCGATTCTCGTAGCCGTTTCGCTTCATGTAGGCATCGAACTGCGCCAGCAGGTCTTCGTCGACGGTAATGGTTATGCGCTCCATGGGGCCCTCCTCCTGCCGTGCCCCCGATTGTAGCCGCCGGGCCGCGGACGGCGCATAAAAAAAGAGAGCGGCCCCGCAGGGCCGCTGACTTGTTGATGAGCGCCTCCCACCAAGACGTTATGCCGGTGGGGTCAGCACGACGTTGCCGCTGTCGTCGACCGTCAGGCTGTCCGGCGTCACGCTCTGGACGATGGCGATGGCTTCGCCCTCATAGGAAATCTGCGTGCCGCCGCTTTCGGCGTGATCTTCGAAGATAAGGTCGTTGGCGTCGCTCAGGATGTCGCTGAAGTCCAGGGCGTCGCCCTCCTCGAAGTCGGTGACGGTGTCGATCCCGCTGTCGTCCGCCATGAAGGCGAAGACATCGTCGCCGCCGCCGCCGGCAAGGGTGTCGTTCCCGTCACCGCCGAACAGGAGGTCGGCACCCTCGCCGCCAGACAGGATGTTGTCCAGCTCATTGCCGAAGGCCTGGTAACCGGCCTCGCCAAGCAGGCTGACGTTCATGACGCCGCCGCCGAGTTGCACGGTTACGTTCTCGGCCCCGGCCCCGCCGGTAAGGGTGAGGCCCTCGGTGGTGATGGTCACCACGCCGTCGATGCCCTCGCCCCCATAGTCGCCATCGTGCAGCGAGACGACGCCGCCCTTGACGACCACGTCGACGGCATCCTGGAGCGTGCCCATGGGCAGGCGCGGATTGCCGAAGCCGTTGCCGCGGGACTCGCCCACCGCCGCGTCGGGCTCGTTGCTGGCGCCCAGCAGCACATCGACGTGGGAGCGGTTGGCGATCTCGGCCAACTGCGCCGCCACCTCGGGATCGCTCTCGGCGACGGTGAGAACGCCGCCCTGGCCGTACAGCCGGTCGGCGATGGTCATGCCGTTGTTGGCCGCCGACAGCGCCATCATGGCGTCGCCATAGGCCGCCGGATCGGCCAGCGGATCGGCGAAGTAGTCGGCGGGTTGTACGCCCTCGAGCAAGGTCAGATCCCACTCGTTGCCGACCTCGCCGAAGGTGTTGTTCTCCAGCACGATGCCTTCGGACCCGATCAGGAAGGCGCCCCGGGTGTTGTAGATGGTGTTGTCGGCAACCAGGGTGACGTGTTCCGGGTCCACCGTGTCGCCATTCAGCTTCTCGAAGCTCATGCCGGTGCGGACATCGTGGATGGTGTTGTCGGTCAGGGTGGTGCCGAGGACGCCCCGGTCGACCATGATGCCGTAGTTGTAGCCGAGCGTCGCGAAGTCGGTGGTGTCGTGCTGGTAGGCGCCCAGCGGCCCGACGATCTCGAAGCCCGAGATGGTCACGTCGTTGGCGGCCACCATGAAGCCAAGGGTACGGGCGGCAAAGGCCGTCGTTTCCGGCAGGGCGACCTCGATCCTGGCGCCCTCCGTTCCGATGATCTTCAACCCCGCCTTGTTGACCAGGATCTGGTGATTGAAGCCGTTGGCGCTGACCACCGGGTCGAACTCGATGAGGCTCGGCGTGTAGGTGCCGGCCCCGACGTGGATGGTGTCGCCCTCGGCGGCCGCGTCGATGGCCGCCTGGATCGAGCTGTAAAGGGTGTCGTCGTGTCCTTCGATGCGGATCACCCCTTCGTTGGCCGATACCAATTGGGCGTCGTCATGGCCCGCCACGCTGTCGAGGATGGCAATGCCGCCGTCCGCCGCGAAGACGTTGCCGCTGACGTTGGCGTTCTCTCCCCAGAGCTCGAGTTGGGCGTAGCCGGACTCGCCGTTGAACGTGTTGCCGGTGATGTCCGAGTTGGCCGCCTCGACGCCGAGCAGCAGTCCGGCATTGTCGCCGCCGGTGAAGGTGTTGCCGACGAAGTCGACGTTGTCGGACGGCGCACCCACGCTGGTCGCCCCGTTGTTGTAGGCGACCGCGTTCGGCCCGTCGGCGGCCAGCGTGTTGCCGGTCACCGCCGAATTGGTAACGCCGCCGCCGGTCAGCAGGGCATGGCCGGTGCCGCCGTCGAGCATGTTGCCCTCGACAATCACCCCGTCGTTGCCGCCGACCACATAGACGGCCGCCAGATCGCCCGACCCGGCATTGACCGTGAAGCCGTGGCCCTCGGACCCGAGGGTGACGTTGTCCACGCCGCTTTCGACGCGGACGCCCCATCCCTGGTTGACGCCGACGCCATTGACGACGACGCCATCGGCACCGTCCGCCGAAAGCAGGGTCAGCGACTTGGTGACGGTGAAGCGGTCGTAGGTACCGTCCGCCACCAGGATGGTGTCGCCGGCCTCGGCGGCGTCGATGGCCGCCTGGATGGTGGCGTAGCCGCCGTTGCCGACGAGGCGGACCGTGGCGTCGTTGAACGTGACCGTTTCGATGCCGCCAAGCAGATCGGCGCCTGAGGCCCCGGTCACCGTCCACCCGTTGTCCGTGGTCGCCAGCGCGTAGCCGGCGAACCCACCGGCAAAGACGGCCGCATCGTTGCCGTCGCCACCGATAAGCGCGTCGTCGCCGTCGCCGCCCTGCAGCGTATCGTCGCCGTCGCCGCCAACCAGGGCAAAGGCCCCGTCCCCGCCGATCAGCGTATCGTCGCCGTCGCCGGCCTTCTGCACGGTCAGGACCTCGAAGCCGGGGTTGTCGACCGGCGTGATGACCGACCCGTCGGCCGCGGCCGAAGCGGCGGCGTCGACCGAGGCATAGAAGTTGATGCCGCCGGAGGTGGTACTCTCGAAGGACTCCACGCTCCACATCGGGCCGTTGCCGGACGCAGTCAGGACAAAGCCGTCGGGCAGCGGATCCGAATTGTAGTCCGGCGATTGCACCGCGATGGCCAAGCCGTGGCTCGGCGGGACGATGTCGTTGCCGGTGATGGTCAGTTCGCCGGCGCCCTCGGGGCTGCGCGCATCGATGTAGGCGTTGTCGAGTACGTTGTCGGAAATGACCACGCCGCTCGGCCCGGCGACCGCATAGGGCCCACCGACCTCGATACCGCCGCTCAACGGCTGGTTGGAGTCGTCGTCGCGCACGATGTAGTTGTCGCTGACCGTCGTGCCGTCGGCCGTGCCGCGCAGAGCGATCTCGACCGCCTGGTTGGACGAGAAGGGGCCCACCGAGGTAAAGCGGTTGTTGGTGATTTCCGCGTTCGCGCCCTCGACGACCAGGATGTTGCCCGTCGTGTTGCCGGCCGGGCCGCTGGCGAAGTCGAACGTGAAGCCGTCGATCGTCACGTTGTCGGCCGTCACGGTCACCTTGCCACTGCTGGCATAGGCGTTTTCGTCGCCGGTGATCACCGTCTCGCCGGTGCCTCGCGCCGCGTCGACGCCGGCAAGGCCGTTCTTGGCGCCCAACAGCGTGAGGCTCTTGTCGATCACCAGGTCGGTCTCGTAGACACCGGCTCCGACGGTGAGCGTTCCGCCGTCGCCGGTCAGGGCCACTGCGTTCTGTAGCGTTGCTCCCTCGCCCACCGTTACCTCGT
>JAVEYE010000085.1:5748-12200 GCA_034003665.1 Rhodospirillales bacterium | reverse complement strand
CTACGCGCGCACCCCGGTCGCCGAGATGGGGGCGGACGCCGTGATCGACCGCTTCGAGGACCTGCCGGCGGCCTTGGCGGCGCTGCCGGCGCCGGCCGCCCGTTCCTGACACGCCCGCGGTGTCGGCGGCATCTGCCGCGTCATGGATCGACGCCGGCGATTCCGCGTTTCGCCGCAGGAAAGTCGTCATCTGTCGTCATCCGTCGTCATTTGTCGTCATTTTGCCGTTTTGGCCTTTGGAGTTAGCGGCCTGGCTCCCGTCCCCCGGCCCGGCGGGACGCCGCGAACGGGCCCCGCCCATTCTCCCGAAATCCAGTTTTTTATGATTATATACCTTCTATAGGAACAATTCAAGAGGCGGCGGTCCGTGGGTGCCGACAGCTTGGCGCCTGCCATCCCAGGTCGACCCGCCGCCGGTGCGGCGCTTGCTTGACAGAGGCCCCCCCGCGGCCTTATATGGCCGCCTTTCCCGGGCGCGTAGCTCAGCGGGAGAGCGCTCGCCTCACACGCGAGAAGTCGCTGGTTCAATCCCAGCCGCGCCCACCATTTCCTCCCCTTCCATCTCGGCAGATCGCCTGAAACCGCCAGACGGCGCGCCCGGTTGCGCGGCGTCCCGTCCATTCGCGCGCCTTTTGACGGGTAGCGAACGCGGCGCGCACGCCGTTGAGCGGCGTCGCCCCGGAACAATCGACGCCGCCAACCGTTGTCTTCCGAAACGGCCCCGCAGGGGACCGAGAGACCCGGTTCGCCGGGCCGTCCGGCCGTAGGGGGTAATCCTTGCAGGAAACGCGCCGCTTTTGCGCCGTTGGGTCATTCCTTTGCGAAATGGCGGCGCTCGGCCGGGGCTTTTAAGGTGATCCCGTCATGGTTGTCGATTTGAAGATGCATGCGATCATCGAAAAGGAAGCCCTCGAACTCGCCGCCGAGGCGCGCCGATTCCTGCGCGGGTCGCAGGACCGAACGGAAAGGGATTGGCGCGACATCCGGTTGCGGTTTCTCGTGTGCGAGAGGATCCACTGGGTCATCGCCTGGGTCCTCTATCAGAAGGCGATCCAGGCCGGCGAAACCGACGCCGCAACAGTCAGGAAGGCCCTGAAAGGCATGGCCGGGCGGCCGCCCGCCGACGATCCCGAGACGGATGAACGGATCGATCCCGACTTGCGGGCGCTCGTCGACAGGAGCGGGCGGCTGTTCGCGCGCGTCCAGCGGCTCCTCACCCCCCATCCCGCTCCGACCAAGGGACGGCCGCGCGAGGATCGCGTCGGCGGTTGCCAAGGTCCGCGTCGGTTCGAGCCGATCATCCTGTCGTCCTAGGCCATGAAGAAGGGCGCCCCGCTTGGGGGCACCCGCAGTCTTTATCGTCCACCGCGGTTGGCGGCGGCGGTTGCCTTATCGTTCGGAAAGCTGGTCGGGAGTCAGCTTCTGGAAGACCTTGGGGTTGGCCGGGCCATCGATTTCGAGGTGGCCAACCAGGCCGCGTTCGACCCGGCTCAGCGCGTGGTCGACCAGCATGTAGGTGCCGGGCACCTCGGCGGTCAATTCGGCCACCATGGCGCCGCCCGGCGCCACCGTCACCGTCTGCACGTCCCGGGCCGGCGGCCTGACCAGGTCGGCCATCGCATACACGCGATCGAAGATCTCGCCGATCACGTGGAAGGACGACGTCTTGTTGGGGCCGCCCACCCCGAAGTAGAGGCGGATCGTCTCGCCCACCTTGGCCTTGAGCGGCGCCCGCTCGGTCAGTGCCCCGACGGCGCCGTTGAACACGAAGTATTCCGGCCTTTCGTCGATCAACCTGTCGTAGCTTTCGGTCGCCTCGCCCGCCGTGCCGAAGGGTTCTTCGGTATAGACCTCGCCCTGCATCACGTAGAACTCGCGATCCACCTTGGGCAGGCCGCCCTCGGGCTCGACCAGGATCAGGCCGTACATGCCGCGGTGGATGTGCTGGGCCACGGTCGGCGTCGCGCAGTGATAGACATAAAGCCCGGGCTTCAGGGCCTTGAAGCGGAAGGCCGCCGTTTCGCCCGGCTGCACCAGGGTCGCCTCGGCGCCGCCGCCCGGACCGCTGACGGCGTGCAGATCGATGTTGTGGGGCATCATGCTGTCCTCGGCGTTGGCGAGCGTCAACTCGACCGAATCGCCGACCCGGACCCGGATCATCGGGCCGGGCACCCGGCCGTCGAAGGTCCAGTAGCTGAAGGTGGTGCCGTCGGCCAGCCGGCCCTGCTTCTCGACCGTGGTCAGGTGGACCCTGACCGTCTTCGCCTTGTCGCGATCCAGCGGCGGCGGCAGATCGGTCGGCCCGCGCACGATATCGGCCAAGGGAGTGGCCGGGGGTTCGGCCGCCTGGGCCGGCCCAAGGGCGGCGGCCAAGGCGAGGGCGGTGGCGGCTGCCAGCGTCTTGATGTCGCGGGTCATTTTTGTTCCTCCTGAAGCGTCGGCTTCTCTTGCGGTTTCCCCCGATCTCGGGATCGACCCTACGCCCCGCTCCGGCCCTTTTCCTTGTCGGTGGGCAAACACGCCCCATTTTTCCGGCATGACGACAGATCTTCGCCGCCACCCGGTCGATCCGGCCGTGCTCGATACCGTCGAGGCCTTCGCCGGCCTGGAACCGGCGGCCCGCCAGGTCGTCCTGGACGGCGCGCACCGGCGGCGCCTCGCCGTCGGCGACGAGGTGTTCGCCCAGGGCGAGCCGGCGCACTCCTTTTTCGTGCTGACCGGCGGCCGATTGCGGGTCAGCAAGCTGACGCCGGAGGGCCATCAGATGACCGTGCGCTACATCGGCCCCGGCGAGAGCTTCGGCTGCGTCGCCGTCTGCGGCGGCCTGACCTATCCGGCCAGCGCCGCCGCCATCGAGGAGTCCGAGGTGCTGGTCTGGACGCGGGCACAGACCCGCGATCTGGCCGCCCGCTTCCCAACCATCGCCATGAACGTGATCGGCATCATGGGCGGGCGCATCGAGGACATGCAGACCCGCCTGGGCGAGGTGACCCACGAGCGGGTGGAGCGGCGCATCGCCCGCGCGCTCACCCGTTTGGCCGGGCAGGCCGGCCGCCGCGAGGCCGACGGTGTCGTCATCGACTTCCCGCTGTCGCGCCAGGACCTGGCCGAATACGCCGGCACCACGCTCTCGACGGTGAGCCGCACGCTGTCGCGCTGGGAAGAGGACGGCATCGTCGCCCTGGGTCGGCAGCGCGTCGTCGTCCGCCGGCCGCACGCCCTGGTCGCCATCGCCGACGACCTCTAGGCGGCCGATGAAACGGGCGGACGTATTTTTTTCCCGAGTTTGACCGCCGACAAGGATGCCGGCCGGTCGCCGCGCTAGAACTTGGTCAGACCCGTCAGCGGAGCGTCAAGCCATGGAGACCGATCTGCACACCGAATGTTTCGTTTCCGAGGTCATGCGCCAGTGGCCGCAAACCGTCGGCGTCTTCGTCGCGCTGAGAATGGCCTGCCCCGGCTGCCCGATGGCGCCGTTCGAGACGGTGGCCGAGGCCGCCGGCGAGCACGGCCTCGACCCCGAGGACCTGCTGGCCCGCCTGCGCCGGGCCGGCAACGGAGAACCGTCATGAACGCAACGGCCGCGAGCGCCCCCGGCGGCGTCTTCTTCTCGCACGGATTCCGGCCGTTCTTCCTGGCCGCCGGGGTGGGAGCGCCGGTCGCGTTGCTTTTGTGGCTGGCGATCCTGGCGGGAACCATCGCCCTTCCCAGCGCCTTCGACATCATCACCTGGCACGCCCACGAGATGCTGTTCGGCTTCGTCTTCGCCGCCGTCGCCGGCTTCCTGTTGACGGCGGTGGCCAGCTGGACGGGCCGGCCGCCGCTCCGCGGGGCGCCGCTCGTCGGGCTCGCCCTGCTGTGGGTGGCCGGAAGGCTCGGCGTCGCCTTTTCCGCCGTCATCGGGCCGGGCGCCGCCGCCCTCATCGACCTCGCGCTGCCGGTCGCCCTGGTCGCCATCGTCGGCCGCGAGGTCGTGGCCAGCCGCAACTGGCGCAACCTGCCGCTCACGGTCGGGGTGGCGACAATTGCGCTGGCCAACGGGCTTTTCCACGCCGAGGCGCTGGGATGGGCCGACACCGCCGCCGCCGGCTGGCGGCTGGCCATCGCCATGATCACCGTCATGATCGGGCTGATCGGCGGACGCATCGTTCCCAATTTCACCCGCAATTGGCTGTCCAAGCGCGGCGAGACCGCCCTGCCCGCCCCGTTCTCGCGGGTCGACGGCGCCGCCATGGCCGTCACCCTCCTGTGGGCGGCGCTGTGGACCCTCTGGCCCGGGCATGCCGCCACCACCGGCGCCGCCCTCGCCGCCGGGCTTTGCCATGCCGTCCGCCTGGCCCGCTGGCGCGGCTGGCGCACCGGCGCCGAACCGCTGGTCTGGGTGCTGCACCTGGGCTACCTGTGGGTGCCGATCGGCCTGCTGCTGGTCGGCGCCGCCGGGCTGACGCCGGCGATCCCGATCTCGGCCGCCATCCATGCGCTGACCGCCGGCGCCATGGCCACCATGATCCTGGCGGTGATGACTCGGGCCACCCTGGGCCACACCGGCCGCGCGCTGACCGCCGGGCCCGCCACCACCGCCCTTTACCTGATGGTCATGGCGGTGGCCCCGCTGCGCATCGCCGCCGCCGTGGCACCCGACCTCTACTGGCCGCTTCTCCATACCTCGGGCCTGCTGTGGACGGCGGCCTTCGGCATCTTCGTCGCCGTCTACGGGCCGATGCTCGTGCGCCCGCGGATCGACGGCAAGGCCGGCTGAGCGGAACGGAGAATCGCAAAAGGACTTGGCCGACGGGCCGGCCCCCGCCTAGAGTGGCGGCCCTGCGTCCGAACAGCCCGCGACCGTCCGCCATGATCCCGATCGCCATTTCCGAGGAATTCGCCGAGGCCGGCGTGCGCGTCGCCCTGGGCTGCGTCGCCTGCGCGGTGACCGTCGCCGAGGCCGACCCCGCCCTGGCGGCGGCGCTCGACGCCGAGGCGGCCAGGCGGACCGCCGAACTGGCCGGCCGCCCGGTTTCCGAGGTGCCGCAGATCGCCGCGGCGAGGCGGGCGTATCGCGCTTTCGGCAAGGACCCGGCCCGCTATCGGGTGTCGTCCGAGGCCCTGATGCGCCGCCTCATCAAGGGTCAGGGCCTCTATCGCATCAACACGGCGGTCGACGCCAACAACCTGATCTCGCTTCGCACCGGCCATTCGGTGGGCATGTTCGACGCCGGCCGGATTTCGCCGCCCGTGACGTTCCGCCGGGCCGGGCCGGGCGAAACCTACGACGCCATCGGGCGGGGACCGATGAACCTGGAGGCGCTGCCGGTGCTGGCCGACGCCGAAGGCCCTTTCGGCAGCCCGACCAGCGACAGCGAACGGTCCAAGGTGACGTCGGCCACCACCCGGCTCTTCATGAGCATCATCGCCTTCGACGGCGACGCCGGGCTCGAGCTCTCGCTGGCCTGGGCCGTCGAAACGCTTGAAGCCCATTGCGCGGCCCACGGAATCGAAACAGCCATCATCGCCAATCATGCCCGTTGATACCCCCTTCCTGTTCGTCCGCCACGGTCAGACCGAGTTCAACGTCCGCGGCATCCTGGCCGGCTCGACCGACGTCGCGTTGACGGAAACCGGCCTCCGCGAAGCCGCCGCCGCCGCCGAGATCCTGGCCGGCGAGCCGCTGCGGGCCGTCTGTTCGAGTCCGCTGACAAGGGCCCGCGACACGGCCCGCATGATCGCGGCGCCGCACCGTCTGCCGGTGACCGTCGTCGACGATCTGCGCGAGCGCGACTGGGGCGAATGGGAGGGCGGCGTGTTTCCGGCCGACCTCGGACACCCGCAGCCGCCCGGCGGCGAGGCGCTCGACGCCTATCTGGCGCGGGTGGAAGGCGCCCTCGCGCGCTTCTTCGCGCTGACCGGCGAGGGCCCGGCCGTGATGGTGGCGCACGGCGGCATCTTCCACGCCCTGAGCCGACTGCTGGGGGTGGCGGGGGGCGATGTCGGCGTCATCGGCAACGCCGTCCCCGTCCGCTTCCGGCCGGCGGCGGGCGGCTGGACGGTGACGCCGGTGACGGTTACCCCGGCGGCGGCTAGCCCAAGGCCGGCGGCGGGCCGAAGCGGCTGATGGCGCGGGCCAGCCCGACCGGCAGCCACGACAGCGCCACCAGCCCGACGAATGCGAGAACGCCCATCCCGATGACGAAGACGGCGCAGGCAAGGAGACAGACGGCCGTTTCCGCGTGACCGCAGAAATAGCCGCCGACGGCCAGCGCACCCACGCCGAGTCCGGACCAGGGAAGGAGCCCCTTGAGGACACGGCTTTTCATGACTTGACCCTCCTTCGGGTCTTCAGCGTTTGACCCTGAACAGTATACGCCTTTTCACGCCGACCGGCGAGGAAAGCCCGGCATTTTGCCTCTCAGGCGCGGGCGCATCCTGTGCTAGGCTCCGCCCATGCATCCCGACCT
>JAVEYE010000085.1:0-5648 GCA_034003665.1 Rhodospirillales bacterium | reverse complement strand
GGCGAAATGGCGGTGGCCTATGCGGCGCTGACCGCGAGGGCGGGAGGAAAACGATGATGGAAAAGCCCGGAAACCTGTTCGCCGGTCTTCCCGGCCGCCTGCCCGACGAAGTGTTCGAGACGCTGGCCGAGGGAGACGGCGTCACCGTCGAGCGCATCGTCTCGACCGGCCAGACGACGCCGGCCGGTGACTGGCTGATCGGGGATCGCCACGAATGGGTGGCCTTGCTGACCGGTGCGGCGCACCTTTCCTTCGAAGGCGAGGCGGCGGCGCGTCCGCTCACCCCCGGCGACTGGCTGCTGATCCCGGCCGGCACCCGCCACCGCGTCGAGTGGACCGCCGAGGACCGCACCACCGTCTGGCTGGCGGTGCACTACCGCTAAGCTCAGCCTATTTCGCCGCCAGGGCCGCCGCGAAGGCATGGCGGTCGACGACCACGTCGACGTTCTCGAGCGCCCGCGAGAAATCGGGCACCTTGCCGCCATCGTCGCAATAGAAGAGCGTCGCCACCGTGTCGACGTTGCCCGGGTCGTTGCCATGGCCGCTGCGATTCTTCAGCCGGTAGGCGACGGCGGCGGCGACGCACCGGCCGCGTCCGGGGTTCTGGATCTTGACGTCGGCGACGAATCCGACGGCCTTGCGGCGGCTGTGCCTGATTTCGCGGATTTCGCCGACTTCGGCGAATTCCTTCTCGAAGCGCTTGGCCAGCGCCGCCTTGAAGGTTTCGATGTCGGCCATGCGCCGTTCTGTCGCATCGGCGAACCAGGCGGTCGGGAAATACTCGGTCGCAAGGGTGCCTTTTCCGCCGTCGAACTCCAGACGGTGCTGATTGATTTGGTTGTCGCGGTTCCGGTATTCCGCCCGCGTCACCCTGGCCGGGACCAGAAGCGGAAAGGTCAGATCCACCTCGGCGACGGGGATTTCCTTCCACTCCGAAAGGTGGACTCCGCGGCCGCTCTTGTCGACCGATTCCGCTTGGCAGGCCATCAGCACCGCAAGCCCTGCCGCGACACCCAGTCCGATTATGGATGACGGGACCGCTTTCCGTCTGGCCATGACCCATCCCTCCCGGCCGGAGCCTCGTCCCGATGGTCCGTGGGGCGGAACAGCCTAGCAATCCCGAAACGGGCGGCATTGTGAACAATTGGCGGCCATTTCACAGGACGTTATAATGTTGCGTTTGCCTTGCCGATGCCCTAGAATTCAAGAAAACGAAACAATGTTCCTAATATGGAACATACGGACCGCCGGATTGCCGGTCACGTGGGAAGGTCGATTGCAGCAAGGAGGAAACACGATGAAACACCGCATCATGAGCGTCGCCCTGGCGGCGGCGTGCGCCGCCCTGATCGGGCCGGCGCAAACCGCGCCGGCCGCCGCGGCCGACGCCTACCTGTTCAAATTCGCCCATTCGCAGCCGCTGACCAGCGTGCGCCACAAGTCCATGGAACTGTTCAAGGAGGATCTGGAAAAGGCGACGAACGGCCGCATCAAGGTCGAGCTTTTCGGGGCCGGCGTGCTCGGCAACGAGTCCGAAGTGATGGACATGGTCAAGGTCGGGAACCTGCAAGGCACCCGCGGCAGCCAGTTTGCCAAGGCCAACCCGAAGTTCCTCATCTACACCCTGCCCTTCCTCTTCCAGGATACCGACTCGGTGCTGAAGGCCATGCGCGGCGAGGCCGGCCAGCGGATCGCGGCGGCGTCCAAGGAAAACGGTTTCTATATTCCGGCGACCGGCGTCGCCGGCGGCTTCCGGCAGATCACCACCGCCAATCGTCCGATCGAAACGGTGGACGACGTCAAGGGCCTCAAGATCCGCACGCCGCCCATCGATTCGATCGTCCAGACCATCAAGGCCCTGGACGCCAGCCCGCAGTCGGTCGCCTACAAGGAAACCTACATGGCGCTGAAGACGGGCGTGGTGGATGGTCAGGAAAACCCCTGCTCGAACATCGTCGAGATGAAGTTCTACGAGGTTCAGAAATACATGAGCCTGGTGAACTACCAAATCCATCCGGATCCGATGTTCGTCAGCCTCAAGTGGTACGAAGGCCTGCCCAGCGACCTGAAAGCCGCCTTCGACGCCAGTTCGCGCAAGGCGATGGAGTGGAGCGACACGACCTGGCTGGCCTCCGAGGCCGACTATCAGAAGACGCTGGAAGAAAAGCTCAAGGTGAACGCCATCAGCGACGAGAACCGCGCCAAGTTCGTCGCCAAGGTGAAGTCGGTGTGGACCCACTATGTCCAGCAGGGCCTCTTCACCGAAGCCGAGATCAACGAAGTCCTCGGCGCCGCGAAGAAGTAGGCGCCAACTCCTCGGTGGCGGCCGGCCCCGACCGGCCGCATGGCCGCCCGGCGGCAGCACGCCCCCGGGCGGCCTCTTCCCGAAACCTTCTGCCGGGAGCGTCATCCCATGGGCCGACTGGAACGCATCGACCGCTTGTTGACCCGCGGCCTGACCGCCGTCGTGACCGTCTGCTTTCTCGTGCTGGCGGTCCTCGTCGTCACCCTCGTCGTGTTGCGCTACGTCTTCAACACCACCATCATCGGCGGCAACGAGTTGACCGCCCACCTGTTCATCTACACCACGGCCCTGGGCGCCGCCGTTTCGGTCGCGACCGGCCAGCACATCCGGATCGGCATCTTCGTCGACGCCCTGCCGCCCCGCGCCGCCCTTGCGGTCGATGCCGTGGCCCTGCTGCTGGTTCTTTTGCTGCACGTCTGCCTGCTGTGGTTCAGCGCCTCGTGGATCGCCTCCGTCGGCGCATTCGCCATCCCGGTCATCAACATTCCGCAGGGCATCGTGCAGGCGGCCATACCCATCGGCTGCGTCTTCGTCATCGTGTTCTGCCTGACCCGCCTCGCCACCCTCGTCGGCCGGATGCGGACGCCGCGATAGGAGGGAACGCCGATGATCGTCCTGTTGGCCAGCTTCGCCGTCTGCCTCGTCATCGGCATGCCGATCGCCTATGCGCTCGGCTTTTCCGGCGGGCTTTACTTCCTGATCCACCACCCCGAGCTGCTGTCCATCCTGCCGCAGCGCGTCTACTCCGGTATGGATTCGTACCTGATGATCGCCCTGCCGCTGTTCGTGCTGATGGGCCTTCTGATGAACCAGGGCGGCCTGACCGCGCGGCTGATCGATTTCTGCATGGTGTTCGTCGGCCGCATGCGTGGCGGACTGGCTCAGGTCAACGTGCTGGCCAGCATGGTGTTCGGCGGCATCTCCGGCTCCTCGGTCTCCGACACGGCGTCGATCGGCGCCGTGCTGATCCCGGAAATGGAGCACAAGGGCTACTCGCGCGAGTTCGCCTCCGGCATCACGGTCGCCTCCTCGACCATGGGCATGATCATCCCGCCCAGCATCCCCATGGTGATCTATGCCTTCATCGCCGAGGAATCGGTCGGACGGCTGTTCCTCGGCGGCCTCATCCCCGGCGTGCTGATCGGAGTCCTGATGCTGGCGATCACGTACGCCGTGTCGGTGTGGCGCGGCTATCCAATCGAGGACATCGCGCTGTCGCCGCGCGATTTCGTTGTCCGCACGTCCCAGGGCATCCCGGCCCTGCTGATGCCGGTGTTCGTGGTCGGTTCCGTCGTCATCGGCATCGTTACCGCCACCGAGTCGGCGGCGGTCGGCGCCGCCTATGCGATGCTGATCGGAATGTTCTGGTACGGGTCGCTGAAGCTCCGGCAGGTGCCGGCGCTGCTCAAGGAGGCCATCCTGACCAGCGCCAACGTGATGATCATCATCGCGTTTTCCAGCATCTACATCTGGATTCTGGCCCTCGAACACGTCCCCGAGGCGGTGGGCGCCCTCATCGCCGGTCTCGACCTGCCGCCCTTGGCCGTACTGCTGATCGTCGACGTGGTCATCCTGGTCATCGGCACGTTCATCGACGTCAGCCCGGCCATCCTGCTGCTGACGCCGGTGTTTCTGCCCGGCCTCGTCGCGATGGGGGTTTCCCCCATCCAGTTCGGCGCCATCATGATCACCGGGCTGGCGGTCGGGCTGGTGACGCCGCCGGTCGGCATGTGCCTCAACGTCTGCTCGGCGATCTCGCACCTGGAAATCGGCACCATCTTCCGCGCCGCCCTTCCCTTCCTGCTCGCCAACCTGCTGACGCTTCTGCTGATCACCCTTGTGCCGGAGCTCAGCCTATGGCTGCCGTCGGTGCTGATGGACTAGGAAAACCTAGCAGATCTTCTGGATGTCCAACTCCAGGATACCCTCGGCGCCGTTGGCGCGAAGCTTGGGGATCAGTTCGCGCACCTCGTCGCGGTCGACCACGGTTTCCACCGCCACCCACTTCTCGTCGGTCAGGTGGTTGACGGTAGGCGCATTCAGCGCCGGCAGCACCGAAACGATGGCGTCGAGCTTGGCGACCGGCGCGTTCATCTTGAGCAGCACCTTGTGGCGGGCCGCCAAGGCGGCGGTCAACAGCAGCGCCACCTGCTCGATCTTGGCTTTCTTGAAGGGGTCCTTCAGCGCCTGCTTGTTGGCGATCAGCACGGTGTGGGTGTGCAAGAGGTCGCAGACAATGCGCAGTCCGTGGGCCCGGATCGTGCTGCCGGTTTCGGTGATCTCGACGGCCGCGTCGGCCAGTCCCTGCACGACCTTGCCCTCGGTGGCGCCCCACGAAAAGTCGACCTTGGCCTCGATGCCGCGCTCGGCCAGGTAGCGCTTGGTGAAGCCGACCAGCTCGGTCACCACCTTCTTGCCCTGCAGGTCCTCGACACCCTTGATCGTCGATTCGCGATCGACGATCAGCACCCAGCGGGCCGGCTTGTCGGACGCCCGCGAATAGACGAGGTCGCAGACCGTCTCGACGTCGGCTTCGGTTTCCATCACCCAGTCGAGCCCGGTCAGGCCGCAATCCAGCGCGCCGCTGGCCACCGTCGGCCCCATTTCCTGCGAACGCACCAGGGCACACGCCATCTCGTCGTCGTCGATCGACGGGAAATAGTTGCGCGAACGCCCGCTGATCTTCCATCCGGCCTGGCCGAACAGGTCGATGGTGGCCTCTTCGAGGCTGCCCTTGGGAATCCCGAAACGAAGCTGTTGCATGGGCGGAGCCCTTCCGACATCAGGGAAATCGCGAAAAACCGCCGCTCAATAGCAAGGCGGGGGACCGGGCGCAACCCCCTCCCGCGAAACGCCATCACGACCACCGGCAAAAGCCATGCGGAGTTGACCGCACGCCCCGCGAAATGATTAGGTCCGTCGACCATCGAAGGACCGAATTCATGACCGCCACCGCCACCCCCCCATCCGTCGCCGCCGGCCCCCCATCGGGCGCCGCCGCCATTGCGGTCCTGGCGTTGGCGCTGGCCGCGGTGTCGCACGGCTCCATCTTCGTGCGCCTGGCCGACGCCCACCCCTTCGTCATCTCGGCTTTCCGGGTCGGCACGGCGGCGCTTGTCGTGGTGCCGGCGGCGCTCGTCCTGCGCCGCCACGAACTCGCCGCGCTGGATCGTCGCACGGTGCTTGCCTGCCTGGGGGCCGGGGCCTTTCTGGCGCTTCATTTCATCACCTGGATCGCCTCGCTCAATCACACCTCGATCGCCAACAGCACCGTGCTGGTGACGCTGAACCCCGTATGGATCGCGTTGGTCACCGCGCTGTTCACCCGACGGCGGCCCACTGG
>JAVEYE010000084.1:0-12319 GCA_034003665.1 Rhodospirillales bacterium | reverse complement strand
GTGCCGGTGATCTGCGACCTCAAGCCGTCCGGCCGCCACATGGCGACCGACCTCCATGGAGTCGGCGGCATCCCGCTGGTTCTGAAGATCCTGCTGAACGACGGCCTGATCGACGGCGACTGTCTGACCATCACCGGCCGTACGCTGGGCGAGGAACTGGCCTCAATTCCCGATGCACCGCCGGCCGGCCAGACGGTCGTCCGTCCCCTCGACAAAGCCCTCTACGCGGAAGGGCACCTCGCCGTTCTCAGGGGCAATCTGGCGCCCGACGGTGCGGTGGCCAAGATCACTGGGCTGAAGAATCCCGTCATCCGGGGCCCGGCCCGCGTGTTCGACGATGAGGACTCGGCGATGGCGGCCATCCTGTCGGACCGGATCAAACCGGGTGACGTGCTGGTGCTGCGCTATCTCGGCCCGCGGGGCGGTCCAGGCATGCCCGAGATGCTGGCCCCCACGTCGGCCCTGGTCGGCCGTGGCCTGGGCGAAAGCGTCGGGCTGATCACCGACGGCCGTTTCTCCGGCGGGACGTGGGGCATGGTCGTCGGCCACGTCGCGCCGGAAGCCTACGAAGGCGGTCCCATCGCGCTTGTCAGGGAAGGCGACCCGATCACCATCGATGCGCACAAACAGTTGCTGCGGCTTGACGTCGACGACGCCGAACTGGGGCGGCGACGCACGGCCTGGCGTCAGCCGCCGCCGCGCTACACCCGAGGGGTTCTGGCAAAGTTCGCCCGCCTGGCAAGACCGGCCAGCGAGGGAGCCGTAACCGATTAGCGCCGCCGCCGGTCAGAAGCCGTAAAGTTCTGCCGGGTTGTCGACCAGGATGCGGTGGCGCGTCGTGTTGTCGTCCACCCAGTCGAGCAGCAGGTCCAATGTGGCGGCATGGCTGAGCGGGTTTTTCTGGCCGGGGTGCGGCCAGTTGGTGGCCCACAGCATGCGGTTCGGGAAGGCCTTGGCAAGTGCCCGGGCTTCCGGCCGCACGTCGTCGAACGCCGGGGCGCCGGAAGACGACGACTCGTAGGGGGCCGACAGTTTCACCCAGCAGCGGCCACCCTCCAGCAGCCCCAGCAGCACCTTGAAGGCGGGATCGTCGGTCTTCACCGGGGGCGTGAAGCGACCGACGTGGTCGACCACCAGGGTTCCCGGCAGCCGTTTCAGCATGGCCTCGCGTTCTGGCAATTCGCGGCCGTTCAGCTGAAGCTGGATGTGCCAGCCGAAGGGATGCACGCGGGCCGCCACTTCTTCGAGGATCTCCCACGGCACGGCGCCGCCCGGCAGCATGTGAAAGCGGGCGCCGCGCGCACCCAGCTTGGTCAGGCGGTCGAGTTCGGCCTCGGGCGTCGTTTCGTCAACCACCATGACGCCGCGGGCCTTGTCGCCGAAGGCGGCCATGGCGGCAAGCTGGCAGGAATTGTCACGGCCGTAGGCGGTCGGCTGGACGACGACGACGCGTTCGAGCCCAAGGGCTTTTTGAACTTTTTTGTAATCCTCCACCCAGGCGTCTGGCGGTGTGAACTTGGCGGTCGGCGCGCTCGGGAACTTGGCATTGTAGAAGTGCATATGGGTGTCGCAGGTTCCCGTAGGGACGACGAACTGCGTATGGTTCGATGCGGACGCGGCCATCGGTTTCTTCTCCTTCTTGTGAGGTTAGGGGCGCCTGGTCTTCCAGAATTGCCGGAGCCGCAGGGCATGATCGGCATTGAGCGCCCGTTCCGGCATGCGGCCCGCGAGGACCGCCTTCGTCTGCTCGATGCTGCTCATAGCCTGGGCGTCGGCGTTGGCGGGGGTAAGGCCGCCCAGGTGGGGAGTCGCCGCGACGCCCGGCAGGCTGGCGAGATGGGGCGAGGGGCGCTGGTCGGCGGCCCGTCCGACATCCATGGCCAGCTTGCCGATATGGCCCGAGCGGTAGGCGGCTTCCAGCGCGGCCTCGTCGACCAGATTGCCGCGCGACACGTTGACGAAGACCACCCCCTTCTTCATCAGTGCGAATTCCCGCTCGCCGATCAGGTTCTCGGTTGTTTCGTTGGCGATGGCCAAAGGCAGCACGAAGTCCGCTTCCCGCAACAGGGTATCCTGGTCCACCTGACGCATGCCGGGACGATCGATCTTTTTGAAGGGGTCGCAGACCAGGACCTTCATGCCCAGCGCTACCAGGATCTCGCACAGGCGGCTGCCGACCGCACCGAACCCGATGACGCCGGCCGTGCTGCCGGCCAACTGCAGGCCCATGTTTGACGGCGGGATGCGTCCCGCCCGATAGTCGACGGTGGATTCCACGACGTCGCGGCAGACGGCCAGCATCAGGGCGAGCGCCATCTCGGCGGTCGCGTCGATGAAGGAGATGCCGGCGTTGGCGACCAGAACGCCGTTGCGGGATGCCGCCTCGATGTCGACCGTACGCACGTCGAGCGCACAGCGGAAATAGGCCAGCAATTCCGGCAGGCCGTCGAACAGTGCGGCCTCGGCCGGCGGCGAACGATGGGAGACGATGATCTGGCAGCCGCTTGCCGCCTCGACGAATTCGGGCGTGGTCAGGTCGCGATCCAGCGGATTGAAGCTGACCTCGCCCAGCGCCTTCAGGTGCGGAAGGGCGCGACCGTAATAGACCTCGCGGTCCTCGGGATTGTGGGCGAGAAAAATTCTAAGTGCACTATCCATAATTGTAGTCTCCCTGCAACGGCTGCGGCGAAACTGCCATCCGCGGAAGGGAGGGTCAAGTCATCGATGTCCGCCCGCGTGAGCGATTAATCAAGGGCGCCGTGGCAATGCTTGTACTTCTTGCCGGAACCGCACGGGCAGGGTGCATTGCGGGCCACCCGGCCCCAGGTCGACGGGTCGGTTGGATCCAGCGCGGTGGCCGCCCGGCGGGAACGGACGGTCACGTCGCCCGCGGTATCGTGGGCCGGACGCGGCGATCCTTGGGCGAAGGCCGGGTCGTCGCGGGTTTCCACCATTTCCTGTTGGGGCCGCTGCGGCTCCAGTTCGGCCGGCGTCTCGAAGCGCAACTCGACGTGCGACAGCACCATGGTCACCCGCTCGCGCAGACGAACCAGCATGTCTTCGAACAGGTTGAAGGCCTCGCGCTTGTATTCGTTCAGAGGGTCGCGCTGGCCATAGGCGCGCAGGCCGATCCCCTGGCGCAGGTGGTCGAGCATCAGGAGATGCTCTTTCCACATCTGGTCCAGGAGCTGCAGCAGCAGCGATTTCTCGACGTTGCGCATGACCTCGGGGCCGTAATGGGCGGCCTTCTCGGCCATCTTGCGGTCGGAGGCCTGGGTCAGGCGCTCGCGGATCTCGGTGTCGGCGATACCCTCTTCCTTGGCCCATTCGGCGATCGGCAGGTCGAGGCCGAGCAGACGGGCGCACTCCTCGTGCAGGGCGCCGACCTCCCAGTTGTCGACGTAGGCCTTCTCGGGGATGTGGCGGGCGACCAGGGCCTCGATCACCTCGTGGCGCATGGAGACGACCTCGGCGGAGACGTCGTCGCTGTCCATCAGTTCCTTGCGCTGTTCGTAGATGACCTTGCGCTGGTCGTTCATCACGTCGTCGAACTTGAGCAGGTTCTTGCGGATCTCGAAGTTGCGCGCCTCGACCTTCTGCTGGGCCTTCTCGAGGGCCTTGTTGACCCAGGGATGGACGATGGCCTCGCCCTTCTCGAGACCCAGCTTGCGCATCATCACGTCGATGCGTTCGGATCCGAAGATGCGCATCAGGTCGTCTTCGAGCGACAGGAAGAACTTGGAGGCTCCGGGGTCGCCCTGGCGGCCCGAGCGGCCGCGCAACTGGTTGTCGATGCGGCGGCTTTCGTGGCGCTCGGTGCCGATGACGAACAGCCCGCCGGCCTTGAGCACGATTTGGCGGGCCTCTTCGACCTCGGCGCGGATCTGGGCGATCTTCCGTTCGCGCACGGCCGGGTCCATGCCGTCGGCCGCAAGCTCGTGGCGGACCCGCATGTCGACGTTGCCGCCCAACTGGATGTCGGTGCCCCGGCCGGCCATGTTGGTGGCGATGGTCACGGCGCCGGGGGCGCCGGCCTGGGCGATGATGGACGCCTCGCGCTCGTGGTGGCGGGCGTTCAGCACGTTGTGGGGAATCTTCCTTTTCTTGAGCAGTTCCGACAGGTGCTCGGATTTCTCGATGCTGACGGTGCCGACCAGGGCCGGCTGCTGGCGGGCGTGACAGTCGGCGATGGTGGTGACGATGGCGTCGTATTTCTCTTCCGCCGTGCGGTAAACCTCGTCGTCCTCGTCGACGCGGATGCACGGCAGGTTGGTCGGGATGTCGATGACCTCGAGCTTATAGATCTCCTGGAACTCGCCAGCCTCGGTCATCGCGGTGCCGGTCATGCCGGCCAGCTTGGGATAGAGGCGGAAATAGTTCTGGAACGTGATCGAGGCCAGCGTCTGGTTCTCGTTCTGGACATCGACGCCTTCCTTGGCCTCCAACGCCTGGTGCAGGCCGTCGGAATAGCGCCGGCCTTCCATCATGCGGCCGGTGAACTCGTCGACGATGACGACCTTGCCGTCCTTGATCATGTAGTCGACGTCGCGGGTGAACAGCTTGTGGGCGCGCAGGGCCTGGTTGGCGTGATGGACCAGGGTGACGTTGTGAAGGTCGTAGAGGTTGCCGGCCTCCATCAGGCCGACTTCGCGCAGCAGGGCTTCCAAGTGTTCGTTGCCGGCCTCGGTGAAGGTGACGGCGCGCGCCTTCTCGTCCTTCTCGAAATCCTCGTCGACCAGCTTGGGGATCAGCTTGTCGATGCGTTTGTAAAGCTCTGACGAATCCTCGGCCGGCCCAGAGATGATCAGCGGCGTCCGCGCTTCGTCGATCAGAATGCCGTCCACCTCGTCGACGATGGCATAATTGAACGGCCGTTGGACCATGTCTTCCAGCCGGAACTTCATGTTGTCGCGCAGGTAGTCGAAGCCGAGCTCGTTGTTGGTGCCGTAGGTGACATCGCAGGCGTAGGCCTGCCGGCGCTCGACGTCGCTCATGTCGTGAACGATGACGCCGACGGAAAGGCCGAGGAAGCGGTAGATCTGTCCCATCCATTCGGAGTCGCGCTTGGCCAAGTAGTCGTTGACCGTCACCACGTGGGCGCCTTTGCCCTCAAGCGCGTTGAGATAGATGGCCAGCGTCGCCACCAGGGTCTTGCCTTCGCCGGTCTTCATCTCGGCGATCTGGCCGCGGTGCAACACCATGCCGCCGACGAGCTGGACGTCGAAGTGCCGTTGCCCGAGGGTGCGTTTGGCGGCTTCGCGCACGGTGGCGAACGCCTCGACCAGCAGATCGTCCAGGTCCTCACCGTTGGCCAAGCGCTCGCGGAACCAGCCGGTGCGGGCCCGCAGTTCGTCGTCGCTGAGCGGCTCGATCTCGGGTTCGAGCGCGTTGACCGCGGCGACCTGCTTGTGAAGGCTTTTGACGTAACGGTCGTTGGCCGAGCCGAACAGCCGCCGGGCGATGGCACCGATCATAGAAAAAACCTCAGGAATCCGTGCGCCCGCGAAGTCGGGGTGACCTCGCGAAGCTTTGGGCAAGAGATAGAGCCCTGGACTGGCTGTGTCAACGCAGGCGGCACCGAACCGGCTTCGGAAATCGCAACGAACCTTGGCAAACCGCCGGGGGCATCCCGATATCTCGTGACGGTTCAGCCGATTCGGGCGCGGCGCCCTTGCCGCGGACCCGCGGTTGTGCATTATGCTGGGGCCGGCCGAGGAAGCGGCCATGCCGATGCTTGCCTCCGGCGCAACAGAAGGATTCAACTTGATGCCGAGATTTCTTGCCGTGGCCCCCTGGGCGATCGCTGGTGCCTTCGTGCTGATGCTGACACCCGCCCGGGCGGCGGACGACCCGGTGGTCGCCATCGTCGACGGCACCAGCATTCACCTGTCGGAGGTGGAGCGCATTCACAGCCAATTGCCCGAGCAGTACCGCGCCTATCCTCTGCAGATGCTGTTCCCGGACCTCCTCGACATGGTGGTCGACCGCCGCATTGCCGCCGCCGCCGCCCGCGCGCAAGGGCTGGCCAACGACCCCGAGGTCAAGGCGACATTGGCGCGCGTCGAGGAGGATGTGCTGCAGCGGGCCCTGTTGACACGGCATATCGAAACGACGCTGACCGACGATACCCTGAAGGTCCGCTACGACAAGATGGTGGCCGACATGCCGGCGTCGGAACTGGTTCACGCCCGTCATATCCTGGTCGATTCCGAGGCCGAGGCCAAGCGCGCCATCGACGACATCAAGAAGGGGGCGGACTTCGCCAAACTGGCCGAGGAGCGTTCCACCGGGCCGTCCAAGTCGAAGGGTGGTGACCTCGGCTATTTCGGCCAGGGCGAGATGGTTCCCGAATTCGCCGACGCCGCCTTCAAGCTCAAGCCCGGGGAGATCACCGAGCAGCCGGTGCAGACCCAGTTCGGCTGGCACGTCATCAAGGTCGAGGATCGCAAGGCGGCCGAGGCGCCGAGTTTCGAGGAGGCGCGCGAGGAACTGAAGGCGGAAATGTCGCGCGACATCGGCATCTCCTTTGTCAAGGACCTGCGCGAGAAGGCGGATGTCCAGCGTTTCAACATGGACGGCACGCCGATTCAGCCGGCTCAACCGGAAACGCCGATCCAGCCGGTGACCCCGGCCAAGCCATAGCCGGATAGGGAGACGCGCCGCCGGAAAGAGGCTTCGCTGCCCCCCTCCGGCTCGCCGAAAGCGGATGGAAAGACCATGACCAAGATATCGCCCCTGGCTCCGGCACGCTTCCCGGAGATGCCGGCCGTCGCCGGCGTAAGGCTGGCCACCGCCGCCTGCGGGATCAAGTACAAGGGTCGCGACGACCTGTTGGTCGTCGAACTGGCTCCTGGTACCACCGTGGCCGGCACGTTCACGCGTTCGCTGGCCGCCGCCGCGCCGGTCGAGTGGTGTCGCGAGATCGTGCAGGGGGGCAGCGCCCGCGTTCTGGTGGCCAACACCGGCAATGCCAACGCCTTCACCGGCGCCGCCGGGACCAAGGCGGTGGGCGCCGTCGCGCGGGCCACGGCCAAGCTGTTCGGCTGCCATGAGGACGAGGTGTTCGCCGCCTCCACCGGCGTCATCGGCGCGCCTCTCGACCCCGCGCCCATCCTCGACGCCCTGCCGGAGGTGCGCCGCCGTCTGGCCGTCCCGGGATGGCCGGTCGCCGCCAACGCTATCAAGACGACCGACACCTTCCCGAAGGGGTGTGCGCGAACCGCCACCATCGGCGACACGACCGTGGCGATCTGCGGCATCGCCAAGGGCGCGGGCATGATCGCACCGGACATGGCGACCATGCTGGGCTTCGTCTTCACCGACGCGGCCGTTCCGGCCAAGGTCCTGCAGGACATCCTGAAGCCGGCCGTCGAGCGCTCTTTCAACAGCATCACGGTGGATGGTGACACCTCGACCAACGATACCGTGCTGCTGTTCGCCACCGGGCAGGCCGACCATCCACCCGTGCGGACCGCCGGCGATCCGAAGTTCAAGGACTTCCGGCGCAAGCTGGAAGAGGTGCTGGTCGATCTCGCCCGCCAGATCATTCGCGACGGCGAGGGCGCGTCGAAATTCGTCACGGTCGCGGTCAGCGGCGCCGCCAGCCCGCGGGCGGCACGCCGCATTGCCTTCGCCATCGCCAACTCGCCGCTGGTCAAGACGGCGATCGCCGGCGAGGACGCTAACTGGGGCCGCATCGTCATGGCGGTGGGCAAGGCCGGTGAAAAGGCCGACCGCGACAAGTTGATCGTCTCCATCGGCGGAATCCGGGTGACCGAGAAGGGGGGGCTGGTGCCGGGCTATAACGAGGCGCCCGTCGCCGCCCACATGAAGGGCCCCGAGATCGACATCGCCGTCGACGTCGGAGTCGGACGTGGCCGGGCGACCGTGTGGACCTGCGACCTGACGCACGAGTATATCAACATCAATGCCGACTATCGGTCCTGAGCGGGGCTGCCTGGCAACGGCGCCGGAGCGGGCCTGGAGCGGGACTCCCGTCGCCACCGCCCGCCTGCGGTTGCGCCCGCCTGCGGCCGGCGACGTGCCGGCGCTGGTGGCGCTGGCCGGCGAGTGGGCGGTGGCGCGCCATACCGCGTTCATTCCTCACCCCTATGCCGCGGCCGATGCCCTTGATTTCATCGCGGCGGCGGCGGCCAAGAGGGCTGCTCGCCAGGAAATGGTGTTCGCCGTCGAGCGTCGCGCCGAAGGCGATTTGGTCGGCGCCGTCAATGTCACCATCGACGGGGCGGTCGGAGAGGTCGGATATTGGATCGGCCGGCCGTTCTGGGGAGACGGCTATGCCACCGAGGCGGTGAAAGGCTTGCTGGGCCTTGCCTTCGATGGCCTTGGGGTGAGCGGCCTCCACGCCGCCGTTTTGGCCGAGAACGCCGCCTCGGCGCGGGTGTTGGAGAAGGCCGGATTTTCGCGCCTGGGCGAGGGGATCGGCAGTTGTTGCCAGGGGCGCTGCGCGGGGCGCGCCACCGTTGACTTCGAGATGACCGCCGAGGCTTGGTCGGCGGCCCGCCGGGCCCGCCCCACCGTGCTGGTGGTCGCCGTCGCCCTGATCGACGTGGACGGTCGCGTCCTTCTTGCCGAGCGGCCGGCCGGCAAAAGCATGGCGGGCCTGTGGGAATTCCCGGGCGGCAAGGTTCAGGCCGGCGAGACCCCCGAGGCCGCCCTGGTTCGCGAGCTTGACGAGGAACTCGGCGTCGACATTGCCGAAAGCTGCCTCGCCCCTTTCACCTTTGCGTCCCACGCCTACGCCGACTTCCACCTGCTGATGCCGCTCTATCTGTGTCGGGTGTGGAAGGGCGAGATCGCTCCCCGTGAGGGCCAGGCCGTCAAGTGGGTGCGGCCCAGCCAGTTGCGCGACCTTCCCATGCCCCCGGCCGACGAGCCGCTGGTCGCCATGCTCAGGGATTTTCTCTAGGTTCGCCAGGAATGCCATGTGCCAAAAACCGATCGTCACCGCCTGTCTCATCATCATCGGCAACGAGGTGCTGTCGGGCCGCACCCGTGACGCCAACCTCCAGTATCTGGGCCAGCGTCTGACCCAGCGGGGCATTCTGCTGGCCGAGGCTCGGGTCATTCCCGACGTCACCGAGGTCATCGTCGCCGCGCTGAACGAATGCAGGACCCGCTACACGTACGTTTTCACCACCGGCGGCATCGGCCCGACCCACGACGACATAACGGCGGCCTGCGTGGCCGAGGCCTTCGGCGTCGCCCTCGAGCGCAACGCCGAGGCCCGCCGGCAGCTTCGCCGCAATTATCAGTCGGACGCCGAACTCACAGAGGCGCGGCTCAAGATGACCGAGATCCCGCGCGGCGCCGCCCTGATCGAGAATCCGGTCAGCCATGCGCCGGGCTTTCGCATGGAGAACGTCTTCGTGTTCGCCGGCATCCCGCGCATCATGCAGGCCATGTTCGAGGGGATCGTCGATTCGCTTGAAGGGGGCGCCCCGGTTCTGTCCAAGGCGGTTACGGCCGGTCTGCCCGAGGGCATCCTGGGCGGACCCTTGGCGGACATCCAGAAACGCTTTCCCGACGTCGAGATCGGCAGTTATCCGTTCAACCGGGACGGCCTGGCCGGCGCCAGCCTGGTGATGCGGGGCACCGACCCCGCCCGCCTGGAGGAAACCGCCGCCGCCGTCCGCCAAATGATCCGCGACCTTGGGGTGGAGCCGATCGACGCCGATATCGTCCAAGTGTGAGCCGCGGCGGACCCGATCAGGCGCAGATGGCGAAGGCCGGGGGGACAGGCGTTTTCGTCGCTTGGTGCGTTCTGCTCGAATGAAAGGGCCGGAACGTATACGGCCCGCACCCCGGCTTGGCCGAGTCCCTTGCGCTTCTCGGCGGGGCGTAAACCGGGGTTCCCGTCCAGTTGATGCGTGCGCTATAATGAACGGGAGGGGTGGCAGCCGGCACCATATAAGCCGGTCGCCGTAGTTGATCATGCCTGTGCATAATCGCATCGATTTCGAGAACGAGGTGATCTATTCGGTCTACTCGGGAACGGTGACGGCGGCGGAGGTGCGCGCCGCCATCGCGTCGACCCGAACCGATCCGCGGATGCGGCCGGAATTCCGCACGCTGGTCGACTGCTCGGCCGTGACGGCGGTCGAGTTGTATTTCGACGACACCGCCGCGGTGGCCGAGTTTTCCGCTGCCGACGCCATGCCGCAGATGACCGGACGCTTGGCCTTCTACGTGCCTCATCGCAACGCCGTTTACGGCGCGCTGCGCCAGTTTCAGGCCTTAAGCAAACCCCTCGACCGTGTCGAGGTCTTCACCGACCGCAACGCCGCCCGGGCCTGGATCGGTCTGCCGCCGGAATAGGTGCGCCTCGCCGGATCAGTGGTGCAGGATCTTGGAGAGGAACTGCTGGGCGCGTTCGCTCCTGGGGGTGCCGAAGAATTCCTCCTTGGTGGCGTCCTCGACGATTTCGCCCTCATCCATGAAGATGACCCGGTCGGCCACGCGGCGGGCGAAGCCCATCTCGTGGGTCACCACCATCATGGTCATGCCGTCGCGGGCCAGTTCCTGCATGACGTCGAGCACCTCGTTGATCATCTCGGGATCAAGCGCCGAGGTCGGCTCGTCGAACAGCATGGCGACGGGATCCATGGCAAGCGCCCTGGCGATGGCGACGCGCTGCTGTTGGCCGCCCGACAGCTCGCTCGGATACTTGTGGCCCATCTCGCCCAGGCCGACGCGATCGAGCAGAAGCTTGCCGCGGGCCAGGGCCTCGTCTTTGGACCGGTTGAGCACCTTCAACTGGGCCAGCGAGATGTTCTCCACTGCCGTCATATGGGGGAACAGCTCGAAGTTCTGGAAGACCATGCCGATGCGGCTGCGCAGTTGCGGCAGGTTGGTTGTCTTGTCGCCGACCGAAATGCCGTCGACCGAGATCCGGCCCTCCTGGAAGGGTTCCAGCCCGTTGACGCACTTGATCAGGGTGCTCTTGCCCGAGCCCGACGGCCCGCAAATGACCACCACCTCGCCTTTCTCGACGCGGCTGGTGCAGTACTTGAGCACCTGGAAGGTGCCGAACCATTTGTTGACGTTTTCGATCTCGATCATCGATGCATCTTCTTTTGCAGGAATTTGACGTAGAGCGATCCGCCGTAGCACATGAGGAAATAGACCGCCGCCGCGAAAACATAGAGCTCGATCAGCCGCGAATCGCGCTGTGCCACGGTGACCGCCGAGGTCATGAAGTCGGCCAGCCCCACCACGAAGACCAGCGAGGTGTCCTGGAAAAGGATGATGGTCTGGGTCAACAGAACCGGCAGCATGTTGCGGAACGCCTGGGGCAGAACGATGTAGCGCATGGCCTGCGAATAGCGCAGCCCCAGCGCGTAACCGGCCCAGGCCTGTCCGCGCGAGATGCTCTGGATGCCGGAGCGCATGATCTCGCAGTAGTAGGCGGCCTCGAACAGCACGAAGCCGACCAGGGCCGACTCGAAGGCATCGACCTGTCCCTGCACGACCAACGGCACCAGGAAGTAGAACCAGAATATGACGAGGAGCAGGGGCAGCGAGCGGAAGAAGTTGACCCAAACGGCGCCGATCCATTGCAGGGGCTTGATGCCCGATAGCCGCATGAGGGCCAGGATGGTGCCAAGCAGGATGCTGCCGGCCGCCGCCAACCCGGTCAGAAGCAGGCTGAGTTTCATGCCGTCCCAGAGATACGGCAGCGAGCGGATGATGACGTCGACGTCGAACGAGCCCATCACTGTCCCCTCTGCACGCCGTAGCCGGGGATGCGCGTGCGCTGTTCGACCCGGTGCATGACGAAGACGACGACCAGCGTCACGACCACGTAGATGGCCGTGGCGGCGGTGAACGCCTCGAAGCCCTGGAATGTATAGTTCTCGATCTGGCGAGCCTGAAACAACACTTCGGCCACGCCGATGGTGAGGGCCAAGGACGAATTCTTGAAGATGGTCAGGAACTCGCTGGTCAGCGGCGGCACGATGATGCGATAGCCGACCGGAACCAGCAGGTAGCGGTAGACCTGGGGCAGGGTGAGGCCCATGGCGAGGCCGGCCATGGTTTGGCCGCGCGGGATGGATTCGATCCCGGCACGCACCTGCTCGGCGACGCGCGAGGCCGTGTAGGTGCCGAGGCACAGGATGGCGCTGGTCACCTCGGGGAACGGCATGTCGCGCTTCATCCAGCGGCCCAGGTCGTCGGGCAGCAGTTCAGGCACGACGTAGAACCAGATGAACATCTGGACCAGCAGAGGGATGTTGCGGAAAAACTCGACATAAGCGGTGGCGACGGCGCGGATCGGCACCGAGTTGACCGTGCGGGC
>JAVEYE010000083.1:0-12391 GCA_034003665.1 Rhodospirillales bacterium | reverse complement strand
AGAATTCGCGCGTAAAGCGGCACGAACACGGTGTTGAGGAACAACAGCATGATGTTGCCGACGAACATGCTGGCGATCAGGCCCCAGGCGAAGGCCGGCTGCGAATGGAACAGCATCGGGCCCGGCAGCAGGCCCCAGATGAGAAAGCCGCCCAACATGATGGCGGTCGCCCCCGATCCGGGAATGCCCAGCGTCATCAGCGGCACCATCGCCCCGATGGCGGCGCCGCTGTTGCCGGCCTCGGCGGCCGATACACCGGCCAGCTCGCCGGTGCCGAAGCGGTCGCGGATCTTGGAGGTGGCGCGTTCAACCGCATAGGCGGCGAAGTGGGCGATGGTCGCGCCGGCTCCCGGCAGCACGCCGATGACGAAACCGACCGCGCCGCCCTTGACGATCGTCCCTCTGAGCGACATCCACTCGGCGACCGAGGGGAACAAGTCGCGGATACGCACAATCGGCGGCTTCTCGCCGGCGCCGCGCTTGAGGCCGGCGTAATAGAAGACGTCGGCGATGCCGAACAGCCCGATGATGGCCGGCACGAACGGTACGCCGGAAAAGAGCTCGGGCACCCCGAAGGTGAAGCGCTCGCGGGCCGTGAACTGGTCGACGCCGACGGTGGCGAAGACCAGGCCGAGGCCGAGGGCGACCAGCAGCTTGGCGCGACCCTCGGTGGCGAAGGCCGGCATCATGGCAAACGCCATGACGATCAGCGAAAAGTATTCGGGCGGCCCGAAGTCGAGCGCCCACCACGCCAGGGTCGGGCCGGCGGCGGCGAACACCACCACGCCCATGACGCAGGCGACGAAGGAACTGACCGCCGAAACGGTCAGCGCGTGCCCGGCCTTGCCCTTCTGGGCCAGTTTGTAGCCTTCGAGCGCCGTCATCACCGCCGCCGAATCGCCCGGAATGCCGATCAGCACCGCGGTGATGGCGTTGCCGAAGGTCGATCCGTAATAGATGCCGGCCAGCATGATGATGGCCGATGTGGGGTCGAGCCCGAAAGTCACCGGCAGCAGGAGCGCGATGGCGGTTGGCGCGCTCAACCCCGGAAAGGCGCCGAACAGGGTGCCGACCGCGGCGCCGGCGAAAACGAAAAAGAGATTCTGCAGCGACAGCGCCGTGCTGAACCCCAGGGCCAGGTTGTCGAGGATTTCCATCGGATCTTTCTCGCGCCGCCGTCAGTAGGTCTCGAAGATGCCGCGGGCCAGCGGGATGTGCAGCCACATTTCGAAGGAGACATAGATGATGAAAAGCGAAAGGCCGGCGCACAGGGCGACGACCGGCCATTTGTGATGGCCCAGGACATAGAGGGCGACCACGAAATAAAGGACCGTGGCGAGGATGGTGCCGACGATGCTGAGGGTCACCAGATAGCCGGCGACCAGCGCCGCGGCGGTCAACTGCTTCTTGACGTCGATGTCCTTGGGCAGCGGCGTGACGGCCTTCTTGCTCACCATCAGGAAGGCGCCGGCCGCCACCAACAGAATGCCGTCCCAGAACGGGAAAAAGCCGGACGCCGGCATCCGGTAGTTGATGTAGCCCAACTGGCTTCCTCTCCAGCTCACCGCCACGCCGAGCAGCAGCACCAGAAAGCCGACCGCCTTCATCACGATGCTCATGTCGATCTCCCGCTCGCCGCCCGCTGCCGGACGGTTACCTTGAAGGCGCGGACGGGCGGCGCCCGCCCGCACCTTTTCGGCGCAACGTCATTACTTCTGGATGGCCTTGACCAGCGGCACCAGTTCGCCGAGGGAGGCGTCCCACCGTTCGATGGCCTTGCCGAAGTCGGCCGTATTCAGGTAGAGGGCCGGGATCTTGCCCTTGTCCAGGGCTTCCTTGTATTCCGGATGCTGTACCGCCTTGCCGATGATGCCGTCATAGAAGGCGGCCACCTCGGGGTCGATGTCGGGCGCTCCCAGAATTCCCCGGAAGAAGAGGTCGAAGACCACTCCGGGATAGCCGGCGGAGGCGAAGGTCGGCACGTCGGGATAGGCGGGGAAGGGCTCGTTCAGGGCCACGGCCAGGGGCACGATCTTGCCGCCGTCCTTGACCATCAGGCCCTCCATCTCGCTGGGGTTCAGCCAGCCGACATGGACGTGGCCGCCCATCAGGTTCTTGCGGACGTCGCCGCCGCCCTCGAACGCCACGTACTGGGTTTCCACGCCTGCGTACTTCTGCATCATCAGGGCGCAAAGGCTGTCTTCGCTGCCGATGGTGGCCCCCGCCACCCGCAACTGGGTGGGATTTTTCTTGGCGAAATCGATGACGTCTTTGATGCTCTTGAATCCCGATTCCGTGTGGGTGGCCAGGAATTGCGGATCGAGAATCAGGTTGGAAATGGGCGTCAGCTTGCGCCAGTTGATGACCGACCCCTGAAGTTTGGAGGTGACGACGCCGGTCGACGTCACCAACGTGATGGTGTGCTTGTCGCCGGCCCGGTCGATGACGTACTTCATGCCGACCAGTCCGCCGCCGCCCGCCCGGTTCACCGCCACCCACGGCACCGGCGAGAGGTTGTTCTCGTTCACCACCTTGACCAGGATGCGGCCGATGACGTCGGTGCCGCCGCCGGGGGCGTAGGGGATGACCAGCGTGACTTCCTTTTCCGGCTGCCACGCCGCGTCGGCGGGCACTGGGGCCGCCAAGGCGAGGGCGCAGACGGCGAGAGGCAGAGAACGAAGGATGAGTCCAAGTTTATGGATCGACATGAATACCTCCATCTCGGCCGGATCGAGGGTGAATGTCGTCGATCGAAGCTGCCTGACAGTCTCCCTGGGTCCGGTATTTTGTGATTGTTCCGGGCAGTCGGTCAAATCCGTGGGGCGCTTTCCAACGCTTCCCCGACAAATCGAAGTTTGGCATACCAATTTTTGGCGTGTCAAGGCGGTTTGGCATTGGCTGCGCATGGCCCCCATTTTGTTGACTTAAAATGTTGATAAACATACCAAAGTTTAAATATTATTCTGTTTATAGAGACTGCGCCCTCCACAGACTGGCATTCCAACCGAAAAATGATATCGCCATGACTTCCCGTTCCGATGACCTGACGGACAATGTCGAGGTGCCGACGCAGGGACCGGAGGGGTCCGGCACGGTCATCGATTCGGTGACGACGCAGGTTGCCGATAAGATCCGCGACATGGTCATCCAGGACGAACTGCCACCCGGCCGGCGGATCAGCGAGCGGGAATTGGCCGAACGACTCGGCGTGTCGCGAACGCCGGTGCGCGAGGCCTTGAAGATCCTGAGCCGCGAGGGGCTGGTCGAATCGCGATTAAACCGCCGAACTTTCGTGGCCGCCCCGACGGCGCAGGAAATTTCCGATACCTTGCTGGTGCTGGCCGCCGTCGAGGGGGTGGGCGGCGAGATGGCGATGGCGCGGATGACGGACGCCGAGATCAGCGAGGTCCGCGCCTTGCACCACGAAATGCTGGCCGCCTATGCGCGCGGCGACCGTCTTGGCTATTTCAAGAAGAACCAGGAAATCCATCTGGCCATCGTTGCCGGGGCACGGTGCGATTCGCTGGTCTCGGTGCATGCCATCCTCAACGCCAAACTCTATCGCGTCCGTTATCAGGCCAACCGCCGCACCGATCACTGGATACAGGCGGTTCAGGAGCACGAGGACCTGCTGGCGGCGCTCGAACGGCGCGACCACGCCTTTCCGGCCCTGCTGCGCGAGCACGTTGCCTGCGGTCGCGCCCTGGTCCAGGAAATCGCCACCACCGATTCGGCCGGCCGGGAACAGCCTTCCGCCTAGTTCGCTGCCGCCTGCAACGCCCTGTCCAGGTCGGCGATCAGGTCCTCGGCCGATTCCAGGCCGACCGACAGGCGGATGACGTCAGCCCCCGCGCCGGCGGCGATGCGCTGCTCGTCGCTCAACTGGCGGTGCGTCGTGCTGGCCGGATGGAGGATGAGCGAGCGGGTGTCGCCGATGTTGGCGAGGTGACTGAACAGTTCGACCGTTTCGACCACCTTCACCCCTGCCGCGAAGCCGCCCTTGACGCCGAAGGTAAATACGCTGCCCGGCCCCTTGGGCAGGTATCTTTCGGCCAAACCCCGGTAGGGCGAGGCGGGGAGCCCGGCGTAGGACACCCAAGCCACCTGTTCATGCCCGGCCAGAAACTCGGCGACGCGCCTGGCGTTCTCGACGTGGCGTTCCATGCGCAGCCCCAGGGTCTCGATGCCGGTGATCGTCAGAAACGCGTTCATCGGCGCCATCGTCGGGCCGAAGTCGCGCAAGGCCACGGCGCGGGCCTTGGTGGTGAAGGCGAAATCGCCGAAGGTCTCGTAAAACGTAAGGCCGTGATAGGCCGGCTCGGGTTGGGTGAGGGACGGAAACTTGTCGTTCTGCGACCAGTCGAAGCCACCCGATTCGATCACCGCGCCACCCAACGCATTGCCGTGTCCCGACAGGAACTTGGTGGTGGAGTGCACCACGATGTCGGCTCCCCACTCGAAGGGCCGGCAGAGGTAAGGCGTGGCCAGCGTGTTGTCGGCGATGAGCGGGATGCCCGCTTCATGCGCGATCGCCGCTACCGTCTCGATGTCGACGATGACGCCTCCGGGATTGGCCAGCACCTCCAGGAAGATGCCCTTGGTTCGGGGCGTGACGGCGCGGCGGAAATTCTCGGGATCGGCGGGATCGACGAAATGACAGGTCCAGCCCAGTTTTTTGAACGAGCGCCCGAACTGGGTCAAGGATCCGCCATAGAGATTGCGGCTGGCCACGAACTCGTCGCCCGGCTCCAGCAGCGTGAAAAAAGTCAGGAACTGCGCGGCATGTCCCGAGGCCGCGCAGAGAGCGGCCCGTCCGCCCTCCAGACTGGCAAGCCTTTCCTCTAGCACGCTGACGGTTGGGTTGGAGAGACGCGAGTAGATGAAGCCGAAGGTGTGCAGGTTGAACAGGCTGGCGGCGTGGTCCGTGTCATCGAAGACATACGCGGCGTTCTGGAAGATCGGCGTCACCCGGGCCCCGGTGGTGGGATCGGGGCTGGCCCCGGCATGGATCGCCCGCGTCTCGAATCCGTGCATCGGCGTCTTCCAGCCGGTGCCGGCGCCGGCCGGGCGGCGGGATTGTCCGTCATGGCCGGGAGCGTGGCGGGCGCGGGCCGACACGATGCCCGAATTGACGCCGCCCCAAGACAACTCGCCGCCCAGGCGGCCATACTCGATCTTGGGGCAGCGATCCATGATGACGGTAAGCCCTGCGGCCTCGGCGCGTGCGGCGGCTTCGTCGTTGCGCACGGTCAATTGCATCCACACCACGCGGATGCCCTTGGCGGAGGCGAGCTGGATGGCTTCGTCGACGAGAGGCCCGGCGGCTTTCGAATTGCGGAAGATGTCGACCATGTCGAATGGCTCGAGGATGTCGGCCAGACTGCCATAGACGGCCTCGCCGTCGACCACCTGCCCGGCCAGCCCGGGGTTGACCGGGATGACACGGAAGCCCTTCTCGCGCAGATAGCGGGCGACGAAAAAGCTGGGCCGGTTGGGATTGGCGGAGTAGCCGACCATGGCGATGGTGGAAACGCTGCCCAACACCTGGCGGATGTGGGCGTCGGAGTAGGCAAGCGGGGCGGGCGTATCGGGCATGGCGAACCTGTGGACGGGCTGGCGGGCCGGTATCATGAAACCCCGCGCCCGCCGGGGCAAGGGGCAGGCTCACACCGTCCGGCGGTCCTCCAGGAAGGCGGCGACGGCGGGATGGCGTTTCAGCGCCGCGAGGTCGTCGGCGGTCGGCAACCGCGGTTTGTCGCGCGTCGCGTTGACCATGCAAAGGAACCCCATCGGCTCGTGGACGTCGGCCCGGAACTGGTGCCAGGTCATCGGCGGCACCTTGATCAGGTCGCGCTCCTTGACCTCGCGCACCACGTCGCCGACCAGGCAGCGTCCCCGCCCCCGCAGGATCATCACGGCGTGGGCGTGCTCGTGGCGCTCCAGCGTCGAGTGGCCGCCGGCCGCCATCTCGAAATAGCGCAGCTCGCAGGCCAGTTCCGGCTCGGCGAACAACACCTGGCGGGTGATCGCCCTGAAAGGAGCGTCCGCGTCTTGCTTGTAGGCCAGCACGTCGACCCCTTGCCAGCGGCAACCGGGCTCGGCGTCGCGGAAAAGGCTCTTGGCGTCCATGGTTTCGTTCCTCAAGCGCAGTGGCCGGCGACCCGCCGGGCGAAGGCGGCGGCCTCCTCGGCCAGCCGCTCGCCGGCCGCCAACAGGTTGCCGCCGATCAGCAACATGGTGTTCGAGCCGTAGAAGTCGAGGATTTCGTCGATGCGCTCCAACGTCATGCCCCCCGCCGGCACCGGCACGGCCGGCTTCAGGTCCCCGGTCGGCCGGCGGGCGGCTTCGGCCAGCGCCAGGCAGGTTTCGGGCGAATAGCCGAAGCGTCCGCCGTGGTTGGGGAAGACGGTGGCATCCGCCCCCAACGCCCGGAACAGCGTGCCGAGCAGGAAGGGCGGCGCGATGCGGGCGGCCCCGGCCATCGCCGGGTGGACCATGAAGGCGACGTCCGGGAATTCCCTCGTCAAGGCGTGGAAGGTGGAAAGTCCGGCGATCATCGGGGTGGCCAGCACGGCGTCCAATCCCTCGTCGCGGGCGATGCGGATTTGGGCGCGCATGCTCTCCAGGTGGCCCGACAGGCTGGGCAGGTAACGGGTGGTCCCGCCCGCGGCGCGCACGGCTGCGGCGACGGCCGCCACCCGTTCGGCGTACGGGCTGTAAACCTGGTCGGCCAAACCGTGATCGTCCTTGATGAAATCGATCCCGCCCTCGGCCAAGCGGCCGGCCAGCGCCGCCAGGTCGCCGGGGGCCAGCCCTTGCGGCTTTAGCGCCGAACAGGTCATGGCCCGGATGGGGGCGCCGCAACGGGCGCGCAAGCCGGCCAGCCCGTGGTTCGGCCCGCCGAAGGATGCCATGACCGATGTGGGAAAAATGGCGTCTTCCAGAATCACGTCGTCGTGGATCGAGGTGTTGCCGAACAGCATGTTGAGGAGTTGGCCCGGCTCCGGTCCCGTGGTGTCGGCGGCCAGCCCGACGCGCACGCGGAAGCTGCCGCCGCCGATATCCTCGATGGCCTCGACGCGCCCGACGATGTCGGCGAGGACCCGCCCATCGCCGACGGCGTCGAGCGGCATCTCGACGCTCTGCTCGACGGCGATCGCCTGAGCCCGGGCCTCGATGTTCCGGGCGACGCTGGCGACGCGATAGATTGCGGTGATCCGCGGCATGGGCTCTCCGGACGGGACGTTACATGGTCGGTGATCATACAGGCGCCGGTGCCCGGCAATCCAGCCCACGCGGAGGTCGGTTTCGCGCAGGGGGGGCGGATCGTTTCGGCATTGTTGTTTGCTTTTGCCCCGTGGCCTTCTTAAGTTTGAAGAAATGCCCTTTGGATGGGCGGTTGATTGTTGATGCGCGTCGCGCGCGGTCCGGGTGGCGGGCGCCCCTGGCGGTAGAGCCGTGTCAATCCGTCCGAACTTCAGACAGGAGAAACGTATGGCGACGATTGCCATGACCACCGAGAATTTCGAGAATACCATTCTCGACAACGACATCGTTCTCATCGATTTCTGGGCGGACTGGTGTCAGCCCTGCAAGACCTTCGGCCCGGTTTTCGAAAAGGTTTCCGAAAATCATCCGGACGTCGTGTTCGCCAAGGTGGATACCGAGGCCGAGCAGGAGATCGCCGCGCAATTCGGCATCCGTTCGATCCCGACGATCGCCATCTTTCGCGAAAAAGTTCTGCTGTTCAATCAGGCCGGAGCCCTTCCCGAAACGGCGCTCGAACAGGTGATCGCCCGGGTCAAGGACCTCGACATGGACGAGGTCAGGACTGCGATTGCCGAAGAGAACGCCAAGGCAGAGGCGGAAGGCCCTTCCAACGAAGCGTAGGCGCCGACGGACGTCTTTTCCTTCACTGCGTTTGCGTCGGGGCGGGGTGGTTGCCTTGGGCGCCTTCCCGCCCTACATTTCCGGCGCGTTCTGATCTCCAGGGAAGAGTGCGATGATCGTCTTCAGTCTGCGTTGCGCCAAGGGCCACGTCTTCGACGAATGGTTCGCCTCGGGGGGCGATTACGAGGCCAAGGCCAAGGCCGGCGAGCTCCGCTGCCCAGAATGCGGAAACGGTGACGTGGCCAAGGCCATCATGGCGCCCCGCGTCAGCTCCGGCAATGAAAAGGCGGCTCCGGCGGCCCCTTGCGCGACCTGCGGCCAGGAGGGCGGCTGCCCCTGGGCGGCCTGAGGCTTCGTCCGCGCCGTTGGGGTCAGCCCACCGCCTCGCGCTGAAGGGTGTTGGCGAACATGGCCTCACGGACGGTTTCACCCTTGTTGGACAGGTGCTCCTTGAGCAGCGCCGCCAGCAGCTTTCCATCGCGCGCTTCCAGCGCCTTCAGGATCCGCTCGTGTTCATCGACCGCGTGGGCCCAGCGGACCCGCGACATGTTGGCGCGGAAGCGGGCGGGGCTGACCCGTCCGGACAGGCTTCGGAAGATGTTGGAAAGCGTCGGGTTGCGGGCCGCACCCAGGATGGCTTCGTGGATGGCCTGGTTGAGGTGGAAATATTCCGGCAGTTCGCCCTTCTGGAAGTGCACGACCATCTGGTAGTGCAGGGCCCGGATTTCTGCCAATTCGGCCTCGGTGATGTGCTGACAGGCCAGTTCCCCGGCCAGCGCCTCAAGCGCGCCCATCACCGGAAACATCTCTTCGATGTCACGCAACGTGAAGGCGGCTACCGTGGCGCCGCGGTTCGGCGTCAGTTCGACCAACCCTTCCGAGGCCAGCACCTTCAGGGCCTCGCGCAGCGGCGTGCGGGAAATGGCGAACCGCTCGCACAGCAAGCGTTCGTTGATGCGCGTGCCGGGGCGAAACTCGCCCTCGACGATGAGATCGCGCAATCGGGTGACGACCTCGTCGTGAAGGGATCGGCGGGTGATCGGTTCAGACATGGGTCGGCATTCTCCCCTTATCGTTCGGTTAATGCCAGCGCGGTCTTGAGCACGCTGGCCACGTGGCAGGCAGCCCGCTGGGCTCCGTCGTGAATCTGGTGCCGGCAACTGGTGCCGTCGGCGACGATGATCACGTCTTTGTCGGCTGCCCGCACGGCGGGCAGCAAGGCCTCCTCGGCCATCTTCATCGAAACGTCGTAGGTGGCGGCGTTGTAGCCGAAGGCGCCGGCCATGCCGCAGCAGCTCGTTGACACGGTTTCTACCGTCAGGCCGGGAATGAGCTTCAGGGCCTTCTCGACCGTCGGCATCAGGGCGAAGGCCTTCTGGTGGCAGTGGCCGTGCAGCAGGGCGCGCCGTCCCTCCATGGGCCTGAGCGGCAGGCGAAGCCGCCCGGCATCGCTTTCGGCGACGAGGAATTCCTCGAAGGTGACGGCCACTGCAGCCAGAGCGTCGGCCTCGCCCCCCGGGATCATCGCCTTGAATTCGTCGCGCAACGTGAGCAGGCACGAAGGTTCCAGGCCGATGACCGGCATGCCTTTCTCGACGAAGGGGCGAAGCGAATCGATCATCCGCCGGGCCTCGGCCTTCGCCTCGTCGATCAGTCCGGCCGACAGGAATGTGCGGCCACAGCACAGCGGACGGCCGCCATCGGACGGCTTGGCGATGTGGACGCGATAGCCTCCGGCCACCAGGACGTCCAGCGCGTCCCGGAGGTTGCCCGGCTCGAAGTAGATGTTGAAGGTATCGCCCAGCAGCACGACAGCACGGCCATCGGCCGGGCCGAAGACGTCGCTGCGGGGCAGGAACGGGCTGGTCTGCCACGCGGGAAGCGTGCGCTTGCGGCTGAATCCCAGCGTTTTTTCGCTGATCCAGGCGGCGCCCGGCAGGCGGTCGCGCAGGTTCATGAAGAAGGCGAGGCGCGAGGCGAGGCCGGCATAGCGCGGCAGGAAGGCGACCAGCCGTTCGCGCAGCTTGACGCCGTGGCGCTTGGCGTATTGGTACAGGAACTCGATCTTCATGCGGGCCATGTCGACGCCGGTCGGACACTCCCGCTTGCAGCCCTTGCAGCTGACGCAGAGCTGCATCGTCTCGTACATCTCGTCGGAGGTGAGGGCGTCGGGTCCAAGCTGGCCGGTCAGGGCCAGGCGCAGGGTATTGGCGCGACCGCGCGTCAGGTGCTTTTCATCGCGCGTCGCGCGGAAAGACGGGCACATGACGTCGATATCGAGCTTCCGGCACGCCCCGTTGTTGTTGCACATCTCGCTGGCGCCGGCGAAGCCGCCCCACTCCGACCAGTCGAGCCCGGTCTGGATCGGCAGATCGGCGTAGCCGGGCTTGAAGCGGAAGAGCGCGCGGTCGTCCATGCGCGGCGGCCGCACGATCTTGCCGGGATTGAACAGGCCGCCCGGATCGAAGGTATCCTTGACCGTCTCGAAGGCCCTGACCATCCGCGGGCCGAACATCGCGCCGTGGAACTCGGAACGCGAGATGCCGTCACCGTGCTCGCCCGAGTGCGATCCCTTGTACTCGCGAACCAGCGCGAAGGCCTCTTCGGCGATCGCCCGCATGGTCTTCGCCCCCAAGTCCTGCTTGAGGTTGAGCACGGGGCGGACATGCAGGCAGCCGACCGAGGCGTGGGCGTACCAGGTGCCGCGCGTGCCGTGTTTTTCGAACACCCGAGTCAGCCGATCCGTGTACTCCGCCAGATCGGCCAGCGGCACCGCGCAGTCCTCGATGAACGAGATGGGTTTGCCGTCGCCCTTCATCGACATCATAATATTGAGGCCCGCCTTGCGGACCGTCGAGATGGCGTTCTGGAAGGCGGGATCGACGGCCTCGACGACGGCGTCCGGGAAACCCAGGTCGCCCATCAGTTCCGACAGCCTGCGCAACCGGCGCAACGGCTCCTCGGCGTCGTCGGCGACGAATTCGACGACCAGCACGGCGTCGGGATCCCCCTTGACGAATTTCTCGACGGTCGGGCGGAACAGCGGAATGTCTCGGGCAAGCCCGATCATCGTGCGGTCGATCAACTCCACCGCATAGGGATCGAGGTCGACGATGTGGCGCGTCGAATCCATCGCCTGATAGAAGGTCGGGAAATGGCAGACGCCCACCACCTTGTGTTTGGGAATCGGATGCAGCTTGAGGGTCAGCGCCGTCGAACAGGCCAGCGTGCCTTCCGAGCCGACCAGCAGGCGTGCCGCCCGCGAGCCCAATGACGCGCCGCCCGGAGAGAGGGCGTCGATGTTGTAGCCGCCGACCCGACGCTGCACCCTGGGGAACCGGCGCTCGATCTCGTCGGCTTCGGTGCCGGCCATGCGGCAGAGGGGGGCGAGCACGTCCCGCAGGGCGTCTGGGACGTCCGGCGCATCGAAATCGGCCGGGAGGTCCTCGAAATGTAGCTTGCGGCCGTCGGCCAGAAGCGCATCGATGGCCAGAACGTTGTCGGCCATCAGGCCGTAGCGCAGCGAATGGGCGCCCGAACTGTTGTTGCCGGCCATGCCGCCGATGGTCGCCCGGCTCGAGGTCGAGGGGTCGACTGCGAAATGAAGGCCATCCCGCTTGACGTGGGCGTTCAGCCTGTCGAGCACGATTCCCGGCTGGACAGTCACCGTGCGCTGTTCCGGCCTGTAGTCGAGGACGGCGTTCAGATGCTTGGTGAAGTCGATCACCAGGGATTGGCCGATCGCCTGGCCGTTCTGCGAGGAGCCGCCGCCGCGCGGGATGACGGGGACGCCTTCGTCGACGGCAATTTGGATGGCCGCGACCACGTCGGCCTCGCTCTTCGGAACGAGGATGCCGATCGGCTCAATCTGATAGATCGACGCGTCGGTGCTGTAGCGGCCGCGGGAGAAGGCGTCGAACAGCAGTTCGCCTTCAACCTCGCGGCGCAACCGCGCTGCCAGCGCGCTGTCTCCGACCCGGTTTCTGGTGACATTCGCTTTCATGGTGGCGTCACATTACCGCCGGCGGATTGCCTCAGGCAAACATCTTGATGAAAAAATTTTTTTGCATTCATTATTCATATAAGGTTGCGCGTTTCGCATCGATTCCGCATGCTGTCTCGTAATCAACGGTAAATAAACAATTTTATGTTCTCATGCGCCCAACGCTTGAAAATCCACGCTTGCCATCCTATGGAAAGTGTGCATTCATTATTCATGCCTAGGCTTAAGAAAGAGGGTAAGGCAAAGATTCCAACGCGCCGCCTTGGCACCGACGTCCGCCCGACATTTGATCTTCCGGGGGTTTAAAACATGCTCAACACCTACCGTGCCGGCCGTCATTTCCTGCAAATTCCGGGACCAACGAATGTTCCCGACCGGATCCTGCACGCGATGGCGAAGCCGACGATGGACCACCGCGGCCCCGAATTCGGGCGGATGGCGAGAGACATCCTCGAGGGCCTGAAACCCGTCTTCAAATGCTCCGGTCCGGTAATCGTC
>JAVEYE010000082.1:0-12443 GCA_034003665.1 Rhodospirillales bacterium | reverse complement strand
CGGACATCCGGGTGATTCTGGGAAATGAGCCCGTTATGCAGGTGATCGGCGGCGCCAGCATTGCCGAGGAAGGACTTGCCGCAGAAACCACCTTGCGTCAGGGAAAGGCAAAGCGCGTCGTATGGCTGAGCTGAGACGGTATTGACCTGACAGTTGGTGCCACACCTGGTCCGCCCGCGGGCGGATCAGGTGTGGCCATGCCGCTCCTGAATGGGGTTAGGATTTGTTCGCCAAAACAGTCCAACCGCATCAGGAGAGAACGACATGACCACGGAGAAGAAGGTAGCACGGCGCAAGCTGTCCCTGCTCGAACTTGCGAGCGACCTGAACAACGTCTCGAAGGCCTGCCGGATCATCGGCTACTCGCGCCAGCAGTTCTACGAGATCCGGCGCAACTTCCAGACCTACGGGGCCGACGGCCTGATCGACCGGCTGCCGGGGGCCAAGGGGCCGCATCCCAACCGGGTTTCCGAGGAGATCGAGCGGGCGGTCCTCGAGCATGCCCTGGCCCATCCCAGCCACGGCCCGGTACGCGTCGCCCAGGAGCTGATGCTGAAGGGCATCCAGGTGTCGCCCGGCGGCGTGCGCGGCGTATGGAGCCGCCACAGCCTGCTGACCCGCCACGAGCGCCTGCTGCGCCTGGAAAAGCACGTCGGCGGCAGGAAGATCGAGCTGTCCGACGAACAGATCCGCCTCTTGGAGCGCTTCAGCCCGGAGTTCCGCGAGCGCCACATCGAGGCCCGCCACACCGGCGACCTGGTGGCGGTCGACACCTTCTTCGTCGGCCACCTCAAGGGCGTCGGCAAGGTCTACCTGCAAAGCGTCATCGACTGCCATTCCCGCTACGCCTGGGGACGGCTCTATCCCAACAAGCTGCCGCTCACCGCCGTCCATGTCATGCACAACGACGTGCTGCCCACCTTCGAGGAGCACGCCGCCAGCGTCTCAACGGTCCTCAGCGACAACGGCCGCGAGTTCTGCGGCCGGCCGGATCGCCACCCCTACGAGCTCTTCCTCCAGTTGGAGGACATCGAGCACCGCACCACCCGGGTTCGCCGCCCCCAATCCAACGGCTACGTCGAGCGCCTGCATCGAACCCTCCTCGACGAGCACTTCCGCGTCATGGGCCGAACCAAGTTCTACGAGGGAATCGCCGAGATGCAGACCGACCTCGATGCCTTCCTGGTGACCTACAACACCAAGCGACCCCACCAGGGCCGCGGCATGAACGGCCGCACCCCCGCCAAGGCCTTCGTCGAAGGCCTCCCAAAACCCCAAAACGGAAAGGAGGAAACCAAACGGAAAGCCGCTTAAAATGCCCCGCCAGGAGCGGCACCTGTCAGGCGATTACCGTATCTGTACACTCAATTCCCACTTGATCGCCTCCAGCGCCACCTTCGCCTTGAATTCCGCAGCGTAGCGCTTCCTCGTCACTTTCCCCATCAGTCCGGCCCTTCTCAGCTAAGGGACCAGCTTAACACCCTGTCCGGATTTCCGGGGCCACCTCTTCATGCTTTGATTTCAGGTCCAAACAGGATATGCGTGCCCCCCCCTTATCTTGGCCGTGGGTCTTCAGGGTGGTCAAAAATCGAGCCAATTTGTCCCGTGGGCAAACCTCCTGATCATTGTCAAAAATTACGTGTAGATGCGGATTCTTGCTGTCCTTACTGATCGCCTCTGAAAGTCGAAACTCGATGTTCGGAAAAAACACTTTGGTCGATTGTGGATACTTCTCTCTGTGCCGAACAACGACACTAAAATATCCTTCGTAGCTGAAATAGTCTGTTATCCCGAACGCATGAGCTGGTGACGCCTCCAAGGCATCAACGTAGCGATCAAGGATCTCGCTAGCCGCCTTTCCTGTATATCCGTCAGAAAGCTTAGCGCCCGGCGTGTGGATATGAAGATCCCACCGCCGCCATAATGAACCAGTATCAGTTGTCATCGTCGATGCTTTCTGCTGCCGTCTGCCCGCGATACCAAACCACAGGAAATTAGCCTTTTCTTAGGTTCTGCCCCAACCCGGTGGCCGTCGGCATTCCGAACGCACTCCACCTTTCCTCAAATATCTAGACGCGGCAACGCTTTTACGATCTTCATCGTTTCGAGGCTAACGGTGATGATGCGCTGGAAAAGCTTCAGCGGATAGGCCGGGTCGTCGACGGTTTCGATGGCGTAGTCGTTGGCGTCGTTGACGATGCTGCTGTCCTTGTCTGTTTTGACGCACTGGCGTTCCATCACCCATTCCAGCGCGGGTTTGCCGTTGACCACGTAGTCGTAAGCTTCCAGCGGGATATCGGTCATGGTGATCTTGCTGTTATAGATCACGACCGATTTGTCCTTATCCTTCCCCTTGCCGCCGAACCTCATCTTCGTCACACGGAAATCTTGCGGCTTCAGTTCGCCCATCAGAAGCTTGCCTTCCTTGATGCCGACATCATAAGGCGTGGCGCTCTCGTAGTTCACATGCAGATCGGCAAGCTTGCGTCCGGCATTGGAGAAAGCCCAAAAATCCGCAGCCCTCTTCACCGCCGGAATGCGAGGCAATTGCTTAGAAAGGTTGTCGGCATAACGCGCGCGATAGTCCTCGGAGTGGAGCAGACCGTAGATGTAATAGAATAGGTCGTCCTTGGAAATCTGCTCGTCCGGATAGGCAGCCATAAAATGGGCGAGCCCATCATCCGTGATGGCGTCGCGGCGCTGCTGACTGTTTCCACTGGTCACGCCCCCCGCCAACAGATCACCTTGGCCGCTTTCGTTGGTATCCTCTGCATCAACATTATAGATGTAGCGGGGGAAACACTGCGTTCCGGCCTTTGCCGCCGTCACAGACAAATCGAAGATTGTGTTCGACATAAAGGTAGAAAACGGGGTGACATTGCCTGGGGCTGGTACGCTGATTATCAGGTTCTCCGCCTGTTCTCCACCCAGGGGGAAGATGCGAGGCATTTGTAAAACCATCTCGTTGAAGGTACGAGAATAATAGAGCCATGTACGCATGAACGGACGATAGAGCACACGCACAAGGCAATCTGGTTCAAATGCATACCGCCTACCCTTTACAACGTCGGCTTTCAGGGCGCGTGTCCAACTGATCTTTGTCGTATCCGTGGTCACAAAGCCGTCAATCGCTTTGACCTTTGCTTGTCGTGAGGCCGATCCAAACAAGTCACCAAATCGCTCAACCTCCGCGTTGTACGTGGCGATCATGCGCTCCATATTCGCGGAAAGCGCCTTGCGGCTAAAATTATAAACCCACGCATCGCGTCCCGAAGAAACACCACCGGAATAACGCTCGAACAGTGCGGGCGCACCACCTTTTTTGTCGCCAAGAATGATGTGCGCTTCAAAGGATTGGTCTCGTTGGTCCAGCCAGTCGCCGTATTCGTCTGGCGTGATTTCCTGCCAACCGTGTTCTTGCTCGATCCCATCGATGGAGGCAAAGCGTCTAACGGTCGACAACTTTTCTTCGCGGGTAAGGTAGTCGCCGATGTCGTGGAAATAGATTTTTCCCTGCTTAGCGGCATCGGGCTTTTTCACCAAAATGCTAATTGCAATAGGAGCACGACTGCCTCCGCCGAAAATCTTCCCCCCCTCGCGCCTTGATCGTTCGCCAGACGTGCGCTGGTTCCCACGTAAATGAAAAACGTAGATGCTTGCAAACTCGTCCGCTAAACATTTTCGGAATCCATCCGTAGCGTTACCGTCAACCCAGCCCGCAATTGAAACAAAGGCGACGACACCAGCACCGCTCTCCGCCAACCGATCGCTGGCCCAGCGGAAGGCACGGATATAGCTGTTGTAAAGTGAGTTTTTCAGCGTCGCTGTCGAACGGGCCGCATATGTTGTGCGGATGCTCTCGTCCAGGCTGGGATACGCAATGTTAGCATTGTTGTCATTGGCGCTGTCTTGTCCCGCCGAATAGGGCGGATTGCCGATCACAACCTTGATGGCCTGTGCCTTTTGTGACATTCGGCGAGCAGTGTTGTCCGCCAAAAGCTTGCTTACCAGATCACCCTTTTCATAAAGCTGGAACGTATCGGTCAGACCTGCGGGCAGCTTTCGCGTTTGTAAAAGATCAAATTGGCAGCCTCAGAGATCTTCTTAGCACGCCCCAACGCAAATATCAGACTTATGTCGAGAAGCTAGCACAATGGAACGCACAGAGAGTTGAAATCGTGGGCCTGGACAGCGATCCCCATCCTGGAACCATTAAGTATTTTGAGTCGCAGATTAGATTTTTGGATGATGAACTCGCGGAAAAAATTGCCCGCGCACGCGAGGCGAGGCGGAATATTGTAGAGGCGATATTTGAAAGCAAACGGCAAGTGCTCTCTTTTTATGCAGACCTCAAGGCTAGCGTGGAAGAGAGACTCAGCGCTGTTCGCACGGAAGAATTCCTTGTCGCGATTGAGGCGTCCTTTGTGGCCGATCGGACGTTTTCACAGGCCTTCCTAAACCTAATCGATCAGCGGCGAAAAGGCCCCTTCCGAGTAACGGTAGACGCTCAAAGAGAGCTGAATGCAAGGCTCGGCGAGGTGAATTGGAACGACTTTAGTTCGGTTTTTGCGCTTATAGAAGGCATCATAAAAACGATGCTGACCTATGACGGGAAATCCCATTCGCTGAAAGAGCAGGTGACCGACGTAAAAGAGTTTTATGATTTTATGTATTCTCTTGAATACGTTTCGGCCAAGTATGAACTTAGGTTGGGCGGAAAAAATTTGAATGAGTTGTCTCCTGGTGAAAAGGGTCTGCTTCTTCTTATTTTTTATCTACAACTCGACAAGGATAATGTGCCGCTTGTGATCGACCAACCAGAAGACAATCTCGATAACGATAGTATTTTTGCGGTGTTGGCGAGGTGTATTCGGGACGCAAAAAAGCGCCGCCAGGTTATTCTTGTTACTCACAATCCCAATTTGGCCGTCGGCGCTGACGCAGAGCAGATCATTTATGTGAGGCTTGAAAAAGCAAAGAACTATAAATTTAGTTATGATAGTGGAGCTATCGAAAATCCGCGAATTAACCCAAGGATCGTCGACGTTTTGGAAGGATCTCAGCCGGCGTTTGTGCAAAGGCGTTTGAAGTATCAGATCAGCTAGGACAATTGGATAGATGAGCTGAGACGGTATTGACCTGACAGTTGGTGCCACACCTGGTCCGCCCGCGGGCGGATCAGGTGTGGCCATGCCGCTCCTGAATGGGGTTAGGATTTGTTCGCCAAAACAGTCCAACCGCATCAGGAGAGAACGACATGACCACGGAGAAGAAGGTAGCACGGCGCAAGCTGTCCCTGCTCGAACTTGCGAGCGACCTGAACAACGTCTCGAAGGCCTGCCGGATCATCGGCTACTCGCGCCAGCAGTTCTACGAGATCCGGCGCAACTTCCAGACCTACGGGGCCGACGGCCTGATCGACCGGCTGCCGGGGGCCAAGGGGCCGCATCCCAACCGGGTTTCCGAGGAGATCGAGCGGGCGGTCCTCGAGCATGCCCTGGCCCATCCCAGCCACGGCCCGGTACGCGTCGCCCAGGAGCTGATGCTGAAGGGCATCCAGGTGTCGCCCGGCGGCGTGCGCGGCGTATGGAGCCGCCACAGCCTGCTGACCCGCCACGAGCGCCTGCTGCGCCTGGAAAAGCACGTCGGCGGCAGGAAGATCGAGCTGTCCGACGAACAGATCCGCCTCTTGGAGCGCTTCAGCCCGGAGTTCCGCGAGCGCCACATCGAGGCCCGCCACACCGGCGACCTGGTGGCGGTCGACACCTTCTTCGTCGGCCACCTCAAGGGCGTCGGCAAGGTCTACCTGCAAAGCGTCATCGACTGCCATTCCCGCTACGCCTGGGGACGGCTCTATCCCAACAAGCTGCCGCTCACCGCCGTCCATGTCATGCACAACGACGTGCTGCCCACCTTCGAGGAGCACGCCGCCAGCGTCTCAACGGTCCTCAGCGACAACGGCCGCGAGTTCTGCGGCCGGCCGGATCGCCACCCCTACGAGCTCTTCCTCCAGTTGGAGGACATCGAGCACCGCACCACCCGGGTTCGCCGCCCCCAATCCAACGGCTACGTCGAGCGCCTGCATCGAACCCTCCTCGACGAGCACTTCCGCGTCATGGGCCGAACCAAGTTCTACGAGGGAATCGCCGAGATGCAGACCGACCTCGATGCCTTCCTGGTGACCTACAACACCAAGCGACCCCACCAGGGCCGCGGCATGAACGGCCGCACCCCCGCCAAGGCCTTCGTCGAAGGCCTCCCAAAACCCCAAAACGGAAAGGAGGAAACCAAACGGAAAGCCGCTTAAAATGCCCCGCCAGGAGCGGCACCTGTCAGGCGATTACCGTATCTGTACAGCTATAACACCCCTTATCGCCGACGCGCAATTACGAGCCCGACATCCTTTGTCGCATCGACCTTGCCGTGGACAATTTCCACCTTCGAGAGGATGGCGCTCAGACAATCCGCGCGCATCTCCAAGGCCTTCGGCGTATCCAGACCCTTGCCTTCCGAAATGATGTAGTCGAACACGAACAGCCCCCCGGGGTTGAGCCGCGCCAACAGATAGTCGGCAACGAATACCGGATCGTCGAGATGCTCGAGCACGGTCGTCAAAATGACGACATCGAACCCTTTGGTGCTTTCCAGGGGATCGCGAAACCTGTCCGGTCGGATGGTATGAAACGCAACGTCTTCGTCGTGGCGGTATAGGTACCTCGCGCAATGGAACGGAAAATTGGCGATATCCGCGAGAGTCCACCGGCATTCGCGATGGGAGAAAAATTCTCGGTAGCAATGGTAATACGGCGCCAGCGAGCAGCCATACTCCAGAACTTCTCCGCGTTTCGGCAAGTGACGCCACAAGGCGGGTCCCACTATGGGCCGCAGGGCTATGTTCCGGGTGAAGGCAAACGTCGAATAGAGCTCGCTCGGATCCTGCCAATTTTGAACGTGTCTCTCGGGCGACGTCCATTCAAGGGCGTTGGTGTGCTGCTGCTTCTTGCGATAGTCATGCAACAGTAGAAAGAAATCGAGAACACTCAGCGGTCGCCCGCCAAGCACGTCGGTCCAATATCCATGGAACTCGTTGAACCACCGCCGCTTTAACCCGGAAATCGCAAGAAATTCCTGCAATTTGAACTTCTGAAGAAGACCGCTGACGGCGAAGCGCCCGAGATTGAGCAGGGCCGGTTTGCGCCTGCGTACCTTCCGGACATCCAGGCGATTGAGGGTCACATGGCTCTTCTCAATGTCGACGCGCAGGTCGTCAAAAAAGTTTCCGCCATCAAGATGAACCGCTGCAAAATCGCTGTTCTTCATGAGAAGAAGCACCTCGTCCACTGTGGGCCCAGTTGGGCTCCCGAAACCCAATTGTCCCGCATTCTAAACGCACCGCGCTGGTGACGACATTTCCTCAGCCGCCGCTCGCCTGCCCGAATGGGAATTCATTGCAGTCGAAGCGCGGCAAATGCTGCCTGGACTGAACGCTGTCGCTCCGAACGATCTCCCGGCTTTCCACGTTGAAAGAGAACTCCACGCCATGGTCATTCAACAGATCGATGGTATCGCCGTTGAACGTGTGGAATCCGCCATAGGGATGACAATATGTGCTTCGCTCCAACCTTAGGAACGATCGCAGAAAGCCGAAAGATGACTCTATTTCTGCCCTTTGCTCTTCCCGAGTCAATTTACTCATCACCGGATGGCTGACAGAATGCGAACCTATAATCATGCCATCCGATTCCATTTGACTCATTCCACCCTTATCCATATAGAATTTTTCTACAGAACTATCTATTTGGTATTTATCACACAATTTGCTCACAACATAATTTCTATATTTATAATCTATATAATAATTTAGAATCCTCTTAACCTCCGTAATGCCCTGGATATTATTCTGCTTTGTATACGTCGCGTTCCTGAAACCGGATACCCTGGAATCCGGCATCATGTCCTCGTGCACGAGGGCAACGGTCGCATTGACCAGGTCCTGCCCGGCCACAGTTCCGCACAGCAGATGGATGCGATGCACGTCCAACATCGCATTGTCCAAATACGGAGACGCCGGCACATAAAACGCACCCCACAGCCTTCGGCGCATCAGTTCGGGATACACATAGTCGTAGTGGTCCGAGAACCCGTCATCAAAGGTCAGCAGAACCTTTCCCGCCTTCTTCGGCATCGTGCCCTTGGCCAAGAACGCGTCGAATTCGTCTCTCTCGACGAATCCGTATTCAGACTCAAAAAAATCAAGCTGCCGACGGAAATTGGCGAAATCCAGATGCCGGAAATACGGCATACTCGCATCGCCCTCGCGCACATAGTGATACATTATCGTGCGCATCAATTGTTCCTCAGTGCCCGATTTTGAACGATGTACGGATGATCGGAAGCGGCCATACCGCGTTCGATAAAATCCTGAATCATTCCCTTGGAAAAATTATCATACAACCGTTCGCATGCCGCGGCGTCGAAGTCCTTGATGTAATAAAGGCGGCCTTCTCCGGTCGGCTGCGGTTCATCATATAAATTGTCAAAGGCCGCGATCACGTCGCAATACGTTTGGGTCATCTTCCGGATCAACCGGTTTCCGATCGTATGTGGACTATCACCCAACATCACATCGGCCCGGATCTGATGGATAATCCTTCCAGTATCGATTCCCGCATCGATATGCATGAACGTTGCCCCGACCATTTCAGGCTCGCCGTTGATCAGCGGCCACACGTTGGTACCTGCGCCCCTGTAGTACGGCGACAACCCAAGATGCACGTTAATGAATCGGCCTTCGAATTTCTTAAGTAATGATGATTTAATGATTGACGTTCCATAACATATTAACAATTTAGGATTGATGGCAGAAATATCATTAACTATATCATCATTATTTATCTCTCCTTTTTTAATTATGAACGGATTTGATTTATCCCCCAATATATTTACAACGTCCGAAAAAAAATCGTTTTCGCTTTGAGTCCTCGCCTTGACGTGGAGGAACTCGAGGTCGCTGCTGTTCGGATTGGTCGCCGTCCTGACCTCCAGGCTCTTCTCGGTTCCCTCGCAATAACTTGCCAGTATCGAGAATCGGGAGTCACGAGCCAGTATCGTACGAAAATACTTATGCCTTAGCTCGTTTCCAGTCAGGATGACGACCGTGGTCATGACATGCACCTTACGTAAAGCAACAACCGGATCTTTCCGCTCTTGCGTTCTTTGGCGTTCAGGCAACGCAACCGCGCGCGTCGTCGTGGCTGGCCGAAATTTGGCAGAACGGTATAGGAGCATGCGGCTGAAATAAAGCGAAACCAAGCAGCGCTGCCGCCGGCGAGGCCGAGTTGGGGCATGCCGGTAATCTTGCTTATGTATTGTGTCTGGGCAATGCACAGCCAACCCAGAAAACGGTTTGCGATGCGAATGGCGCGCAAACATGCGATCTCCTCGTCATGCTCGCGCGATCAAGGCGCGATACCGCCAAACGACAAGGGAACGTCCGCATTTCTGGAAAACTGGCTGGGGCGCCAGGATTCGAACCTGGGATCACGGGGCCAGAACCCGTTGCCTTACCGCTTGGCTACGCCCCAACGCGTTGGATGCCTTCAGTATATCGAGAGCCGAACCCGGCGACCAGAGCAACGGCGGACGGGCGGCATCCCGGCGGCTGGCGGGCTTCTAGCACAGGCCGTCGTGTTTGGGTAGGTGTTTTCGCGCCGCCTCCGGCCAAGGCATCGGCCTTTCACCCACCCCCCGGTTTGCGCTATCAATGGGGCGATGCGGAGTCGATCCGCGAGGGAGAGGGACATGCGGCGGGGCGCCTTCAGGGATGAGCGCGAGCGACGCACCGGGCCGCAGGCGCGCGGCCCGGCGGGCCCCATCTATGCCGCCGTCGATCTTGGCACCAACAACTGTCGCATGCTGGCGGCCCGCCCCAACGACAGCGGGCTTCGGGTGGTCGATTCGTTCTCCCGGATCGTGCGCCTAGGCGAGGGCGTATGGTCCAGCGGACATCTTGAGCAGGATGCCATGGACCGCACGCTGGCTGCCTTACGGATCTGCGCGGTCAAGATCCGGCGGCTCGGCGTCAGGCGATGTCGCAACGTCGCCACAGAAGCCTGCCGCCGAGCCCTCAACACGGCGGCCTTTCTGAAACGGGTCGAGGCCGACACCGGCCTTGTTTTCGAATCCATCTCGCCGGAGGAAGAGGCGAGACTCACTGTTGCCGGCTGCATCCCGCTGCTGGACACGGGTATGGCCAACGCGCTGATGTTCGATATCGGCGGCGGCAGCTCCGAGATCACATGGATCGATCTAGCCGATGCCGTCGCCCCCCGGATCCTGGGCACGTTGTCGATACCGATCGGCGTCATGACGGTGGCCGAGACCTACGGCACCGACGTGTTGTCCGGCCGTCATGCCGCGGAACTGACCGCGCGGATCGACGCCGCGTTGGCCGAATTCGACCGCATTCACGAGATCGGCCGGGCGATCGCCCGCGGCTTCGTGCAGATGGTCGGCACCTCGGGAACCGTCACCACCCTGGGCGGCGTTCACCTGGGCCTGAAACGCTATGATCGCTCGAAGGTCGACGGCATCGATCTGCCGTTCGAGGCCATTAACGTTTTGGTGCGGCGTCTGTCCGCCCTGTCGGTGGCGGAGAGGGCCGGCATTCCCTGCATCGGCTGGCAGCGGGCCGACCTGATGGTTGCCGGCTGCACCCTGCTCGGTGCGATCTGCCGGCGCTGGCCGGTCGGCCGCCTTCGAGTCGCCGACCGCGGCCTTCGCGAGGGAATGCTGCTAGAACTGGTGGCCACCGACAGCGCCGCCACAGCGCCCTCCCGAATGCCGGACGTAGGCGATCCTGTGCCGGTGCCGGCATGACGGACCCCCGCAAACGAGCCGAGCGTGGATCCAGACTGAGCGGCCGCGGCGTCGCCACCAGGGTTCGCACCGCCAAGGGCCGCAAATCGTCGTCAACCCGTTGGTTGCAGCGCCAATTGAACGACCCGTACGTGGCCGAAGCCAAGAAGCGCGGCTTCCGCTCGCGCGCCGCCTTCAAGCTGATGGAAATGGACGACCGCTTCGGTTTCCTCAAGACGGGCGGCCGCGTGGTCGACCTGGGCGCGGCGCCGGGCGGCTGGAGCCAGGTGGCCATCGAACGCCTCGGCCCGGCCGGCCATGTCATTGCGCTGGACATCAATGCAATGGAGCCGCTGGCCGGCGCCCAGGTATTGCAAGCCGACTTCCTCGACCCCGCGGCGCCCGGGCTCATCGTCGAGGTGCTGGGCGGTCCCGCCGACGTCGTGCTCTCGGACATGGCGGCGCCCACCACGGGCCATCCCCCTACCGATCATCTGCGTATCATGGCCCTGCTGGAAGCCGCCCTCGACTTCGCGGGATCGGTGTTAACCCCAGGCGGCGCCTTCGTCGCCAAGGTCTTCCAGGGCGGCAGCGAGCGCGAGCTGCTGGCCCGTATGAAGCGCGACTTCGCCAGCGTCCGCCACTGCAAGCCGCCCGCCTCGCGCAAGGAATCGCCGGAGTTGTACGTCGTCGCGCAAGGCTTTCGCGGGTCTGCGCCCCCCCCCGATGGAACGGACTGATCGGGACGAGGACTTCCCACTCAACTCTATGATTTAAAAGAATTTATCGACCGGGTTCGAATCCGCAGCCACCCCCTTGCGGGGCCCAAATCACCTGCCTAAATCAATCCTTGCCGGGCGCCAATTCGGGTCCGGTCGCAACTTCGGGTCCGCCCTTGCGGGGTCCCTGGTTGCAGGTTCATTGCTCAAAGGAGGATGTAACCATGACGACCTTCGATTTCACTCCACTGTTCCGTTCCACCATCGGCTTCGATCGGCTGGCTGGCCTGGTCGAGGATGCCATGCGCTCCGACGTGGCCGGCAGCGCGTTTCCGCCCTACAACATCGAGAAGCGCAATGCCGACAGCTACCGCATCACACTGGCGGTGGCCGGCTATGGCGAAGACGACCTCGCCGTCGAAAGCAAGGAGAACGCCGTCATCGTCACCGGCCGGCGGACGCCGGAGGGCAAGGAGGTGACGTATCTCCATCGCGGCATCGCCGAAGGCGATTTCAAGCGGACCTTCCAGTTGGCCGACTACGTGCGGGTGGCCGGCGCCACCTTCGATCGCGGCCTGTTGCACATCGACCTGGTCCGCGAACTGCCCGAATCGATGAAGCCCCGGCGCATCGAGATCAAGGCATCCCCGGTGGAAAAGATCGCCGCCAAGGCGAAGAAGATGATCGAGGGCACGGCCAGCGCGGCCTGACGCCGCGCCCCGCTCTCGCGTCCAACGAACTGGAATGGAGGAGACCATGACACTTCGCGATTTGACCCCGTGGCGCGCCCGCTCCGTGCCGGCGCCGCTGCCCTTCGACAGTGGTTTCGATGCCCTGCGCCGCGAGATGGACCGCCTGTTCGACGGC
>JAVEYE010000081.1:0-12496 GCA_034003665.1 Rhodospirillales bacterium | reverse complement strand
CGCCAACGGCCACCTGCACATGGGCCACGCGCTCAACAAGAGTCTCAAGGACGTCATCGTCCGCTCGCAGCAGATGCTGGGCAAGGACGCCAACTACGTACCCGGCTGGGATTGCCACGGCCTGCCCATCGAATGGAAAATCGAGGAGAAGTATCGGGCCGCCGGCCAGGACAAGGACCAGGTGCCGGTGGTGCAGTTCCGCCAAGAGTGCCGGGAATTCGCCGCCCGCTGGATCGATATCCAGCGCGAGGAATTCAAACGCCTGGGCGGGGTGGGCGATTGGGACCATCCCTACACGACGATGGCCTTCGACGCCGAGGCCACCATCGTGCGCGAATTCGGCAAATTCCTGATGAGCGGGGCGCTTTACAAGGGCGCCAAGCCGGTCCTGTGGTCGGTCGAGGAGAAAACCGCCCTGGCCGAGGCCGAGGTCGAATACCACGACCACAAGTCGACCACCATCTACGTACGCTTCCCCATCGTGAAGACCGCCGCCCAGGGCCTGGACGGGGCGGCCATCGTGATCTGGACGACGACGCCCTGGACCATTCCCGGCAACCGCGCGGTCGCCTATGGAGAAGGCATCGACTACGTGCTGCTCGAGGTAAAGGCGGTGACCGACAGGAGCCTGGCCGTGGTCGGCGAGCGCATGATCGTTGCCGAGGCGCTGGCGCCCGAGGTGGCGAAGGCGGGAGGCATCGCCGGGCACGCCGTGGTGCGCCGCCTCAAGGGGGCCGAGCTGGCCGGCACCGTCTGCCGTCATCCATTCAACGGCCACGGCTATGATTTCGAGGTGCCGGCGCTGGCCGCCGATTTCGTCGAGATCGACACCGGAACCGGCTTCGTGCACATCGCGCCGGGCCACGGCGCCGACGACTGGGAACTCGGCATGAAGAACGGCCACCCGGTGCCCGAGACGGTGGACGGCGACGGCCGCTTTTTCGGCCACGTCCCGATGTTCGCCGGCAAGCACGTGTTCGACGTCAACGCCGAGGTCGTCGAGGTGCTGAAGGGGATGGGCGCGCTGCTGGCGTCGGGCACCCTGGTCCACAGCTATCCGCATTCCTGGCGCTCGAAGGCGCCGCTGATTTTCCGCAACACCGCCCAGTGGTTCATCAGCATGGAGAACACCGGGCTGAGGGACACCGCCCTCAAGGCCATCGGCAAGACGCGTTTCGTGCCGGCCGCCGGCAAGGCCCGCCTTTACGGGATGATCGATTCGCGCCCCGACTGGTGCGTGTCGCGGCAGCGCGCCTGGGGCGTGCCGTTGACGGTGTTCGTCAATCGCGACACCGGCGAACCGTTGCGCGACCAGACGGTGCTGGACCGCATCGTCGCCGCCGTCGAGAAGGAGGGGGTGGACGCCTGGTTCATTTCCGACCCGGCCCGCTTCCTGGCCCCCGAGTACGACGCCAAGGATTACGAGCAGGTCCTGGACATTCTGGACGTGTGGTTCGATTCGGGATGCACGCACGCCTTCGTGTTGAGGGCGCGCCCCGACCTTAAGTGGCCGGCCTCCCTTTACCTGGAAGGATCGGATCAGCACCGCGGCTGGTTCCATTCCTCGCTCCTCGAATCGTGCGGCACGACCGGCGAGGCGCCCTACGAAGCGGTGTTGACCCACGGCTTCGTGATGGCCGAGGACGGCCAGAAGATGTCCAAGTCCCTGGGCAACATCGTGTCGCCGCAGGACGTCATGAAGGAGCACGGCGCCGACATCCTCAGGCTGTGGGTGGTCGGCTCGGACTATTCCGAGGACCTGCGCATCGGGCCGGAAATCCTCAAGCGCAACGCCGACATCTACCGGCGGCTGCGCAACACGCTGCGCTACCTGTTGGGCAACCTCAACGGCTTCGAGGAAAGCGAGCGCCTTCCGGTCGAGCAGATGCCCGAACTGGAACGCTGGGTCCTGCACCGCATGTGGGAAATGGACGGCCAGTTGCGCAAGGCGTGCGACGATTTCCACTATCACCCGTTCTTCGGCGAGTTGCACAATTTCTGCGCCGTCGATCTGTCGGCCTTCTATTTCGACATCCGCAAGGACTGCCTTTATTGCGATGCCGCCGATTCGGTGACCCGGCGGGCCGCGCGGACCGTGTTGGACGAGCTGTTCAATTGCCTGACCGCGTGGTTGGCCCCCTTCATCTGCTTCACCGCCGAGGAGGCGTGGTTGATGCGCCACCCCGGCGAGGAAGAGAGCGTCCACCTTCGGCAGTTCCCGGCCATTCCGGCGGCATGGCGCGACGACGCCCTGGCCGCCAAGTGGGCGACCGTGCGCGACCTGAGACGGGTGGTGACCGGCGCGCTGGAGTTGGAGCGTGCCGCCAAGCGCATCGGCTCCAGCCTGGAGGCGCACGTCGATGTGTTCGCGACGGCCGACCACATCCGCGCCATGCAGGGCGTCGACCTGGCCGAGATCGCCATCACCTCTAGCGCCGCCCTTCATGAAGGGGAGGCGCCGGCGGAGGCCTTCCGGCTGAGCGACGTGGCCGGCGTCGGGGTGGTGCCGGGCTTGGCCGACGGAAAGAAATGCGCGCGGTGCTGGAAGGTCCTGGAAGAGGTGGGGAACGATTCGGCGTTTGCCGACCTCTGTGGGCGTTGCGCCGATGCCGTGCACAAGCATCCCGAACCGCTGACGTGACCGACTGAAACGGGAGGACGCCATGCGATCCAGGAGCGTGGTCCGGTTGGGGTTGGGCATGGTGATCCTCGTCTTCGGGCTGGATCAGGCCACCAAGTGGTGGATTCTCGAATCCGTCATGCAGCCGCCCCGAGTCATGCCGGTGACGCCCTTCTTCAATCTGGTGATGGTGTGGAATCGCGGCGTCAGCTTCGGGATGTTCAATCAGGACAGTGCCTACAACGCCTGGATCTTCACGGCTTTGGCGTTGGCGATATCCGCCGTCCTGGTGGTGTGGATGTGGCGGGCCGACAATCGATTGATCGGCGTCGCCATCGGCCTGATCGTCGGCGGCGCGCTGGGCAACGCCGTTGACCGCTTGCGGTTCGGCGCGGTCGCCGACTTCCTGGATTTCCACGTGATGGGCTACCATTGGCCGGCTTTCAACGTTGCCGACGCGGGAATTTCGATCGGCGCCGTGCTGTTGCTGGCGGATGCCTTGTTTAGCCGGCCGGAAAAGCCTAAAAATAAGGCCTGAAACGGAACGAGCGAACCATGATGAGCCGAACGCTGTGGACGATTGTTGCCGTTTGTGCGGCCGTGGGGTTGAGCGGCTGCGAGCAGACGAGGAACATGCTCGGCCTCAACAAAAGGTCGCCGGACGAGTTTGCCGTGTATTCGCGCGCGCCGCTCAGTCTGCCGCCCAATTATGGTCTCAGGCCGCCCGAACCGGGCACGGACCGCCCGAACCTGGTGATGCCGCGGGACGAGGCGCAGTCGGCCTTGACGGGCACGCGCCCGGCGCCGCGACAGCCGGTCTCGCAGGCAAGCGCCCCCGACGACATTGCCGTGGCGGCCTTACTCAATGACCTGCGGGCCACGGAGGCGGCTCCGAATATCCGGATTGAGATCGACCGCGAAACGTCGATGCTTGCCGTCGAAAGCCGGACATTCGCCGACACGCTGATCTTCTGGCGGGACCCGGAACCCTTCGGGACTGCGGTCGATCCCGCCAAGGAAGCCAAGCGCATCCAGGAGGCCAAGGCGTTGGGCCAACCCCTCAACGAGGGCGAGGTGCCGATCATTTCACGCAAGAAGAAGGGCCTGCTTGAAGGCATTTTCTGAGGCGGCCCCCCGACCGGCCGATCTGTTGCGAGGCCACGCATACTCCCTTCCCGGCGGTTCTTTCATCGCGCGGCTTCCCCTTGCTTGCCGCCGGGGGGGACCACACCCCATATCCATCCCTACGCTGTGAATGTCGAGCACGAGGGAATTGATGAAGCCGTTTTCGCACCTGGGATCGAGATTGCGCGCCGTGGCGGCGGCGGGCCTGATGGCGGCCGGACTGGCCGGATCGCCCGCGGGGGCCGCTGTCTTCAATCCCGAAACCTTCACCCTTGCCAACGGCATGCAGGTGGTGGTCGTCCCCAACCACCGGATGCCGGTCGTCGTCCACATGGTTTGGTACAAGGTGGGGGCGGCCGACGAAATGGACGGCGAGTCGGGCGTCGCGCATTTCCTCGAGCACCTGATGTTCAAGGGGACCGAGACCTACCCGGACGGCGCCTTCTCGCAAATCGTCGCCCGCAACGGCGGCCGCGAAAACGCCTTCACGGGATCGGACTACACCGCCTATCACCAGACCGTGGCGAAGGATCGGCTGGAACTGGTCATGCGGATGGAGGCCGACCGCATGACCAACCTGATCCTCAACGACGACCAGGTGGAGCCGGAGCGGCAGGTCATCCTCGAGGAACGGCGCATGCGCACCGAAAGCAACCCCGGGGCCTTGCTCGCCGAGCAGGTCGACGCCTCGCTGTTCCTCAACTATCCCTACCGGCGGCCGGTCATCGGCTGGGAACACGAGATCCGCTCGCTTTCCCTTGAGAGGATCCTGGCCTTCTATCGGCGATGGTATGCGCCGAACAACGCCATCCTGGTGGTGGCCGGCGACATTACCGCCGCCGAACTGCGGCCGATGGCCGAGAAGTATTACGGCGTTCTGCCGCGCGGACCGGACATCGAGCGCCTGCGCCCGCAGGAGCCCCCGCAGCGCGCGGCGCGGCGGGTCGTCCTCAAGGACGAGCGGGTGCGCCAGCCGTCGTGGAGCCGCGTCTATCTGGCGCCCGGCTATTTCTACGGTGATGCCGGGCGGATTCATGCGCTGGAGGTGTTGGCCGAGGTCCTGGGCGGCGGCGCCACAAGCCGCTTCTATCGACATTTCGTGGTCGAGGGAAAGCAGGCGGTATCGGCCGGCGTTTCGTACAGCGGCGAGGCCGTCGGCCCGGGCCGTTTCGGCCTCTACGTCAGCCCGCGACCCGGCGTGACCCTGGCCGAGACCGAACAATCGGTCGAGGCCTTGTTGGCCGAGGTCATGAGGACGGGACTCGAAACCGACGAGGTGGAGCGGGCGAAGGAACGCATCATCGCCGGCGCGGTTTACGCCCGCGATTCGTTGGGCGGCGGCGCGCGGGCGCTCGGCGCGGCGCTGGCCATCGGCCTGAAGGTCGATGACGTCGAGGAGTGGCCGGAGCGCATTCGGGCGGTGACGATCGACGACGTCAACGCCGCGTTGCGCGCCGTCATCGATCCCGACCGCTCGGTGACCGCCGAACTGCTGCCGGCGGGCGCCGAAGACGGAAAGGTGTGAGGATGACCGAGGCACGGAGCGTGCAGCGGTTCGGGACGATGCTTGTTCTCGTCGTCGCCCTGTTGGCGGCGGCGGGGCGGCCGGCCGCCGCCATCGACATTCAGGCGGTGAGCAGCGGGTCCGGCATCGAGGCGTGGCTGATCGAGGACCATACCAACCCGATCATCGCGGTGAACTTCGCCTTTCGCGGTGGAGGGGCGCTCGACCCGTCCGGCAAGGAAGGGCTGGCCGACATGGTGTCCGGGCTGCTGGACGAGGGGGCCGGACCGCTGGACAGCACAGCCTTCCAGAAGCGGCTCGAGGACAGGGCCATCACGCTGCGCTTCGAGGCGGGGCGCGACACCTTCGGCGGGCGGCTGCTGACCTTGACCGAGAACCGCGACGCGGCCTTCGATCTGCTGCGCCTCGCGCTGACCGAGCCGCGCTTCGACGCCGAACCGGTGGAGCGCATCCGCGGTCAGATTCTGGCCAACCTGCGCCACCGCAGCGAGGATCCCGACACCCTTGGCCGCCAGGAGCTTTTCGCGGCGTTGTTTCCCGGCCATCCCTACGGTCGGCCGCTCGAGGGCACCGAGGAAAGCATCAACGCCATCACGGCGGACGACTTGCGTGACTTTCACAAGCGACGGCTGGGCCGCGACAATCTGGTGATCGGGGTGGTCGGCGACATCTCGCCGAAGGAACTGGCCGGGGCGCTCGATTGGCTCTTCGGCGGGCTTCCCGATCGTGCCGCGCCCTGGGCGCTGGACATGGCGCCGCCGCGTGCCGACGGCGGGGTGTCGGTCGTTGACAAGAGGTTTCCGCAAAGCGCCATCGTTTTCGCCCAGAAGGGCGTGGCCCGCGACCATCCGGACTATTACGCCGCCTACGTGGTCAACCACATCCTCGGCGGCGGCGGCTTCACCGCGCGCCTTTACAACGAGGTCCGCGACAAGCGGGGGCTTGCCTACTCGGTCTATTCGGCGCTGGTTCCCATGGACTTTTCGAGTTTGGTGATCGGCGGGGCGGGTACGCGCAACGACCGTGCCGCCGAGACCGTGCAGGTGATCCAGGACGAATGGCGGCGGATGGCCGCCGAGGGGCCGAGCGCAAAGGAGTTGGACGACGCCAAGCTGTACCTGACCGGCTCGTTCCCGCTGCAGTTTTCCTCGAGTGATCGAATCAGCGGCATCCTTGTGGCGATGCAGCTGGACCGTCTTGGCATCGACTACCTGGACAGGCGCAACGCGATGATCGAGGCGGTGACGCTGGAGGACGCCCGTCGGGTCGCCCGCGACGTTCTGGATCCGGCCGGTCTGCGATTTGTCGTGGTCGGCCAGCCCGCCGGGATCGAGCCTGGCGGTTGACCGGGCGGGCGGTGCAAAATGGGCGGACCTCGGCGGCGGGTAGTCGTTGGCCCGGCGCGCCGCGTCGTGCTATGGTCCGGCCGCCGCCAACGTGGATTCCGGGACTTTGAATACAGCCGTCGAAAACCTGCGACATCGGTCGACCTACACGCTCATGCGCCGCCTGCTCAGCGACCATGTGCTGCCTTATCGCGGCTGGTTCGGTCTTGCCGCGGTGTTCATGGCCGTGATGGCGGCGGCGACATCGGTTCAGGCCTTTCTCATGCAGCCGATGGTCAACGAGGTCTTCGTCCGGCGCAATGAAGAATACCTGTGGCTGGTGGCCGGCGCCGTGGTGGCGACTTTTCTGGTCAAGGGGCTGGCCACATACCTGCAGGCGACGATCATGGCCAAGGTCGGACTGGGCATCATCGCCGATCTGCAGAACCGCCTGTACGCCCACCTGGCGCGCATGGACCTGGCGTTCTTCCACGCCCATCAGACCGGCGCGCTGATTTCGCGCTTCACCAACGACATCAACCAGATGCGCGCGGCGGTGTCCAATGCGGTGACCAGCGTCGGCAAGGACGCCCTGACCCTGATCGGGCTGATTTGCGTCATGTTCTACCAGAACTGGGAACTGGCCGGCATTTCGTTCTTCGCCTTTCCGGTGGCCATCTATCCCATCGCCCGCCTGGGCCGGCGAATCCGCAGGGTGACGGCCAATACCCAGGAGGAAACCGGCCTGTTCATGACGCTGCTGGAACAGACCTTCCAGGGCATCCGCGTGGTCAAGGCCTACGGCATGGAGGAATACGAGAAATCGCGGGTGGGCCGACTCGTCGGCACCGTCCGCGCGCTGCAGGTGCGGGCCGAAAGCATCCGGGCGATGGCGCATCCGATCATGGAAACGCTGGGCGGCGTGGCCATCGCCGTCGTCATCATCTACGGCGGCCAGCAGGTCATCGCCGGAACCAAGGATCCGGGATCGTTCTTTTCGTTCGTGGCCGCGCTGATCATGGCCTACGAACCGATGAAGCGCCTGGCCAACGTCAACATGAGCATCCAGCAGGGCATGGCCGGGGCGCAGCGCCTGTTCGAACTGCTCGACATCGAACCGGCCATCCGCGAAAGGCCGGACGCCCGGCCTTTGGTCCTTGACCGGGGCGGCGTGCGTTTGGAGGGCGTGCGGTTTTCCTACGGCGCCGGGGTGCCCGCCCTGAACGACGTTTCCGTGGAGGTGCCGGCCGGCAAGACGGTCGCCCTGGTCGGGCCGTCGGGGGCGGGAAAATCGACCATCCTCAACCTGATTCCCCGGTTCTACGACGTCGATGCCGGGCGGGTCACGATCGACGGCGCCGACGTCCGCGACGTCACGTTCGACTCGCTGCATGCCGCCATTGCCCTGGTCAGCCAGGAGGTCATGCTGTTCGACGACACGGTGCGCGCCAACATCGCCTATGGCCGGGCCGGCGCCACCGAGGAAGAGATCATCGAAGCGGCCCATCATGCCGCGGCCCACGACTTCATCACGGCGCTGCCCGACGGCTATGAGACGATCGTGGGCGAACAGGGCGTGAAGCTGTCGGGCGGGCAGCGCCAGCGCCTGGCCATCGCGCGGGCCATGCTGAAGAACGCGCCGATCCTTCTGTTGGACGAGGCGACCTCGGCGTTGGACACCGAATCGGAGCGTCAGGTGCAGACGGCATTGAGCCTGCTGATGAAAGGCCGCACGACCCTGGTCATCGCGCACAGGCTGTCGACCGTGGTCGACGCCGACCTGATCTACGTGATCGACGGCGGCCGCATCGTCGAGTCCGGCACCCACGGCGGGCTTCTGGAGAGAGACGGCATGTACGCGCGCCTTTATGCGCTTCAGTTCGCGGATCAGAACGGCGAGGATGCCGCCGTCGCCGCGTCGACATAGGCGTCCGGGGACGGAAAGGCGGTCGGCGTGCAGGGGCACAAGCGCATACTCCGAAGCGATGCGGTCCGCCGGGTCCTGTGCTGGCTGGGCGCGCAGTACATCCGCCTGGCCCACGCCACCGGGCGCTGGTCGGTGGTGCGGGGCGACATCCCCCGCGCCTTTTGGGATCGGGGCGAGCCCTTCATCCTCTGCTTCTGGCACGGCCGGCTTTTGATGATGCCCTATTGCTGGGATCACGGGGTGGCCATTCACATGCTGATTTCGCCGCACCGCGACGGCCAGATCATCGCGCGCACCGTCGGCCACTTCGGTATCCGCACCATCGTCGGATCGACCCGGCGGGGCGGTGCCGCCGGCCTTCGGTCCATGCTCAGGACCTTGCGGGAGGGCGACTGCGTCGGCATCACCCCCGACGGGCCGCGCGGGCCGCGCATGCGGGCCAGCGACGGCGTCGTCTCGGTGGCCCGGCTGGCCGGTGTTCCGATCATTCCGGCGACCTTCGCGGTCGACCGGCGCAAGGTGTTGGGCACGTGGGATCGCTTCGTCGTCGCCTGGCCGTTCGCTCGCGGGGTCCTGGTATGGGGTGACCCCATCGCTGTCGCCCGCGATGCCGACAAGGCGGCGCAAGAGGCCGTGCGCGCCCGCGTCGAGGCCGCGCTCAACGCCATCACGGCGGAAGCCGACGCCCTGGTCGGCGCCGCCGCGGTCGAGCCGGCCCCGCCGGAACGGGAAGGCGTGACGCCATGATGCTCTTGCTCTACCGATGGGCGACCACGATGGGTGGACCGGCGATCCGGCTCCATCTCAGGCGCCGCATGGCGCGAGGCAAGGAAGACCCGCATCGCTTCGGGGAACGGCTGGGCCGGCCGGCGAGGCCGCGGCCCGTGGGACCGCTGGTGTGGGTCCACGCCGCCAGTGTCGGCGAGTCGATTTCGGTGCTGCCGCTGATCGCGCGGGTGCTGGCGATGCGCCCAAACGCGACCGTCCTGCTGACGACGGGGACGGTGACCTCGGCGCGCCTGATGACCGAACGGCTGCCGGCCGGGGCCATCCACCAGTACGTGCCGGTCGATCGGGTTTCCTACGTGCGGTCGTTCCTGGATCATTGGCGGCCGGATCTCGCCCTGTGGGCCGAATCCGAATTCTGGCCCAACCTGCTTGGCGAGACGGCCAAGCGGAACATTCCCATCGTCCTGATCAACGGCCGCGTTTCGGACCGCTCGTTCGCCCGCTGGCGGCGGTATCGGGGAACGATCAAGTCTATCCTCGGCGGTTTCCGTCTGTGCCTGGGGCAGTCCGAGACCGATGCCGAGCGGTTGCGCCAACTGGGTGCGCCCGCGGTCGCCGCCCCGGGCAACCTCAAGCTCGCGGCACCGCCCCTGCCGGCCGATCCCGCGAAGCTTGCCGATCTGCGGAGCCAGATCGCCGGACGGCCGGTCTGGGTGGCGGCCAGCACCCACGCCGGCGAGGAAGCCCTGTGCGGCCGGGTGCACCGGCAACTCACGCGCTGCCACCCCCGACTGCTCACCATCGTCGTGCCGCGTCATCCGGAGCGGGGCAAGGGCATCGCCGACGAATTGACCGCTGACGGCCTTGCCGTCGCCAGGAGGTCGGCCGGAGAAGCGATCACCGAGACCGTTGAAGTCTATGTGGCCGACACCATCGGCGAACTCGGTCTATTCTATCGGCTGGCCGGCGTCGCCTTCATCGGAAAATCGCTGGTGCCGCTGGGGGGGCAGAATCCGTTGGAAGCGGCATGCCTGGACTGCGCCATCCTGTTTGGGCCGCACATGGCCAACTTCCGAGAGATGGCGGCCCGGCTCAAGGAAGGCGGAGGCGCCGAGGAGGTGGCCGACGAGGCGGCGCTCGTTGCCGTGCTGGGTCGGTTGCTGACCGACCGTGAAGACCGGCGGGCCAGGGCCGCCGCGGCGTCCTTCTTCGCCAGGGCCGAGGCCCAGGTGTTGGACCGAATCGTCGAGCAACTGGCGCCGTTTGTCGAGCGGTTGCCCGTCGAACCGGGGGGTGGCGGTGCGCGCGCCTGATTTTTGGTGGTCGCCCGGCGGCGGCGCTCTGTCGACGTTGCTGGAACCGGCCGCCTGGGCGTATCGGTTCGCTGCAAGCCGCCGCGCCGCATTGGTGCGGCCCTGGCGTGCCGGCGTGCCGGTCGTGTGCGTTGGCAACCTGGTGGTCGGCGGGGCGGGCAAGACGCCGGTGGCGATCGATGTGGCGGACCGTCTGGCGGCACGCGGCATCGCCGCTCATTTCCTTTCTCGAGGGTACGGCGGCCGTCTGCGAGGCCCCGTGCGGGTCGACGCGGACCGCCACGGCTTCGCCGAGGTGGGGGACGAACCGCTGCTGCTGGCCCGCCGGGGACCCACCTGGGTTTCGCGCGACCGGGTGGCCGGTTGTCGCGCCGCCGTTGCGGCCGGGGCCGGCGCCATCGTCATGGATGACGGCTTCCAGAATCCGTCGGTGGCAAAGGATCTGTCCTTTGTCGTCGTCGACGGCGGCAGGGGGTTCGGCAACGGGCGTGGGCTGCCGGCCGGTCCCCTGCGCGAAGGCGTCGCCGCGGGACTGTCGCGGGCCGACGCGGTGGTTCTGATGGGAAAGGACGAGGCGGCGGTCGCGGACATGATCGAGGCGGTTTCGGCCAGAGCCGTGCCGATTCTGCGCGCCCACACGGTTCCGGGTCCCGAGTTGGCCGATCTGGCGGGCCGATCCGTCGTCGCCTTTGCCGGAATCGGCAATCCCGGCAAACTGTTTTCAACGCTGAGGGATGCCGGATGCCACATGCGCGGTGAGGTCGCCTTCCCCGACCACCATCCCTATTCGGCGGTCGATCTGGCCGCCCTTCGCGACCGTGCGCGGGCAACGGGCGGTCTGCTGGTCACCACCGCCAAGGACGCCCAGCGTCTTCCGTCCGCGCCGGCGGGCGACGTTCGAGTCTTGACAATCGGGGTCGAATGGGAGGACGAGGCGGCCCTGGAAACAGTGCTCCAACCGATCGTCGACGCCGCTTCATGAAGTACCAACTGTGGCCCCTCGTTCGCCGCTACGGCATCCAGCCGCTCGGGGCGTGCGCCGCGTTCCTTCTGTACGCATTCTTTCGCGTCATGCCTCTCGACGCGGCCTCGGCGATCGGAGGATGGCTGGGGCGGACGTTCGGACCCCGGATGCGGCTTTCACAGAGGGCGGTGCACAATCTTTCGCGGACCTTCCCCGAAAAGCCTCCGGCCGAGATCGCGGCGATCGTGCGCGGCATGTGGGACAACCTGGGGCGGGTGGCGGCCGAGTTTCCCCATCTGGGCGAGTTCCAGTTTTACGAGAAGGGCGGGCGGGTCGAGGTGATCGGGGCCGAGCACGTCGATCTGCTGCGCGAGGACGGCCTTCCCGGCATCTTCTTTTCGGCCCACATCGGCAACTGGGAAATCGTTTCGCTGGGGGCCACCCAGCGTGGCGTCCCCCTCGACCGCGTTTACCGCTCGGCCAACAACCGTCTGGTCGAGTGGCTGTACCGTCAGGGACGCTCGGCGGTGGAGGGGGCCTTGATCCCCAAGGGTTCGGCCGGCGCGCGGCCCCTCCTGAAGTCGCTGAAGGAAGGCAAGCATCTGGGCATGATGGTCGACCAGAAGATGAACAACGGCATTCCCGTTCCCTTCATGGGACGGGACGCCATGACCGCGCCGGCGTTGGCCGACCTTGCGCTGAAGTTCGGCTGCCCGGTGGTGCCGGGCAGGATCCGGCGTCTCAAGGGGGCGCATTTCCAGTTGATCGCGCTGCCGCCACTCGATCTGCCCAACACCGGCGATCGACACGCCGACATCCTGGCCATCATGACCCGGATCAACGAAATTATCGAGGGGTGGGTCCGCGATACGCCCGAGCAGTGGTTGTGGCTTCATAACCGCTGGCCGGACTGAACAACCGGGTCACCGCGCGCTCGAAAGAAAAACGGCCGGATACCCGGCCGTTTT
>JAVEYE010000080.1:0-12666 GCA_034003665.1 Rhodospirillales bacterium | reverse complement strand
TGAGGATGCCCAGCGTGCCGGCCGAGGCAATGGTGCCGGCCGCCAACTCACCCTTGTAGCCACGCTCGGTCATCGCGGGCATGGCGATCAGGGTAAGCATGATCACCGAAGCGCCGACGATTCCGGTGGTCGCCGCCATGATGGTTCCCATCACGGTCACCGACATGGCCAGCCCCCCCGGCACCCGGCGGGTCAGAACCTGCAGGCAATTGAGAAGCTCATGGGCGATGCCGCTGCGCTCCAGCGCGGTGCCCATGAAGATGAACATCGGGATGGCCACCAGCACCGGATTGGAGGCGACGCCCCCCCAGATGCGAGGCAGCAGGTTGAAAAACTGGATGGGCAGGAAGACATCGAACACGATGCCCAGCGCCCCGAAAAGAATGCCGATTCCCCCCAGCACGAAACCGACCGGGAACCCGGAAAAAAGGGCGACGCCGAGTACGCCGAACATGACGAGCGCCAGGTGATGGGCAAGCCAGGCCAGCATGGCGCTCACCCCGCCGCCCGCCGCGTGACGCCGGCGAAGGCGCTGCGCTCACGCAGGGATGCGGGACCGAACAGATAGACGACGGTGCGCAGCATCACCGAGATGATACCGGCCAGGAGCAGCAGGAATCCGAAGCAGAGAACCCCCTTGGGGATGAACCGGTAGGACAGGCCGGACGCGGAAATCGATGCCTCGTTGTAGATCCAGGCGATCCAAGCGTACTCGGCGCTGAAGTAAAGCCCGACCAGACAGTAGGGGAGCGCGAAAACGACGCAGCCGACGAGCTCCAGCCAGGCTTGGGTGCGCAGCGACGCACCGCGCAGCGCCACGTCGATGCGCACGTGGGCGTTCTTCACATAGGCCATGCCCAGCCAAAGCGAGAAGATGGCAGCATGCAGGTGCCATTCGAGCTCCTGCAGCCGGGTCGAGCCGAAATCGGGAAGCTGATAGCCGAACTTCCGCGTCACCACGTCAAAGATGATGACGCCGGTACAGACCAGGAAAAGCCAGCCGGCGGCGAGAGCGATCTTTGCGACGAGTCGTTCGATCGCTTCGCTCGCCGCCAGCATTCCGTTCATGCCCGCACCTTTCCCGCCCGTTGCGGTCGGGCGGTTGTTATTTCAGGTATCCGACATCCTTCCACGCGGCGTATTCGGCACGGAACGCCGTGTAGGAATCGTAGATCTTCTTGAAGTTGGGGTTCTTGGCCGATTCCTCGGCTACCACTTCGTTCCAGCCCTTTTCGAAAACGGCCAGCATTTCGGGCGGCCACTGACGAATCTCGGCACCCTTGGCCTTCATCGACTGGATGGCCTTGCCCTGCGTCGCCTCACCGAGCGAGATTCCCTCGCGGATCATGTCGGCACACGCCATCTCGATGGCCGCCTTGTGCTTGTCAGCCATGGCGTCCCACTTCTTGAGGTTGACGTAGACGTCGAAAAGCGTCGCCTGCTGATGCCAGCCCGGGAAGTAGTAATACTTGGCCACCTGATAGAATCCCAGTTTCTCGTCGATGGCGGGCAGCGAGAACTCGGTGGCGTCGATGGTCCCCAACTGCAACGCCTGGAAGATCTCGCCCGGCGCCAGTTGCTGGGTGGCGACGCCCAGCTTCTCCATCACCTTGGCGCCGAGCCCGAAGAAGCGCATCTTGATGCCCTTGAAATCCGCCGGGGACTTGATCTCCTTGCGGAACCAGCCCGAAGCCTCTGGCGGGATGATCGAGCAGGGAACGTTGTAGACGCCCTGCTTGGCGAACATCTCGCGGGCCGCCTCGAGGCCGCCGCCGTGATACATCCAGGCCAGGTATTCGCCGATGCCGGGTCCGAATGGCACCGACGAGAACATGTTGAACGCCGAATCGCGGCCCGCGAACCAGCCGGCGCCGGCCCAGGCGGCATCCACCGAGCCGGCCGACACCGCGTTGACGGACTCGGCCGCCGGCACCAGGGCGCCCGGCTCGAAGAACTTGATCTCGACCTCGCCGCCGGAAACCCTGGCCACCTTGGCCGGCAGCTTGGTCGCCGCGTCGCCCAGCAGAAACATGCTGCCGGGAAACGTGCTGGCCATATTGAGGGTCACTTTCGATTGCTGTGCCGACGCCGGTGTCCCCAGCAGCAGCACAGCCGCCAGCGCCCCGGAAACCCCTATTCCAAACGTCTGTTTCATCAGCCTTCCTCCTCGATTTGAGCCGCCTTTCCATCGGATGGCGCCTTGTCCGGCCTTCGGCCGTGGATTTTTCTTAGGGAGCTTTCGACCGCCCGCCGCCGGTCCCCACTGGCGACGAGCGGCGGACAACATCGGTTCCGGCCCCTCGCCCTCCCCCGTTCCCGCATGGTTCGTCGCATCGCTCCGCGGTCACGCATCTCCCTTGACAGGAAACGACGAACGAGTATTTTAAGTTATGAAAATTAGCTGTCAATTGCTTCTCATATAATGAAATCTTGCTCCGATCGAAGCCATGCCGATGGGTCGGCGACGCACCAATCGCTGGGGCGCGGATTGCGCATCCTTGAGGCGGTTTCGGCGCGTGGCGGCGTCAGCAGCCTTGTAGAGATCGCCCGACGGACCGGGCTGCACCGCTCGACCACCCATCATCTTCTGCAGGCTCTGGTTGGAATGGGTTATCTGCATCAGGACCCGTCGTCGCGCGGCTACGAGCCGGCCGCCCGGCTTTTCCGCCTCACGGGACGCACCTGGACGCCCGAGCAACTGGGCGAGATCGCCCAGCCCTATATCGCCGAACTGACCCGGCGCAGCGAGGAGGGGTCGAGTCTTGCCGCCTATCACGACGGCGGAATCACCATCGTCGCCAAACGCGACCCCGACAGTCCGGTGCGGGTCGTGCAGGACCTCGGCACCCGACGCGCCATCCATGCCACGGCGGTCGGCAAGGCGGTCCTCGCTTGGCTGCCGGCGCTGGAACAGGCCGGCTATCTGGAAGGCGCCCCGTTCGAGCGGTTCACGCCGCGAACCATCGTCGAGCGGGCAGCCCTGGAAACCGAACTCAAGCGGATCCGCTCGGTGGGCTGCGCCATCGACGACGAGGAGCACATCGAGGGCATCCGCTGCGTCGCGGCGCCGGTCTTCGGCTATTCGGGCCATGTGGTGGCCTCCCTGTGCGCGCTCGGGCCCAAAAGCCGCATGACGCGCCGCAAGCTGCGCGACCTGCGAACCCCCCTGTTCGCCCTGGCCCGGGCACTCTCCGAACGCCTGGGCTGGGATCCCGACGACGCGGCCGATTGACGCCGGCGCGCACCAGCAGCGCCTGAGCAGAAACATTCGGTTACCATTTTCCCTACTCCCCGACACACGCGAGTTACACGCATCGGTCTAGGATGCCCCCAATGCCGTCATCAACGGCGATGCCGACCCGCTTTGAACGGCGGAAAGAGCATGGGAGGATGTGGATGGCACGATCGCCGCTCCGCCGGATTTCGACCCTGGCGACCGTCTTCGGATTCCTGCCCCTCGTCACCTCGGGAATCGTCATGCTGCTGACCCCCGGTGGCGGCCAGCGGGGATTCGGGAAAACCGCAGTTTTCCTGGGAATCAGCCGCCATGATTGGTGGGAGCTTCACGAAGTTGCGGCCATCGTCTTCATCATTGCCGCAGCAATCCACGTCGCCTGCAATTGGCGCGCCTTGGTGCGCCATTTCGGCCTGCGCGGACCGACCCGCCGGTCAGCGAAGGACGACCCGGAAACGCGATAGGAATCAGTGGGCGCCGGCCGCGGCGACCATTGCCTCGGCGACGGCGACTTCAGCCTCGGCGGCGGCGGTGTCCTCGTCGCCGGTCTGGGCGCGGGCCAATGCCTCGCCGGCCTTGGTCAGCCTCTCGGCGGCGGCGGCGGCATCGATGTCCTCCACGGCCAGCGCCTCGTCGGCCAGGACGGTGAAGCGGTCCTCGGCGACCTCCGCAAAGCCGCCGGCCACAAAGATGCGGGCCGTCACCTTGTCCCCCTCGTAAATGTCGACGACGCCGGGCCGCAGGGTCGAGAGCAGCGGCGCATGGCCCGGCAGCACGCCGAAACTGCCGTCGCCACCCGGCACCACCACCAGGTCGGCTTCCTCGGCGACGACGATTCGTTCCGGCGTCACCAATTCGAACTGGACCCGTTCGGCCATGTCTTGGGCTCCCCTCGCCGCCTCTTAGGCGGCCTCGGCGGCCAGCTTTTTCGCCTTGGCCACCGCGTCCTCGATAGTGCCGACCATGTAGAAGGCGGCCTCGGGCAGATGGTCGTAATCACCGGCGACAATGCCCTTGAAGCCCTTGATGGTGTCTTCCAGGTTGACGAAAACCCCGGAGAACCCGGTGAACACCTCGGCCACGTGGAAGGGCTGGGAGAGGAACCGCTGGATCTTGCGGGCGCGCGCCACCGTCAGCTTGTCCTCTTCCGACAGTTCGTCCATGCCGAGGATGGCGATGATGTCCTGCAGGGACTTGTAGGTCTGCAGGATGCGCTGCACCTCGCGGGCGGTTTCGTAGTGCTCCTTGCCGACGACGCGCGGATCGAGCACGCGCGAGGTCGAGTCGAGCGGATCGACCGCCGGATAGATGCCAAGTTCGGCGATCGAACGGCTCAGCACGGTCGTGGCGTCAAGGTGGGCGAACGAAGTCGCCGGCGCCGGGTCGGTCAGATCGTCGGCCGGCACGTAAATGGCCTGAACCGAGGTGACCGAACCCTTCTTGGTCGAGGTGATGCGCTCCTGAAGGGTGCCCATGTCGGTGGCCAGCGTCGGCTGGTAGCCCACCGCCGACGGGATGCGGCCCAGAAGCGCCGACACCTCGGAACCGGCCTGGGTGAAACGGAAGATGTTGTCGACGAAAAAGAGCACGTCCTGGCCCTCCTCGTCGCGGAAGTATTCGGCCAGCGTCAGACCGGACAGGCCGACCCGGGCGCGCGCGCCCGGCGGCTCGTTCATCTGGCCGTAGACCAGGGCCGCCTTGGAGTTCTTGCCCTCGATGTCGATGACCCCCGATTCTATCATCTCGTGATAGAGGTCGTTGCCCTCGCGGGTCCGCTCGCCGACGCCGGCGAATACCGAATAGCCGCCGTGGGCCTTGGCGATGTTGTTGATCAACTCCATGATGACGACGGTCTTGCCCACCCCGGCGCCGCCGAACAGGCCGACCTTGCCGCCCTTTGGATACGGTTCGATGAGGTCGATGACCTTGATTCCGGTCGTCAGAATCTCGGTTTCCGTCGACTGTTCGACGAACAGCGGAGCCGGTCGGTGAATGGGGTAGCGCTGCTTGGTCTTGACCGGGCCGCGCATATCGACCGGGTCGCCCACCACGTTGATGATGCGCCCCAGCGTCTCGGGTCCGACCGGCACGGTGATCGGCTCACCGGTGTCGATCACCTCCTGGCCCCGCACCAAGCCGTCGGTGGTATCCATGGCCACGGCGCGCACCACGTGCTCGCCCAGATGCTGGGCCACCTCGAGAACCAGCCGGTTGCCGTGGTTGTCGACGTGAAGCGCGGTGAGCATTTCGGGAAGCTCCTCCGCGAAATGCACGTCGACCACGGCCCCAAGAACCTGGGTAATGGCCCCGACGTTGTTCTTCTTCATGGCTCGGACTCCTGCTCGACGGTCCGACGCCGCCCCTAAAGGGCCTCGGCGCCGGAGATGATCTCGATCAATTCCTTGGTGATGACGGACTGGCGCGTCCGGTTGTAGGTGAGCGTCAACGCATCGATCATGTCGCCCGCGTTGCGGGTGGCGTTATCCATGGCGGTCATCCGCGCCCCCTGCTCGGAGGCATAGCTTTCGGTCAGCGCGTGATAGAGCTGCACGGCCAGATTGCGCGGCACCAGGATGTCAAGGATCTCCTCCTCGCTCGGCTCCAGAATATACATGCCCAGCGGTTCGGCCACCGTCTTGGCGCCCCCCTCTTCGGGGGCGTCCGCCGCCTGCGCGGCGAGGGGAACGATCTGGCGCACCGTGACGTGCTGGGTCATCGCCGACTGAAAGCGAGTGTAGACCATCGTGCAGACGTCGAACTCCTCCTTGGAGAACATGTCGGCAATGCGCGCGGCGATGCCGCTTGCCGTCTCGAAATCCACGACGTTGCGGGTCAAGCCCTCGACGGTGTCGATGATCTCCTTGCGGAACTGGCCGCGCAGCGCGTCCCGGCCCTTCTTGCCCAGGCACAGGATCTTGACGGTCTTGCCCTTACCCTTGAGATCGCGGACCCGGCGGCGCACCTCGCGCACGACGTTGCCATTGAAGCCCCCGCACAGGCCGCGATCGGCGGTGACGACGACGATCAGGTGGGTTTCGTCATTGCCGGTTCCAGCCAGCAGCGGCGGCACCGGCGCCCCCTCCGGCAGGCTGGAGGCGAACTCGCTCAGCATGCGGGTCATCCGTTCGACGTAAGGCCGGGAATCCTCGACCGCCATCTGGGCGCGGCGGAGCTTGGAGGCCGCCACCATCTTCATGGCCGACGTGATCTTCTGCGTCGAGCGGACGCTATGGATGCGGATTCTCAGATCCTTGAGATTGGACATCGATCCTGCCTTTGCGCCGCCGCGGTCCCGGTTCCCTCGACCTTAGGAGAAGCTCTTGGCGAAGTTGCCGAGGAAGTCGTCCAGCTTCTTGGCGGTTTCGTCTGAAAGGGCCCTCTCGACGCGAATCGTCTTGAGAATGTCGGCGCCATTGGCGCGGATGGATTCAAGCAGGGCCGCCTCGAAACGGGTGACGTCGCCGATGGCGATCTTGTCAAGGAAGCCCTTCACGCCGGCATAGATGGAGACAACCTGATCTTCCACCGGCATCGGCATGAACTGGCCCTGCTTGAGGATTTCGGTCAAACGGGCGCCGCGTTCGAGGAGACGTTGGGTGGAAGTGTCGAGATCCGAGGCGAACTGGGCGAACGCCGCCATCTCGCGATATTGCGCCAATTCCAGCTTGATCGAGCCGGCCACCTTCTTCATCGCCTTGTTCTGGGCGGCCGATCCGACGCGGCTTACCGAGATTACCACGTTGAGCGCGGGGCGGATGCCCTTGTAGAAAAGTTCGGTTTCCAGAAACATCTGGCCGTCGGTGATCGAAATCACGTTGGTCGGGATGTAGGCCGAAACGTCGCCGGCCTGGGTTTCGATGACCGGAAGGGCGGTCAGCGACCCTCCGCCGTTCTCGTCGTTCATCTTGGCGGCGCGTTCCAAGAGGCGCGAATGCAGATAGAAGACGTCGCCAGGATAGGCCTCGCGCCCGGGCGGGCGACGCAGCAGCAGCGACATCTGACGATAGGCCACCGCCTGTTTCGACAGGTCGTCGTAGAAGATGACGGCGTGCATGCCGTTGTCGCGGAAGAACTCGCCCATCGTGCAGCCGGTGTAGGGCGCCAGGAACTGAAGGGGCGCAGGCTCCGAGGCCGTGGCCGCGACCACGACGGTGTACTCCATCGCGCCGTACTCCTCGAGCACCTTGACGATCTGGGCCACCGTCGAGCGTTTCTGGCCGATCGCGACATAGATGCAGTAGAGCTTGTCCTTCTCGTCGCTCGCCGCCTCGTTGATGCGCTTCTGGTTGATGATCGTGTCCAGGATCACCGCGGTCTTGCCGGTTTGGCGGTCGCCGATGATCAGTTCGCGCTGGCCGCGGCCGATCGGGATCAGCGCATCGATCGCTTTGATGCCTGTCTGCATCGGCTCGTGGACCGAGCGACGCGGGATGATGCCCGGCGCCTTGACGTCGACCACCCGGCGTTCATCCGATTCGATGGCGCCCTTGCCGTCGATGGGCTGGCCCAGGGCGTCGACCACGCGGCCGAGAAGCCCCTTGCCGACCGGCACGTCGACGATGGAGCCTGTTCGCTTGACGACGTCTCCCTCCTTGATGGTGCGGTCGTCGCCGAAGACGACGACGCCGACATTGTCGGCTTCCAGATTGAGGGCCATTCCCTTGATGCCGCCCGGAAATTCCACCATCTCGCCGGCCTGCACCTTGTCGAGGCCGTAAATGCGGGCGATGCCGTCACCAACGGTGAGCACCCGCCCAACCTCGGCGACCTCCGCGTCGGTGTCGAACGTGGCGATCTGCTCTTTCAGAATGGCGGAGATTTCCGCGGGACGGATGTCCATCACCCAATTCCCTTCATGGCAAGGCGTAGCTGTTGAAGTTTGGTGCGAAGCGAGTTGTCGACCATGCGAGAGCCGATCTTGACGACGAGGCCGCCCAACAGGTTCGGATCGACCCGCTGGTTGAGGACGATATCGCCCCCCACCGCCTTTTTCAGGGCGGACTTGAGCTCGTCGACTTGCGTGTCGGTCAACGGACGGGCCGACGCCACCTCGGCGGTGGTTTCGCCGCGGGCCACGGCAAGCTGGGCCAGGAAGGTATCGATAACGGTCGACAGGGCCGCCAAACGCCGGTTGCGGGCAAGCACCCCCAGGAATCGGCGGGTCAGGTCGTCCAGGCCGACCCGCTCGGCCAGGGCAGCGACAGCCTTTCCTTGGTCCTCGCGACTCACCACCGGCGAACCGAAAAGCCTGCGGAGGTCCGCGGACTCGCCGATCAGTCGGCCCACCTCTCGAAGATCCGTCGCGATGGCATCAAGCCGATCATCGGCCACCGCCAAGTCGAAAAGCGCCATTGCATAGCGATCGGCAACACCCGCAGAACCTGAACTTTCGACAGCCACTCGCTGCTTCCCCGGCTCGTTTCCCCAGTCGTCCTCGCGTAACGAAAGCCGTCGCTCTCCCAGAGCAACCAACCGCCTCCATGTGACAAACTAGCCCATTTTGGCATTTGGCCGCGGTTGATCTACCATACCCATAGGGGAGGTGCAAGGCGATGGCGCATCGAACATGAGACGCGATGAAGCCCCCCGTAGATAGGTGCGCCGGCTTCGATGACAACCCTGCTGGCCGCCCTTCTCAGAACTTTTTCCGCCGCCCCGCGAGACCGTCTCACAGGAAGCTGTAGGGGTCGATGTCGACGGTCACCCGCGCACCGCCCGGCACCCGCACGCCGGCCAGCCAGCGGCGCATGTAGGCCTGGAGGTTGGTCGTCTTTTCGGTCTTCACCAGGAAACGTCGGCGGTGGCGGCCGCGCAGCAGGGCAAGGGGTGCCGGCGCCGGACCCAACACCTCTACGCCCCGCTGGCGGGGCGCGGCACGGGCGAACTCGCGGGCCAAGGCATCGAGCCGACCCTCGTCGGCATCGGTCAGGATGAGGGCGGCCAAGCGCCCGAAGGGCGGCATGCCGGTGGCCCGTCTCGCCTCGGCCTCGGCGGCGAAGAAGCGGTCGCGCTCGCCGGCCGCCAGCGCCGCGATCACCGGATGGTCCGGCACGTAGGTCTGCACCACCACGTGGCCGGGATCGACGCCGCGCCCCGCCCGACCGGCGACTTGGTAGAGAAGCTGGTAGGTACGTTCGGCGGCCCGCAGGTCGCCGCCCGATAGCCCGAGGTCGGCGTCGATTACCCCGACCAGCGTCAAAAGCGGGAAATGGTACCCCTTGGCAACGACCTGGGTACCGACGATGACGTCGATCTCGTGGCCTTCGATGGCCCGGATCAGCGCCTCGGCGGCGCCGGGGCCGGTCAGGGTGTCGCTGGCCGCCACGGCCCGACGCACCCCGGGGAAAAGGGCGTCCACCTCTTCGGCCAGACGCTCGACGCCGGGGCCGCAGGCGACCAGGCTGTCGGGCGCGGCGCACGAGGGGCAGACGGCCGGCGCCGCCGCGAAATAACCGCAATGATGGCATTGCAGGCGGGGCGTGCCATTGCGGTAGCGGTGCTCGACCAGCCAGGCCGTGCAGCGCGGACACTGAAATCGGTGTCCGCAGCGCCGGCAGAGCGTCAGCGGCGCGTAGCCGCGGCGATTGAGGAACAGCATGGCCTGGCCTCCGGCGGCGAGCGTCGCGGCCAGCGCTTGGCGCAAGTCCGCCGACAGCCAGCGGTCTGCCGGCAGGGTCTGGGTTCGCATATCGACGACCGAAACCGTGGGCAGGGTGGCCCCGGCGTGGCGGTTGGGCAGATGGACGCCCGCGTAACGGCCGGCCTCGATGTTGGTCAGCGTTTCCAGCGACGGGGTCGCCGATACCGGCACCACCGGGATGTCGCCCAGGCGGGCCCGCACCACCGCCATGTCCCGCGCGTTGTAGACGACGCCTTCCTCTTGCTTGAAGGCGGCGTCGTGCTCCTCGTCGATGATGATCAGGCCAAGTTCGGGATAGGGCAGGAAAAGGGCCGAGCGCGCCCCAACGACGACCCGAGCCTCGCCCGTCGCCACCGCGCGCCATGTGGCGCGCCGCCGGGCCGGGGCAAGTTCCGAATGCCACGCGGCCGGGGCCGTCCCGAAGCGGGCCGTGAAGCGGGCCAGCCATTGGGCGGTCAGCGCAATCTCGGGCAGCAGCACAAGGGCCTGGCGGCCGCGGGCCAGGGCCTCGGCCACCGCCTCGAAGTAGACCTCGGTCTTGCCCGAGCCGGGCACGCCGTCGATCACCGTCACCGAGAAACCGCCCTCGGCGACGCGACGGCGCAGTTCGGCTGCGGCCGGGCCCTGCTCGGCCGACAGGTCGGGGCCGGGCCGGGCCCAGTCGGGCACGGCAAAGGCGGGAACCGGCGGCAGGTCGACCCGCTCGATGACCCCGGCCGCCGCCAGTCCGGCCACCACCGAGGGGCCGACCCCGGCCTCGCGGGCCAGTTCGCCGGATGTCCGCGGCGGCCCCTCGGCCAGCAGGTTGACGACGCGCCGCCGGGCCCTTGTGAAGCGCACCTCCGGGGCATGCGGCGCCATGCGGTAGCCGATGACGGCGGCTGGCGGCAGCAGGGCGTCCGGCACACTCATCGCCATGCGCAGCACGGCGCCCGGCGCCGATATCGTATAGCGCGCCACCCAATCGACGAAGGCACGGCTGACCTCGGGCAGCGGCGGCGCGTCGAGGCGCTCCCCGACGTCCTTGAGCCGCGCCTCGTCGATGCCGCCCGCCGCATCGCCCCACACGACGCCGACACGCTGGCGCCCGCCCAGCGGCACCGCGACGAAATCACCGGGCGCCGCCGCCAAGTGGGACGGCAGCCGGTAATCGTAGGGCCCGGCCAGGGGCAGCGGCAGCAGAACGCTGATCCGCCGCGCCGTGCCGGGCGAACTGGCGCGCGGATTCGGCATGGGTTACACTCTAACGGTGATGGGCCGGACGGCCCAGGGGGAATGAGCGACGGGCGATGAAAGTGTCCGTCAAACGGGAGCCGGCATGAGCGAACAAGCCAAGACGACCAGGGCCACGGATGGACAGGCGCCGGCCGCCACCGATGTTGCGCGCTATTTGCAGGACAATCCCGATTTCTTCCTTGGGCGCGAAGCGCTGCTCGAAACGATGACGCCGCCCCTGCGCTGGACCGGCGATGGCGTCATCGACATGCAAAAGTACGTGCTGGACCGCCTGCGCGGCGAGATCGAGGTTCTGCGCCGCGACGCGCTCGAGGTGATCGAGACCAGCCGCGGCAACATGTCGAGCCAGGCCCGCGTCCACGCCGCCGTGCTGGCGTTGATCGAGGCGGCGGATTTCGACGGCCTCGCCCACATCATCGCCGACGACCTGCCGCTGCTTCTCGACGTCGACGTCGCCACGCTGGGCTTCGAGCCGGTCGGCACGGGCGCGCCGATGCCACAGGCCGCGCCGTTGCGCGAATTCAAGCCGGGGACGGTCGACGCGGTGTTCGGTCCCGACCGCCAGGTGATCCTGCTGGGTGAGATCGGGGACGACGGCACCATCTTCGGCGCCGCCGCCGGCCTCGTTCGTTCCGCCGCGCTGGCCCGCCTGCGGTCCGGGCCGACGACGCCGAGCGGAATCCTGGCGCTGGGGTCGCGCGACGCCACCTTCCAGCCCGGCCAGGGTACCGAACTGGTCGCCTTCCTGGCGCAAGTCGTCGAGGCCTGCATCCTGCGATGCCTGGAAAAGCCCGACTGATCCGCTATCCCGCCCAGCCTGCCGTGATCGCCGCCATCGAGGCGTGGCGGTCCTGGCTCGCCGACGAGCGCCGCGCCTCGCCGCACACTCTCGATGCCTATGGCCGCGACATGGCGGGCTTCCTGGCCTTCGTTGCCGACCATCTCGGATTTCCGCCCGGCCTCGAGGATCTCGGGGGGTTGACGGCCGGCGATTTCCGCGGCTGGCTGGCCCGGCGCGCCGGCGACGGCCTGTCGCGCGCCTCCACGGCGCGCGCCATGTCGACCGTGCGCGGCTTCTTCCGCTTCATGGACCGCCGCGGCGGCCTGCACAATCCGGCGCTTGCCATCGTGCGCACGCCGAGGCTGGCCAAGTCGGTGCCCAAGGCGCTCGAGGTCGCCGACGCCCTGGAGACCGTGCAGGCGGTCGGCGAGTTTGCCGACGCCCCCTGGATCGCCAAACGTGATGTCGCCGTGCTGACCCTTCTTTACGGTTGCGGACTGCGCATCGGCGAGGCGCTGTCGCTCAATCGCGGTCAGGCGCCGGCCGGCGATACCCTGGTCGTCACCGGCAAGGGCAACAAGCAGCGCTTGGTGCCGGTGCTGCCGGTGGTGCGGGAGGCCATCGCCGCCTATCTGGCCGCCTGCCCCTACGGGCTGGAACCCGGTGATCCGCTGTTCGTCGGGGCGCGGGGCAAGCGGCTCACGGCGCGCGTCGTGCAGCTTCGCATGCGCGACGTCCGGCTCATGCTGGGCCTGCCCGAAACGGCGACGCCGC